>NZ_JBXWLY010000012.1:0-143087 GCF_059609525.1 Ruegeria sp. YTSC325
AGCACAACCGAACTCCGCTTTGCGTTCGGCTTGCGAGGCCGCTGAACGAAATTCACCTTGCTGTCCGCTTTGGGCTCTCAGCGGACTTTAAGCGAATTCTCCTGAATGACCGCTTTCCAACTAGCGATTGTACCTACCGCCATTTCGGCGCTCGCCAGCCCGCTGCGAGGGCCTCTTCTTCATCGCAAAACCAACGCTCACCTTTCTCTTCGTTGATCTTGGTTCGGGAATACCAAGGAGACCAAGGCGGATGATAGATCATACCGTTCTGCGAGATGTTTCCCTTTATCGGGCAGCCCTCTGGCGCATCTTTTGATGCCTCTTTCCATTTGGCAGCGCGATACTCCCAAGCAGGCTGTGTTTCACCTTGCCAAATCCCCAGTGACCGGGATCGTGCCTCGGTTTCTTCTGGGACATAAACCTCGGAAAACCTGACGTACGCCCAAGCATAACCCTGACTGACCATCTCAGCGCCTACGTCCTGTCCATCTGAGTAGCACGTGGCGATAATCCTCCCATAACGGTCGGTCGATAAAGGTTCGCATCGCACCGATCGACCCTCCACAAGGTCAGCCATCGCCTTCACCGCTGCCTTTCCACAAGGCCACGTTCCCGCGGAGGAATTACACTTCTGTCCGAACTCCGGAGCATCTATTCCGTTGATCCTGTATGTAACCTCTCCGATCTCAAGAGTGTCACCATCAACCACAGAGACCTCCGCCGCGACGGCAGGAAAAGCGAAAGCACAAAAAAATAAGCAAACACATTTCATCAACCTAATGATTGCGCCGAGATGGCACCCTTTTCAACCTTTCTAGGGGGATATCAACGACCCAGTCGGCTTGGGCTATGAAAGGAAACACGTCTCCGTTCTGTTCTTCGCCGAGGTCTCAAGCTGCGGACACTTCACCAGGCGACCTGCAGTAAACGCTGAGTTCAACGCAGGTGCTACCGTGGTGGGTTTGCGGTCGAGTTGTGTAGGGTCCTTGGGGGTCACTCCAAGATCATTGGTTGGTGTACCCTTGGCTTTGCGCGATGAGTGTCTGCTCGACTTCTGCGCGTTGCTGGTTGAGGACAGTGACGATGATTTGACGAGCTTCACTCAATGGGACGATTGCTGCCCCAAACATCGGGGCATCGTCAGCTTGGAACGCACGGGCCTCGGAGAGATCAAAGGTCCATCCGCAATCACCGCTTGTGAAAACTAGACCGAAGGGCTGCTGAAGAACGTGGGTGCCGCCCGTCAGCTTCGCGTTACCAACTTTGAAGACGGCACTGCCGAGAGTTTCCAGCATGCGTGTTAGCCTGATGCGTGGATGTTCTTGGACCGTGGTGCGCCTCACCTCAAGTCCTCCGGCATAGTAAGCCCGCAACTTATGGCAATCCGGCGGAGGTCATTGACCATCGACGCGTAACCCTCATCCAGGACGGACACGATGTCGGCACGTTCGCCACGACCCGGAACAATCATTTGGTTGGGATATGCGGCTGTGATCTGGTCTGCCTCTTCGCGCATCTCTTGGCGCACTTGCCGGATACCCGCGAGAATGGCCAATGTACGCTGCCAGCTTTGACTATCGTCACTCAGCGGTTGCGGTGTGGTTTTGGGTTTGGATGTCATGTTGAGTCCTTTGGATTTGGTGATTGATACAGGAAGCAGAGGTTGGGTTGCGAAGTTCGACATCATCGAACTCCAATAAGCCGAGCGATCTGGTCTACCCGGTGAACCGTGAGTTCACCTCGGGTATTCTCCGCGATAGCCTTCGCGTATAACCGGCGGTCTGCTTCCGATGCAGTGTCTTCGTTGTAGCTAATGGCAGCAGCAACGCTCTTCTCAGCCATGTTGGGTGAGGGATGAACCTCAGGTTTCCGGGCGGCGATCTCGGGTTTGACGTAGGGGGCTAGGCCCAGAGAAAGCCGAGCAACGTCCCGGCTCTGATCAATCTCATCTTGGCAGCGGCCATTGAAGGCGCGGCCAGCGATTCTGAGAACGTGTTTGGCTTGATCCAGCGTCAGGTCTTCATCTCGAGCGCGGAGCTTAGCCTTCTTGATCATCGGCAGGATAGTGGGATCAGGTATGCCGGACTTGGCGACGTGTTCAAGGAACAAACGCTCAAATTCTTTAGTTGTCAGGGATGCGGGCTTGGGTTTGCCGAAGGTGTCCAGGAGTTTCTTGGCGTGAACCATGGGTCGCTTGGCTTGTGCGATCTGGTTGGTCAACGCATCTCGGCGTTTACCTTTGCGGAGCTTGCTGTTGTCGATGAAGTATTGGGTCGCCTTCTTGGCGGATGCAGGGAGTGTCTCTAAGGACATTTGCTAGGTTCCTTGATTGCAGGGATGGTGCGAAAGCTGAGGACATGAGAACGCCTCCTGTAACCCCTTGAGGGAACAGATTTTCTCAACCACAATTTTCTGATTTTCTGTGGGAATGGGTGATTGTACGTTTCGCCGGGAAACGAGGGATTTAATGAGGGCCTATTGAAAGTGTCTCGTTGCGGTCGAGGCGTTCTTCGAGTTCAGCTTCGGCAGCTTCGGACTGGTCATATTGCACGAGGGTGAACTTCTCGAGGCTCTCATCGATCTCGAGAGGGACACCAAGTGTATCCGCGAGTTTCTGATAGAGGCATTCCAGCGCGTCACGCTGAGCAGGTGTCAACGTCTCGGAGAACTTACCTGTCTCACGATCCCGTCCACCGACCACGCCAATCTGGATATGACTTCTTGTGAAGTTTTCTCGACCGACTGCGCCACACGTCAGGGGGTGGCGACATACCTCGACCGTTCCGTCAACAAGTACCAGATAGTGCCAACCGATCCCGAAGCATCCGGTCCTTGCATGTTCGACAACGATGATCGACGCATCAATTTGCGGATCGGCTGGATGATGGGTGTACCTGACGAATAGGCCCGTGGTTTTCTCGCGGGGCAACGTAGCGAACATCGTTGTTCGCAGGTAGGTGTCGGCTCTCTTGATCCTGAGCATCGGCCTTGGTTCCTCTCTTCACCCGTTTTGCCCATGCTTCGAGTTCACTGAGCGTCAACCGCCCCGCCCCTGTTGGTAGAGGGCCTTGTCGCCTGCGATCTCCTTGAGCGCGGCCATCCAAGCCAAATGATCATCGCGTACTTTGGGTGACCATGCGCCTCGTGACTTCTCGGCTTCCCAACTCGTTACTGCGTCAGACAGGAGAGGACCCGCCGTGCCACCGTCAGTTTCGCTTGGAGTAACCTCGGGGTAGGGCGGGGTAGCAACTGGATTGCCAAGGTCTCTATCCTTCGTCGTCTCATGGGCTTCCACAGATGCCTCTTGGAGCGCCCGGATCAACCTTGGCCAACTTGGGGAACCTTCGGCCAGTTTCAGGTCAATGCCTTCCCACGTGAGAATCTCCACGGCCTCTGACCGGAAGAACTCATCGCGTTTGCCTCGAGCGAGGTTGGCTCGGTTGACCTCGTTCATGTCTTGATTGACCTGTTTCCATTCCTCAAAGGTTGGGCGTGGTTCATAGGCGATGTGTTCGTCTGGATCTTCTGGGTCCTCGAAGCCTTCCAACCGAGCCTCTTCGTCCTCATCCAAGAGATGATGCAGGTAGGCTTGCTTTGCCCGGGCTATCTGGATGGGGGTGAGTTCTTCCAGAGGCTCCTCTGCGTCCTTCTCCTGTTGCCTGCTCAGCGCTCTCCCGTGTTCCTCAAACAGGCGGTCAATGCGGGCTGCTTCTATACGAACCCTAACGAGAGCCTCAGCCCTGTTTTTGGTGCGTAGAGAGAAGGTTTCTTCGACCTTACCGTACGATTCAGCAATGTCCTTCGGGACGGCTGCACGGTGATAATAGGTTGATCCACGGCGGTACAGACGGGGGTGTCCAGACATCTTCTCAAGGTTCCTCACTGTAACACCTCAATGTAACAGACCCTTGGAGAAACCATTGAAAACCATGAAGTTATTGAGTTCAAAGCATATCATGGGGATTTGGTGGAGCCTAGGGGAGTCGAACCCCTGACCTCTTGCATGCCATGCAAGCGCTCTCCCAACTGAGCTAAGGCCCCATCTAGGGACTGCCGAAGCAGTGGACGGACGTTTATGAGACGGCGGCAGCGAGTGCAAGTCCAAAAATGAATTCTGGCAAAATCTTTCCGCTCATCGTCTGGGAAGGTTCGAGGCGGCTCTGGGCCGCCTCTGAACGGTATTAGTTTTCGTCTTCAGACGACATGTCTTTGATGTCGTCCAGAGAGACGTCATCATTGTTGTCGTCATCATCATCCAGCAGGTCATCGTCCAGATCGACGTCGACATTGTCGTCATCGTCCAGAACAATATCCTCGTTCGACGCATTCTCGCGCGCTTTGGCCGAGGCCGCATCTTCCGCGTCAGCCGCAATCATCCGGCTTTTGCCGGTGTCCAGCTCAACGATCTCGCCGGTATAGGGGCTGACGATCGGGTCCTTGTTCAGGTCGTAAAACCGCTTGCCGGTTGTTGGGCAAATGCGCTTAACGCCCCATTCTTCCTTGGGCATGTGAAATCCCCTTGATATCAGGTGAGTCGTAATAACGATTCAGGTCACGTGCCACATGCAGCGGGCACTGTCAAAGCCTTTGCACAGGAGAACATAACCAATGGGAGAGCACGCACTGCCCGGCACACCCCGTGTGCGGCTGACACTGCGCAAATCAGCGCGTGCCAGGCGGATCAGCCTGCGGATTTCCCAATTGGATGGACGTGTTACACTAACTTACCCCGATGGTGTGCCCGAGTCTGAGGCGTTGAATTTTGCGCATCTCAAGGCAGACTGGATACGCCAACATCTGCAAGATCGTCCGGATCCTGCGGTGGTGCAATTTGGTCAGATGTTACCAATCGAAGGAACCGAACGGCGAATCGTCCCAGCAGAAGGTCGGCGCGTGCTTCTCAGAGGCGACGAAATCGCCGTGCCCGAGGGTGCCGAGGCAAAGCGTTTGGCCCGGTTTCTGAAAGAGCTCGCTCGCGACCGGTTGACCGGTGCCTGCGATGACTACGCGGCGATGTTGGGGCGCAGTTACTCTGGCCTGACTATTCGCGATACGCGGTCGCGCTGGGGGTCATGCAGCTCGGCTGGTGGTTTGATGTTTTCATGGCGGCTGATCCTCGCGCCGTCTGAAATTCTGCACTATGTCGCTGCACATGAAGTGGCCCATCTGGTCGAGATGAACCATTCCCGAGCGTTCTGGGATCAGGTTGAGCGGATATTTGGTGACTACCGTGAACAGCGGCGTTGGTTGCGCGACAACGGGGCGCAGTTGCATCAGTACAGATTTGACGCTCCTGTGAGTTGACCCCAAATCAATTTGTGATCACATGGTCAAATGTTAAACACGCGTTCTTCCGACTCGCAGACAGCTACGCATGACAGGGTGTATCGGACCCTGCGTGCGCGGATCATGCATGGGGAAATCGCTCCGGGTCATGCGTTGACCCTGCGTGGGATCGGTAAAGAATTCGGGGTGTCCATGACGCCCGCACGCGAAGCTGTGCGGCGTCTTGCGGCCGAAGGTGCCTTGTTCCTGTCCTCATCCGGACGGGTGTCGACACCAGAGTTGACCAATGACCGTATCGAGGAACTTGCTGCTCTGCGCGCGCTGCTAGAGGTCGAGCTTGCCAGCCGGGCCCTGCCGCGCGCGCACATGGCCCTGATCGACCGATTGCAGAGCATCAACATGACCGTTGCCGAGATGGTTACCAAGCGCGATGCCGTCGGCTATATCCGCACAAATCTCGAATTTCACCGCACTTTGTACCTAAGGGCGCAGGCTCCAGCGATGCTGGCGATGGCCGAGACTGTGTGGCTGCAACTTGGGCCGACCATGCGGGCGCTTTATGGGCGGCTGCGGCGTACAGAACCCCCGCATTATCACAAACTGATCATCGCCGCGCTCAAGGCCGGGGATGAACCCGGTTTGCGTCTGGCGGTGCGTTCGGACGTGACGCAGGGTCTGCGGATGCTGGTAACTTAAGCGGCGATTTGCCGACATTGCCGCGTACGTTTGTTTCGCTACAGCAGTTCTGGCTTGGACGGGTGGTCTGGGTTACTCTGATCCCAAACCACAACAAGAGCAGATTTCAATCATGATCAATCGTCGGGTATTTTCTGTCGGTCTTGGATCGACCCTCTTGGCCGCCTGTTCAGGTGGCACGCAAACCACAGCTCCTGCATCGCGGATGCGGCCGGTTCCGAATGCCGGGTGGGACGCCTGGGTAGCCGGTTTCAAAACACGCGCCGCATCGCAGGGGATTTCGCAAACAACCCTAAACCGTGCGTTCCAGGGGGCAGGCTATTTGCCCGGAGTTATCGAACGTGACCGCAATCAGGTCGAGTTCAAGCGTTCGCTCGAGGATTATCTGGCTATCGCAGCCTCGGATGAGCGGATCGAGACAGGCCAGCAGATGATGGTTCGGCACGCCGCAACTCTGTCGCAGATCGAGGCGCAATATGGTGTCGACAAAGAGGTTGTCGTCGCTGTCTGGGGGTTAGAGAGCCGATATGGCGCGCGGCGCGGGGATGTGCCGGTGGTTTCGGCAACATCCACATTGGCCTATGACGGGCGACGCGGTGCGTTTTTTGAAAAACAGCTGATCGCGGCGCTTCAGATCATTCAGGCGGGGGATACGACGCCGGACAAGATGACCGGCAGTTGGGCCGGTGCAATGGGGCATACTCAGTTCATCCCGACCTCGTATCTGGCCTTTGCAGTGGATCATACCGGCGACGGCAGGCGTGACATCTGGTCCGAGGACCCCTCAGATTCGCTCGCGTCGACAGCGGCCTATCTGGCCCGTTCGGGATGGAAGCGTGGGCAGCCCTGGGGGGGCGAGGTCGGCACGGTTTCCGGTACACCCGTCGCGGTGCTGCAGCCGCAGGTGCCGGGGCCGCGCATTGCCGTGTTCCGCAATTTTCAGGTGATCAAGCGGTACAACAACTCGGATAGCTACGCGATTGGCGTCGGACACCTGTCAGATCGGATCGCGGGGGGCGCGCCGTTTCAGGCCTCGTTCGGGCCGAATGCGACCGGGCTGACGCTGGAGGACCGCAAAGAGCTTCAGCGCCGTCTGACCGCTGCGGGTTACGACACGCAAGGCGCGGATGGGGTGATTGGTAACAACACTAAATCCGCCATCAGCGGCTATCAGAGCGCCAATGGCCTTCCGGTGACCGGAGAGCCCTCGGTCGCGCTGTTGCGCAGGTTGGGCGGCTAGGCGCTTTAGGCTGCCAGACCTTTCGAGCCGATATCCAGGAATTTCTGGCGGCGGTCGCGTATCAGGGCTGCCGGGTCTTTGCCGTCGAGCTCTTGCAGCATCGAGGCAATCGCTGCACGCACCGAATCAACAGTGGCCGAGGGATCGCGATGGGCCCCGCCCTTGGGCTCGGTAATGATCCGGTCGCAGACGCCAAGTTTGTATAGGTCTTGGGCGGTCAGGCGCAACGCCTCGGCGGCCTCGCGCATCTTTTCGGCATCTTTCCACAGGATCGAGGCACAGCCCTCGGGCGAGATCACCGAGTAGACCGAATGTTCCAGCATCGCGACACGGTTAGCCGTCGCGAACGCAACCGCACCGCCCGAACCTCCTTCTCCGATGATCACGGAAACCAGCGGCACACCGATCTTTAGGCACATCTCGGTTGACCGCGCGATGGCTTCGGACTGGCCGCGTTCCTCGGCCCCTTTGCCGGGATAGGCCCCGGCCGTGTCGATCAGGGTGATCACCGGCAGGCCAAAACGCCCCGCCATTTCCATCAGGCGAACGGCTTTGCGATAGCCTTCTGGGCGGGCCATGCCGAAATTGCGTTCGATCCGCGATTTGGTGTCTGATCCTTTTTCGTGGCCGATCACCATCACGGGCTGATCGTTGAACCGCGCCAACCCGCCGATCACCGCGAGATCGTCGGCAAAATTGCGGTCGCCGGCCAGAGGGGTGAATTCGGTAAACAGCTCTTTGACATAGTCCTGACAATGAGGGCGCATGGGGTGCCGCGCCACCTGGCATTTGCGCCACGGGGTCAGATCGCCATACAACTCATCCAGCAGCTTGGCGGCCTTGGCATCCAGCGCGGCGGCTTCTTCGGCCACGTCCATTTCTTCGTTGGCGCGGGCCAGCGCGCGCAGTTCCTCGGCCTTGCCTTCGATCTCGGCCAGCGGTTTTTCGAAATCCAGATACTGGGTCATGACGCCTCTCAACGCGGAAGTTCCCTGCTATATGACCTGACGTCGCCTGGGATGCAACTCAGCAAGATTTGTGGATCGGCAATATGTTTGTGTGAGGGGGCAAGGAAGAAGGACGAAACCGGATGGCAAACAGCTATGAAACCCGCATCCTGCGTGTGCTTGAATATATCCACGACAACCCCGCAGGGGATCTGTCATTGGATGCACTTGCGGATGTGGCGGCGATGTCGAGATTTCACTGGCACCGTGTGTTTCGGGCAATAACGGGCGAAACCTGTGCGCAGGCAGTGCGCCGGATCCGTTTGCACCGTGCCGCCAGCCGGTTGGTGCAGACCGACGTGCCGGTTGCGCAAGTGGCCAACGACGTGGGCTATCCGAACCTGAACTCCTTCGCGCGGGCGTTCTCTGACGCCTATGGCACCAGCCCTGCCGCCTTTCGCAAGGCCGGTCTGTTCCTGCCAGCACATCCACATTTCAAAATAGGAGACTACCCGATGCACCCCGTTGAAACCCGTACTGAACCTGCCCGCCGGATTGTCGCGTTGAAGCACCGCGGCAACTATGCCGAGATCGGCAGGAGTTTTGAAACTTTCGGCGCGTTGTGCGAATCCCGCAAGCTTTGGCCTCAATTAGGCCCGGTCATTGGTCTTTACCTTGACAGCCCCGACGAGGTGCCCGAGCAGGACCTGCGCAGCTACGCAGGCGCGGAATATCGTGGAGACGCGGCCCCGGACGGGATGGAAGACCTCAGTATCCCCGGCGGTAAGACCGCTGTCTTGCGCTACAAAGGTCCGTATTCCGGTATTCATGCCGCCTATCACAGCCTGTTCGGCAATTGGCTGCCGGACTCAGGCGAAGAGCCTGCGGATCAACCCTGCTATGAGATTTACCTCAACGACCCACGCGATACGCCGCCCGATGAACTGCTGACGGAAATCTGCCTGCCGCTCAAGTAAATCAAGCAGGCCAAAGGACCGGATAGAGCGACGCAACCAGCAGCGTGGCCATGGTCCAATTGAAAACCAACAAACGGCGCGGGTTCGTGAGGACTCGCGCCATTTGCTGCCCAAGTACCGTCCATGTGCTGACCGATGGCAGATTGACGGCGCCAAAGATCAGCGCCACGATCAAAATGGCCTCGGGCGTACGGCCCGGTGAATAGGCCGTGGTCGCTGTCAGGGCCATGGCCCACGCTTTTGGATTGACCCATTGAAATGCGGCAGCTTGCAGAAACGTCATGGGCGTTCCAGCCTCGGCCGCTTGACCTGAAGGTGCGGCATTGGCGATTTTCCAGGCCAGGAATAGCAGATAGATTACGGATGCGATTTTCAGCACCGTGTAACTGGTTGGGTATTGGTCGAAGACAGCCGCCAGACCCAGTCCAACTAAAACAACCATGAAGGTGAAACCCAGCCCGATGCCAAGCATATGAGGGATTGACCGGCGGAACCCGAAATTTGCGCCCGAGGCCATCAGCATCAGGTTGTTCGGTCCCGGTGTAATTGAAGAGACAAAGGCAAAGGTGATCAGGGCCAGAAGCAAGTCATAGGTCATGGCGCGCAGCATTGCCCAGAAAACGGCAAATGAAATTGCAAAATTGTGCGTGTGTCTTTATTTTTAGCAACAAATGTCGAAGATAGATCAAAAAAACCAACATATATTGCGTGAATTGACCCGAGATGGCCGTATCAGCAACCTGGAATTGGCCGACCGTGTGGGTCTGTCCCCCTCGGCTTGTTTGCGCCGGGTGCAGGAGCTGGAGCGCTCAGGCGTAATTTCAGGTTACCGCGCAGTATTGAACCCTGCGGCGTTAGGGGTGGGCTTTGTGGCCTATATCGGTGTGGGGCTTGGCGAGCATACAAAAGCGGCGCAGGAAGGGTTCGAACGCGCATTGCAAAACGCGCCCGAGGTGGTTGAATGCCACAACATCACCGGAACGATCGAGTACCTGTTGCGCGTAGAGTGCCAAGATCTGCCCGCCTACAAAACATTCCACACCGACGTTTTGGGAACACTGCCGCATGTCACCTCGATCACGTCATACGTGGTGATGGGTTCTCCCAAAGATATGCGCGGATGACTGCGAAAATGTGATTGTTAACTCTCTTGCCGGGTAATTTCCGACGTCCTAGTGTTGAACAAATGTCCCACCGAAATGGGGAATAACCTCAAAGGGACCGTATCAGGGAGAAGACCATGAACCTCGTTCGAACCGGAGCACTTGCCGCTGCCTTGGCGATTTTCGCCGGGGGTGCGTTGGCTGCACCCTTGAAACTGCAACCGGCAAACCCGCAACCCAATCCCAAACCCGGATTGGATGTGAAATACGCATGGGAAGGGAACCCTCCTCGCAAAATTCAAAACTTGGCCAAAGTTGGTTTTCTTCTGAAGAAAGCCAAGTCAGGTAAACCACTGCGTGGCTTGGATTATCGTGATACGACCGAAGGCGATCCGGTTTTGACATTCAACGAGGCGTTCAACGTCGCAGCCGAAGTCACTGGGTATATCAAGTTCGACTCACCCGGTGTCTATGAGCTTGAGACTTGGTCGAATGACGGTATCGACGCTTGGGTCGGGGGGCAGCAGATCGGCTATGTCAATGGGCGGCAAGGCTGCGAAGCCAATCAGAGAACCGAGGTCGAAGTGCCACAAGCCGGGTGGTATCCGCTGAAGATCACATATTTTCAGAAATATGGCACATCCTGCCTGATGATGAAATCGGGCAAAAAGGGCGAGCGTTTTACATGGACGCCCAACGACGTCTTCGGTCGGTAAAGAAAAAGGCGCCCCGGGGGGCGCCTTGCTTCGTTAACCGTTGGCGGCGATCAGTTCGGCCTGTGCCACGATCACCTCGGCCTGTTTGATCGAGGCGATATCGACCAAACGCCCTTTGTAGACGGTTGCGCCTTCGCCATTGGCCTTGGCCTGTTCCATTGCCGCCAGGATCTCGCGCGCCTCGGACACCGCTTCGTCCGACGGGGTGAAGACCTGATTGGCCAGCGCGATCTGCTTAGGGTGAATCGCCCATTTGCCCACCATACCCAGCGTGGCCGAGCGCTTGGCCTGTGCGATATACCCCTCATCATCCGAGAAATCGCCGAACGGGCCGTCAACCGGCAGCACGCCATGGGTGCGGCAGGCGGCGACGATGGCGGCTTGCGCCCAATGCCACGGATCGGACCAGTGCTTTTCGCCCTCGCGCAGCATGTAATAGTTTTCCTGCGTGCCACCGATGCCGGTGGTTTGCATCCCCATCGAGGCCGCAAAGTCTGCTGCCCCAAGGCTCATGGCCTGCAGACGCGGGGAGGAGGCCGCGATGGCTTCGACATGGGCGATACCAGCGGCGGATTCGATGATGACTTCAAAGCTGATCGGCTTGGTGCGGCCCTTGGCGCGCTCGATCGCCGTGACCAGCGCGTCAACGGCATAGACGTCCTCCGCACAACCCACCTTGGGTATCATGATTTGGTCCAGACGGTCGCCGGCCTGTTCCAGCAGATCAACCACGTCGCGATACCAGTAGGGCGTGTCGAGGCTGTTGATGCGGACGGACATGTATTTGCCGCCCCAGTCGATTGTGTTCAGCGCCTCGATCACATTGGCACGGGCCACGTCCTTGTCGGTGGGGGCGACGGAATCCTCAAGGTCCAGATTGATCACATCGGCCGCCGAGGCCGCCATTTTCGGGAACAGCTTGGTGTTCGATCCGGGGCCAAACAGCTGACAGCGGTTAGGGCGGGCAGGGGCGGCGGGTTGAAGGCGAAAGCTCATCTGGACCTCGTGCGAGTAAGGAAATTACGATTTTCTTGCCTCATTGGGTATTAAATTGCGCAAGCCTGCGCAAGCGCCTTTGTGCAGATGCGGCATTGCATTCGCAGCATTCACCAAAATACGCTGCGTCCCCGGTGGTTAAAGTTTAATCGGTTTGAGAACATGAAAGATTTTTGCGGAATTTAGGGTAGTTGTGCAAAAATTTCCCAACCGGCCTCATGTTGCCCAAGGAATTCGCGAAACTCTCGCCTGCCGGCTCCACTAGCCTGCGTCGGAATCAAAGGAGTGCACCGCAATGATCGAGACACCGTATCTGTTGTTTTTGGGCGATGCGCCCGACCAGTTGGCCGCAAAAGTCGCCATCGGCATCCGGGACTGGCGTCCCGAGAACGCCGTGGGCCAGTACCGGATGGAGGGTTGCAAGGCCGATCTGGGCATGACCGACCTGACTCTGGCCGAGGCCAAAGCTGCTGGGGCGAAAACGCTGGTCATTGGCGTTGCCAACCGGGGCGGCGTGATCAGTGCGGCGTGGAAGAAAGTGCTGATCGAGGCGCTCGAGATGGGGTTTGATCTGGCCTCTGGCCTACATAACCTGTTGCGCGATGAGGGCGATCTGGTGGCCGCGGCGCAAACCCATGGCTGCACGTTGCACGACGTGCGTGTGCCGACTGTTGGCTATCCGATTGCCAATGGTAAAAAGCGCAGCGGCAAGCGGTGTCTGGCCGTGGGGACCGATTGTTCGGCGGGTAAGATGTATACCGCCATGTCGATGGACGCCGAGATGCGCAAGCGGGGCATGAAATCCACTTTCCGCGCCACGGGGCAGACGGGCATTCTGATCACCGGGCAAGGGGTTCCGCTCGACGCGGTCGTGGCCGATTTCATGGCCGGGGCGGTCGAATACCTGACGCCCGAAAATGACGCCGATCACTGGGATCACATCGAAGGGCAGGGGTCACTGTATCATGTGTCCTATTCCGGTGTGACCATGGCGCTGATCCACGGCGGTCAGCCCGATGCGCTGATCCTGTGTCACGAACCCACACGGACGCATATGCGCGGCCTGCCCGAATATTCCCTGCCGTCGCTGCCGGATCTGCGTGACGCGGCGCTGCCGCTGGCGCGGATCGCCAACCCGGCCTGTCAGGTTGTCGGTGTGTCGATTAACACCCAGAACCTGAGCGAAGACGAGGCGCATGCCTATATCGCCGAGGTCGAGGCCGAGATGGGCTTGCCCGCAACCGACCCGTACCGCTTTGGTGCGGGTAAGCTGGTTGACGCGCTGGCGGCGCTGTAACACGGTCGGACCAAAATTTTTCGTCGAAAAATCTTGGTCACTCTGCAGGGGAAAGATTTGTGATGCGGATAGACGTTTCGCGGGATGTGTTTCGGTTGGCGCAGGTGTTCACCATCTCGCGCGGGTCGCGGACCGAGGCCAAGGTGCTGACCGTTCGGATCTCGGACGGGGTGCATCAGGGCTGGGGCGAATGTGTGCCCTATGCGCGCTATGATGAAACGCTCGAGTCGGTCGAGGCCGAGATCGCGGGATTGCCTGCGGATTTCACCCGGCAATCGCTTATGGACCTGCTGCCCGCTGGGGCGGCTCGAAACGCTGTGGACTGCGCGCTGTGGGATCTGGAATGCAAGCGTGCGGGCAAACGGGCGTGGGACTTGGCCGGTTTGCCAGTGCCTGGCCCCGAGATCACCGCATATACTCTGTCGCTGGACACGCCCGAGGCGATGCAGGCGCAAGCAGCCGCCAACGCGCATCGTCCGCTTCTCAAGATCAAGCTGGGCACACCGGATGACATGCCCCGGCTTGAAGCCGTTCGCGCGGGCGCGCCGAACGCGCGGATCATCGTCGACGCGAATGAGGGTTGGTCGGCCGCTGTTTATGCCGACCTTGCCCCGCATCTGGTGCGTTTGGGTGTGGCTCTGGTCGAGCAACCCTTGCCTGCCGGTGAAGATGACGCGCTGATCGGAATGGAGCGTCCGGTGCCCGTGTGCGCCGACGAGTCCTGTCATGATCGCAGCAGCTTGCCCGGCCTCAAGGGCAAATATGATGTGGTCAACATTAAGCTCGACAAAACCGGCGGTCTGACCGAGGCTCTGGCGCTGCGGCAGCAGGCGCTGGCCGAGGGCTATAAGGTCATGGTCGGTTGCATGGTTGGCAGCTCGCTTGCGATGGCCCCTGCGACCTTGTTGGCGCAGGGTGCGATGGTAACGGACCTTGACGGCCCGCTTCTTCTGGCCGAAGACCGCACCAACCCGCTTATTTTTGATGACGCCGGAGTGCATCCGCCAAAAGCGGCGCTCTGGGGCTGAGGAGAGTGACATGACCCGCACCGTTTACGTGAACGGAGAGTACCTGCCCGAGACCGAGGCCAAGGTCTCGATCTTTGACCGTGGTTTCCTGATGGCCGACGCCGTTTATGAGGTGACCAGCGTGCTGGACGGCAAGCTGATCGATTTCGAAGGCCACGCCGTGCGCCTGAAACGCTCTCTGGACGAGCTGCAGATGGCCGAGCCATGCAGTAAGGATGAACTCCTGGCTATTCACCGCAAACTGGTCGAGCTGAACGGGATCGAAGAAGGTCTGATCTACCTGCAGGTCTCGCGTGGCAGCGACGGGGACCGGGATTTCGTGTTCCCTGCGGCCGATACCAAGCCGACGCTGGTTCTGTTCTCCCAGAACAAGCCGGGATTGGCCGACAGCCCGGCCGCGCAGAAGGGCGCTAAGATCATCTCGATTGATGACATTCGCTGGGGCCGCCGTGATATCAAGACAGTGCAGTTGCTGTACCCGTCGATGGGCAAGATGATGGCCAAGGCCGCCGGATGCGATGATGCGTGGATGATTGAGGATGGCTATGTCACCGAAGGCACCAGTAACAACGCCTATTTCGTAAAGGACGGCAAGATCGTGACCCGCCCGCTGTCCAACGACATCTTGCATGGGATCACCCGCAAGGCCGTGTTGCGTATGGCTGCCGAGGCGCAGATGGAAGTCGAAGAACGCCTGTTTACGATCGATGAGGCGAAAGAGGCGGATGAAGCGTTCACCACCTCGGCCAGCGCCTTTGTCATGCCGGTAGTCGAGATTGACGGCGTCGCACTAGGCGATGGCACGCCAGGGCCGATTGCCAAGCGTCTGCGTGAGATTTATCTGGATGAAAGCCGCAAGGCGGCGATCTAAGCAAAAGGCTCGCCAAACCGGCGGGCCTTTTTGATTTCAGCGTTCAACCTTTTTTGGTGACGTTTTCGTCAAAGGCGACCTCGAAGGCGGCCTGTTTTTCGGGGCTGGCTTCGGTCTGATAATTGGCTTTCCACTCATCCATGGTCATGCCGTAGAAAATTTGACGGGCTTCGTCCTTGCCCATCTCGATGCCCTTTTCATTCGCCGCTTCCTGATACCAGCGCGACAAGCAGTTGCGGCAGAACCCGGCCAGATTCATCATGTCGATGTTCTGCACGTCGGTGCGGTCTTCCATCAGGTGCTTTTGCAACCGGCGGAAGGCTGCGGCCTGAAGTTCGATTTCGGTTTGCTTGTCCATGCGCTGACTCCGGATGACAGTATCGTTGTCCTTGACCTAGCGGTCCGGAGGCGATGTTTCAACAAACAGGATGTCAGGCCAGTTTCAAGGCCAGCCAAGGTACGATGAAAAAGATCAATGTAAGGATCTTGTAGTTGGCCAGATACCGGAAATACGCTCGTTTCACTTCCGACCGCTCCATCTGGAATAACTTGCTGTGAATGCCCGCAATCTGCTCCTGCAGCAGTAGGACCATTAATGTTGTGAACAACAGCACTGCGATGTTCAGCGCGGCCATCCAACCAAACACAGAGGTTGCGAATTCCTGGGTCATGGCGATCCCCTTTCGACGAATATATGGGGATCAGGTGGTATCCTCACAATGAGGTGTGGTCAAAGGTCGCTGGTATCCAGTGCGTCCTGCAGCACAACTGCCAAACGTTCCGCCCAAGCCCGTTGTCCAGCGTGATCGGCGATCAGATCATTGCGCAGCTCGATCAGGGCATTGGGGCGACCAAAGGCGGTGCAGTGCTTGTCGATGGCATCTCCGGGCAGGACACCGGTATAGGGTTCGTTTACGCCGACGCACAGGTCGTCTTCTGCCTGCAACCGGGTGATCAGCGGGCGCGCAAAACGCTCGTCCGGGGTGTGCAAAACGCCCACATGCCACGGGCGGGGGTCGCGCCCCCGCAGCTGTCGGGTAAAGGAGTGCATGGACACGATCACCGCATGGGGTAAGGCCGCCAGCTCGGCCAAAGCATTGTGATAGGGGCGATAACACATGTTCAGTCGCCGTTCCCGCTCGGTCGCGTCGGCGTGACGATTGCCGGGGATGATCGACCCATCATACAGCTTCATCAGCAGGGTCGGGTCATCCTCGCCCCGGTTCGGGTCGATCACCAGACGCGAGAAATTGGCCGCCACTACAGGCGCGTTCAGGATTTCCCCAAGATGTTTCGAGACCTCGTACGCCCCCACGTCATAGGCGATGTGACGCTCCATATCCTCGCGCGGCAGGCCGAGGTCTCCGCCGTTGATGTCATGCGGGACGGTGTTGGTGGCGTGGTCACATGTGATCAGCCAACGCGAAGGGCGATCTGCGCCGTGGATAAAAAACGGAGAATACGTCATAAGCCTGTCATCTGGTTCGTCGCAGGTGTAGGGCAGTTGCTAATAAAAGGGAATTGCGCAATAAGCAGCTTGAAGCAATGTTTGCGGTAACATTTGCGCGACGCCCAGGGAATACGTGAGGAGAGCACCAACAATGCGACGCCTGAGAAATGTGAAAATCGTGGCGACGCTGGGTCCGGCGTCGAATGACTATGACATGATCCGAGCCCTGCACGAGGCCGGGGCCGATGTGTTCCGCTTGAACATGAGCCACGGTAGCCATGATGAAATCCGCGAGCGGCACCGGATTATCCGTCAGGTTGAAAAGGATCTGGACAGCCCGATTGCCATTCTGGCCGATTTGCAGGGACCGAAACTGCGTGTCGGCGTCTTTGCCAACGACTCTGAGGACTTGGAAGAGGGGGCGGCGTTCCGGCTGGACCTTGACCCGGAGGCCGGGGACATCAATCGCGTTTGCCTGCCGCATCCCGAGATTTTCGCCGCGTTGGAACCCGGCGCACGCCTGCTTGTCAATGACGGTAAAATCCGCCTGATCGTGCAGGAGTGCGGTCAGGATTTCGCCAATTGTACCGTTGAGGTGGGTGGCACGATCTCTAACCGCAAAGGCGTGAATGTGCCTGATGTGGTGCTGCCGTTGGCGGCCCTGTCGGCCAAGGACCGCGACGATCTGGAATTTGTTTGCCAATTGGGTGTCGACTGGCTGGCGCTGAGCTTTGTGCAGCGCGCCAAGGACGTTTTTGAGGCGCGCGCGCTGGCCGATGGTCGGGCGGCGATCCTGTCCAAGATTGAAAAGCCCGCCGCGGTCGAGGCATTTGACGACATTCTGGATGCGTCTGATGGGATCATGGTGGCGCGTGGCGATCTGGGGGTTGAACTGCCCGTTTCAGCAGTACCGCCCATTCAGAAACGTCTGGTGCGCAAGTGCCGGGGCGCGGCCAAACCGGTGATTGTCGCGACGCAGATGCTGGAAAGCATGATTGAAAGTCCAATGCCCACGCGGGCCGAGGTTTCGGACGTGGCAACCGCGATCTATGAGGGCACCGATGCTATCATGCTCAGTGCCGAGTCGGCTGCGGGTTCCTACCCGATCGAAGCCGTGCAGACAATGAACAAGGTCGCCATCGAGGTCGAGGCGGACCCGACATATGGCCAGATTATTGCCTCGTCTCGTACGGCCAAGGGGACAACGATCGCCGATGGGATCGTTGCCGCTGCGCGCGAGATTGCAGAAAAGACTGATATCAAGGCGATCTGCTGCTTCACCCAAAGCGGGACTACTGCTTTGCTGACTGCCCGAGAAAGGCCCGAAGTGCCGATTATCGCCATGACCCCGGCCACCGGCACTGCGCGGCGACTATGCCTGAGCTGGGGGTGCCATTGTGTGATGACGCCCGAGCTGGAGCGTTTCAAGGGCGCGGTTGTGAATGCAGCCCGTGCAGCTCGTGCTGGGGGCTTTGCCGCTGAAACTGATCAGATCGTGGTGACTGCTGGTGTGCCGTTTAATGTGCCGGGCACCACCAATATCCTACGTATCGCGCCCTGTGATGAGCGTTTGATTTACAACACAGATCCGGGTTGAGGCCCTGTGTTGCTCAATAAATAGGCAAAATATACACTTTAAAAACATATATATAGATGAAATTTGAGGGTAATCAGCAGTTTCCCCTCTGTTTTTCGCTGTTTTTCTCGGATACTGATTTTCACGGGTAGTCTATTGAATTCGTTCCAGACTCCGGCTGCCCGCCCGGGGGCACGGGCCCCGGTATAATCAACAATATTGGAGAAACGTCATGACAACCAAGATTGTCATCGGACTGGACGGGACAGAAACCGGAGAGCGCGCGATCGCCTTTGCCAAAGACTTGGCTGAGCGGATCGGAACGTGTGAATTACTTGTGGTTTACGTCATCGAATGGTCCCCTTTTACTTTTCAGACACCTGAAGAAAACGCCCAGAGACACAAGCGGCGCGAAGAAGAAGTTGCATTGGCGACTTCGCGCATCGTTACGCCTGCGGTTGATGCTTTGACCTCGGGCGGGTTCACGGCCCAGGGCATCGTGCGCCACGGCGACGTGGCCGAAACGCTGAACGCGATCACGGTCGAAAATGGCGGCACCCAGATCATCGTCGGGCGAGCATCGGCAGATGGGTTCAAGAAACGGCTGTTCGGCAGTTCGACCCAGAATCTGGTCATGCATGCCGATGTACCGGTCACTGTCGTGAACTGAGGAGAGCGATGAAAATGAGTATCTATCAGAAAACAGCGCTGGCCGCCGCCGTGATGCTGGGCGCAAGCCCCGCAATGGCGCAAGAGGCCGCGGGTCTGGACGACAGGATCAATCAGGCTTTTGCCGATTTTACCGGCCCGTTCGTCAGCTTTATCTTCGCGCCGTTTCCCGGCACTGGTTTCCCATGGATCGTGGGGTGGCTGGTTGTCGCCGCGACGGTCTTTTCAGTGTATTTCGCCTTTGTGCAGTTCCGTTTCTTTGGGCACGCGATCAGCCTAGTCAAAGGCGATTATTCCGACCCGAATGACGCCGGCGAAGTCAGCCACTTTCAGGCGCTGGCGACTGCGCTTTCAGGTACGGTCGGTCTGGGCAACATTGCCGGTGTGGCCGTGGCCATCGGGATCGGCGGGCCGGGCGCGACTTTCTGGATGATCATGGCGGGCCTTCTGGGCATGGCCTCGAAATTCACAGAATGTACGCTGGGCGTGAAATACCGAAATGAATACGACGACGGCACCGTGTCGGGTGGCCCGATGTATTACATGTCCAAGGGCTTTGCTGAACTAGGCCTGCCAGGTGGCAAGATCCTGGCGGTTCTGTTTTCGATCTTCTGTATCCTTGGCGCGCTGGGCGGGGGCAACATGTTCCAGGCCAACCAGGCGCACCAGCAGATCGCGGGCATCGTCGGAGATTATCCCGGCTGGATCACCGGTTTGGTCTTTGCGGGTATCGTATTCGCTGTGATCGTGGGTGGCCTGAAGTCCATTGCGCGTGTGACCGAAAAAGTCGTGCCGTTTATGGGTGTCATGTATGTTCTGGCCGCTCTGGTCATTATCATCATGCATGCGGATCAGATCGGGTGGGCCTTTGGTCAGATTTTCGCAGGCGCCTTCACCGGCCTCGGCGTTGCTGGCGGTATGGTCGGTGCGCTGATTCAGGGCTTCCGTCGTGCGGCATTCTCGAACGAAGCGGGCGTGGGCTCGGCTGCGATCGCGCACTCGGCGGTGAAAACCAGCGAGCCGATAACCGAAGGGTTCGTGTCCCTGTTGGAGCCGTTCATCGACACGGTTGTGATCTGTACCATGACAGCGCTGGTAATCATCATCACCCAACAGCTGATCGTTGATCCGGCAACTGGCCTGTACGTGCTGAACGAAGCGGGCAACGGTATCGCAACCGTTGACGGCAATTCGGGCGTCAGTCTGACCTCGGCGGCCTTTGGCAGCGCCTTTGGCTGGTTCCCGTTCGTGTTGGCCATCGCGGTGGTTCTGTTCGCCTTCTCGACCATGATCAGCTGGTCCTACTACGGCCTCAAGGCCTGGACCTACCTGTTTGGCGAGGGTCATACCAAAGAGCTGATCTTCAAGATCATCTTCTGTGTCTTCGTGGTGATCGGTGCGGCGGCCAACCTTGGTCCGGTCATCGATTTCTCGGACGCGGCGATCTTTGCCATGGCGGTTGTGAACGTCTTTGCGCTGTATTTCCTGATGAAGGTCGTGCGCGAAGAGCTGGCGAGCTATGCGGCCCGGCTGAAAAGCGGCGAAATCCGCAAATTTGGCCACTAAATCATTTCACCGGGGCGGTTTGCGTCGCCCCGGTGCCTGACCAGTTGCAGAATCCGCAGATTCTGGTCCAAACCCCCTTGCCAGTATGATCGAACTTGCGTAAACGGCGCATCTGTTGCGTGACCGGCCGAGATGGCATGCCGAGTCGCGTCTGAAACCGAACCCTGGAAGGAGACGGAAATGCCTAAGATGAAGACCAAGTCGAGCGCCAAGAAGCGCTTTAAGGTGACTGCGACCGGTAAGGTCCTTGCTGGCCAGGCCGGCAAACGGCACGGCATGATCAAGCGGACCAAAAAGTTCATCCGCGACGCCCGTGGCAACACCACCCTGTCCGCCCCCGACGCCAAGATCGTCAAGGGCTACATGCCCTACGACCGCTAAGAGGAGATACCAACATGTCCCGCGTTAAAGGTGGAACCGTAACTCACGCCCGTCACAAGAAGGTCATCAAGGCCGCCAAAGGTTACTATGGCCGCCGCAAGAGCACCTTCAAGGTTGCCCGTCAGGCCGTCGACAAGGCCAACCAGTACGCAACCCGCGACCGTAAGAACCGCAAGCGCAACTTCCGCGCGCTGTGGATCCAGCGTATCAACGCTGCTGTCCGTTCGCATGACGAGGCTCTGACCTATTCCCGCTTCATCAACGGCCTGAACCTGGCCGGTATCGAAGTGGACCGCAAAGTTCTGGCCGACCTGGCCGTGCACGAACCGGAAGCGTTCGGCGCGATCGTCGCCAAAGCTCAGGCCGCTCTGGCTGCCTGATCCTCTGATACAGAGACAGTGAATGAAAGGCCGTCCCATTCGGGGCGGCTTTTTTGTTCGGCGGTTGTCTGAAAGTTGGCTTTGCTCTGCCGGCAGACTTATTTGTCAGGAAATGTTAGATGTCGAACCACTGGTTAAACTAATTTCTTCGGGGTCGGCGACATGCTTGAGTTTGATGAGGAGACAACCCGTCTTTTGGATAGTGTCTATGAAGGCGCCGACGTAACGCGTCGACGTCGCGGTTCCTTTGATGCGCTAAAGCCTTCCCCCGGTGATACCATAGCGGACATAGGATGCGGCAACGGCCTATTAACGGCAGAGCTAGCTCGGGCAGTTGGTGGAACCGGCCATGTCATAGGAATTGATCCTAGTGACGCTATGCGGCATTCGGCCGAAAATAGATGTCAAACTTATGATTGGGTCAAGATCGTTGAAGGCGAAGCCGGACGCCTTCCCGTCAAAGACGCCTCGGTTGACAAGGCCGTATCAGTGCAGGTGTATGAGTACCTGGACGATATTCCGGCCGCGGTGGGCGAAGCCTATCGGTGCTTAAAACCAGGGGGGGTGCTCGTCATAGGCGATATCCATTTCGACAGTTTGATATGGTTCAGTGAAGATCCTGCTCGGATGGCGCGGATGGTAAGGGCATGGGATGAGCATTTTGTTGAGAGAGGAGTGCCAGCTCTTTTGCCTCCAATCCTGACGGATGCTGGTTTTGAAGTGGAGGGAGTAGCTCCCGTTACCGTTTGCGATACTCAACTCCGGCCAGATGGGCTGGCCAATATGTTGATTGTCCTGATGGAAAGGTTCACTAAGTCCAAGCAGCTTTTACCTGATGAGGAAGCGGCCGCCTGGGCAGATGAACAGAGAGCCTTGGCTATGCAAGGAAAGTTTTTCTTTTCTCTAACTCATTTCGTCGTCAGCGGCCGTAAGCTATAGCAACGGAGCAGTAGAGCTATAGTTGGCTCGTTGTTTCTCGTTACGACCAAAAGACCGGCGCCATGGGCACCGGTTTCTGGGCTGTAATCAACTAGTAGTCTACCCAAACACACGCCCGAGCGCACCGTCCACCGCGTCGGTGATCTGGTCGATATCGTCCGGAGTGGCAATCAGCGCGGGTGAGAAGCACAGCGTGTTGTTCTTGCCTGGCACCGAACGGTTGGTCACACCGATGATCACCCCCTGCGCCATGCAGTCGGCCACAACTGCTTGTGCCATCTTTTCGTTCACCGGCTCGCGGGTGGAACGATCCGCAACCAGTTCTGCGCCAAGGAACAGGCCCTTGCCGCGCACGTCGCCGATGACTTTGTGCTTTTCCATCAGCTCTTGCAGGTTACCCATCATGCGCGCGCCCATGTCGGTGCAGTTTTGCAGCAGGTTTTCATCTTCGATGATCCGCATGTTCTCGATCGCCGCCGCCGGGCCTGCAGTGCAGCCGCCGAAGGTAGAGATGTCGCGGAAATAGTTCATCGGGTCGTCTGCATTGTCTTTGAACATGTCAAAGATTTCCTCGGTGGTGACCATGCAAGCGATGGCGGCGTAACCCGAGGCGACGCCCTTGGCCATGGTCACAAAGTCAGGCTTCACACCATATTGCTGATAGCCAAACCATGTGCCGGTACGACCAATGCCACAGACAACTTCGTCGATATGCAGCAGGATGTCATACTTGTCGCAAATCTCCTGCACGCGCTGCCAATAGCCTTCGGGGGCCTCAATCACACCACCGCCAGCGGTCACGGGTTCGAGGCACAGTGCGCCGACAGTATCGGGGCCTTCGCGGAGGATGACCTCTTCGATCTGATCAGCAGCCCATTCGCCGAAATTCTCTTCGGGGGCGCCGTCCAGCTCGTGCTTGCGGTATTCCATGCAGTGCGGCACGCGCACGAAATCCGGCGCGAAGGGGCCGTATTGAGCGTTACGCTCATCCTGACCACCCGCCGACATCGCCGCGAGGGTTGAGCCGTGGTAGTCGCGATCGCGGTAAAGAATCTTGGTCTTCTTGCCGCCGTATTTCTTGTGGGCGATCTGGCGGACCATCTTAAAGGCTTTCTCATTCGCCTCAGAGCCCGAGTTCATATAGTAAACGCGGCTCATCCCCGGCATCTTGCTGATCAGCTTTTCCGCAAAGATCGAGCCCGGAATCGACCCGGCCGAGTTGGCGAAGTAACACAGCTTCATCAGCTGGTCGTAGACCGCCTTGCAGATCGATTCGCGGCCATAGCCCACGTTGACCGTCCAGACCCCGCCGGATACGGCATCCAGATGTTCCTTGCCGTTCTGGTCCCAAACGCGCATGCCTTTGCCTTCGACAATGATGCGCGGATCATTGGTTTCAAAGGGTTTGTGCTGGATCAGGTGGTGCCAGATATGGGCGCGGTCGGCTTCGACCACGCGGGAAAGATCGTTTTCGTTGAACGTGCCGTCCATGACATGTCCTTTCACAAAGTATGGGTGCGCAAGGTGCGGGAACTGGGTCCCGGCCTGTGTGTTCTTGATGGCTCAGATCACCGCGAATGGCCATCCGTAGATAGGGCCAGATTGCATCATCGCGTATCGCCAGTCCATGACTGTGCGCGTATTTCTACGAATTTGTCTTGCCTGCGGGATTGTGATCAAGTCCCGTGCAATAAGGGAGGGGCAAACGATGACCGAAGCCAATATCTATGAGCGTCACCTGGATAGGAACCGGGCAAATTATACGCCCTTGTCGCCGCTAAGTTTCATAGAGCGGACCGCGCAGATTTATCCCGACTATCCGTCCGTTGTTTACGGCGCGCGCCGGTACACATGGGCCGAGACATATACCCGGTCCCGCCAAATGGCTGGCGCTTTAGCCGCGCGCGGGATCGGCAAGGGCGACACCGTCTCGATCATCGCCGCCAACATCCCCGAAATGTACGAGGCGCATTTCGGTGTCCCAATGTCCGGGGCGGTGCTGAACGCCATCAACACGCGACTGGATGCACCGATCATCGCGTTTATCTTGAATCACGCAGAGTCCAAGGCCCTGCTGGTTGACCCAGAATTCTCGGGCGTCGTCAAAGAGGCGTTGAAACAGGTCGATCACGACGTACTGCTGATCGACATAGAAGATGACAGCTTTGAGGGCGGTGAAAAGCTTGGGGCGCTGACCTATGACGCGCTGCTTGCTGAAGGCGACCCAGAGTTCGCGTGGTCTTTGCCAGATGACGAATGGAACGCAATCACCCTGAACTATACGTCGGGTACAACGGGCAATCCCAAGGGTGTTGTGTACCATCACAGGGGTGCGATGCTGAACGCGCAGTCTGATCTGTTGGATTGGGATATGCCCAAACACTCGGTCTATCTGTGGACCTTGCCAATGTTTCACTGCAACGGTTGGTGTTTTCCGTGGGCGATGGCGGCGAATGCGGGGGTTTCGGTTTGCTTGCGCGCTGTGCGGGACGAGCCGATCTATGCTGCTTTCCGCGATGAAAAGGTCACGCATTTCTGCGGCGCGCCGATCGTTCTGAACATGCTGGCGAACGCGCCGGATCACCTCAAGGATTTCGACCACCAGATCAAAGTGATGACCGCTGGTGCTCCGCCACCTGCGGCAGTTATCGCGAATATGGAAGGGATGGGGATCGAGGTCACCCATGTCTATGGGCTGACCGAGACATACGGCCCTTCGGTTGTCTGCGCTTGGAAAGACGAGTGGAACACTAGAGATGCAGACGAACGCGCTGCGTTGAAGGTACGGCAGGGTGTGCGGTACACGGCTTTGTCCGGGCTGATGGTAGCCGACCCTGAAACGCTGGCCCCTGTGCCTGCCGATGGCGAGACCATGGGCGAGATATTCATGCAGGGCAATGTCGTGATGAAGGGATACCTCAAGAACCCAGATGCGACCGACAAGGCGTTCAACGGCGGATGGTTCGCCTCGGGCGATCTGGGGGTGATGCACCCCGATGGCTATATTGCGCTCAAAGACCGGTCCAAAGACATCATCATCTCGGGGGGCGAGAACATTTCGTCGGTCGAAGTGGAAGATATCCTGTATAAACACCCCGCCGTGATGGAGGCTGCCGTGGTCGCCCGGCCCGATGATAAATGGGGCGAGACGCCCTGTGCATTTGTCGAACTCAAGCCCGGCGCGCAGACGAGTGACGCAGACATCATTGCATTCTGTCGCGATCACATGGCCCATTTCAAAGCGCCCAAGACGGTGGTGTTCGGGCCGCTACCCAAGACGTCGACCGGCAAGGTCCAAAAGTTCAAGCTGCGGGATCAGGCTAAAGCGCTGGGCTAAGCACCCATTCGGTCAAAGATCGACAGGTCCAGCTTCAGCATCTCGCCCATCCAGATGGCGCGATCCCGGTGGTCCTCAAGATGTTGGCCGGTTTCGGGATGCGTAAAGATGGTCAATCCTTGCCGGTTCAGCATCAGCCATGGAATGACCTGATCGAAGGCGTCCGGGGCAAAGGCCAATTGGCAACTCCACCGCGGATGCGGGCCGACATTTTTGGCGTGCATCCGACCTATCTCAACAGGGAACAGGCGACCTGCTTCTTGGCAAAGCTGTTGCGCGATTGTTTGAGTATCAGCATCGAAATAGACATGGGCGTGATAGCCGGTGATCTCGGGCATAGGGGCCTCCATCCTTGCTGAGAAGACTTTATGCCGCGGCGGTTCTATTTCCTACTAACGTGCGCACACAGACCCTGTGCAGTCAGTCAGGCTCGTGCCGGTCCGGGTGCGCCTGTGCAAAGGCGGGCAGGTCTGCGCAGGCAGCGTCGACACTCAGGATACGGGGTAGTCCGGTCAGATCGACCTGCCAGCGACGTGCGTTGTATAGCTGAGGGATCAGACACAGATCGGCCAAACCGGGCTGTGCGCCTGTGCAGTAGGGGGATTGTTCAAAATCGCCCAAAAGGGTTTCGAACGCCAAAAGGCCGGGGCGGATGAAATGGCGCATCCAGTCGCCGGGCATATCGCCTGCATCGCGGGTCAGCGTGGTGGCGTGGCGCGCGACCGAAAGGTTGCAGACCGGGTGCAGATCCACCGCGATGGATTGTGCCAAGGCCAATGACTGTGCGCGGGCTGCGGGTTCAGCGGGCAACAGACCCAGCCCCCGCGTGTTGTCCAGATAATCTATGATCGCCAGCGATTGAGTCAGCCGCAGGCCGTCAATCTCAAGCACGGGAACCAACCCTTGCGGATTACGTGCCAGATGCGTGTCAGACTTTTGGTCACCACTGGCCAGATCGACAGAAACCGCGCGATAGGCGACCCCAGCCAAATTCAGCGCGATGCGCACGCGGTAACTGGCTGAAGAGCGCCAGAAGTCATACAGTATGACGCTCATCCTTACCTCCTGTCAGTTTTGGTCGTCAGGTAATTCTGCCGTTTTCAAAGCCTGAGACAAGACGCCGGCGTCACCGATATGGTTGGCCAGCACCAAAACCAGCCGTGCGTTGAGCGCGTCGCTGTCTGTCTTGTCCAGCCCGTCATGCAGGGCCAGCAGGTTGGCATAAAAGTCGTCCGCATTGTCGAAATTCGGTGTGAGGATCAAGTCAGCCATCCCACTTACTCCTTTCCGGTTGCACGGCGCATCGCCTGCCGAAATGCGTTTTCTTCGAAAGTGTCCCGCCGGGCGGCCACGTGCTGGTCGGGGCGGATCAAATAGACGGCGCTGTCCGCATCCCCCAGATAGCGACGCTTTAACTCCAGCGTCAGGTCATCCTTCACGGACAATGCCAAGCGCGTGGCTTGGATGCCGCCTTCTTCAAGGCGCTCAGGCGCTTCGGCGTCTATCGTCAGCAGCGTAAATTTTCCGGCCAGTTTAGGCAGCAGGAATTCGTCGCCCAAAGGCGCGTCCGGACAGGCCGAGCCCGGGCATGTGATATCCGGGCCATTCAATGCGTCCGCCGAACTGATCGATGATCCCTTGTACGTGCAGGGCGCGCTAAGACGTCCGGAATTTACCAGAGGGCGTGCGAATTCGTATTTCTCGCTCAGGTCCAGTACCGCGTCGCGCAGTAAACGGGACATTTCGGATTTGGGCGTGATAAAATCGGTCGAGCGGGTCGACATGGTGATGTTCTCATCTGCTGCCTGAACGCGCTCGCGGCTATAACTATCCAGTAGCAGTTCAGGTGCTTGCCCGTCGATCACCAGTTTCAGCTTCCAGCACAGGTTGTCGGTGTCCTGAATGCCCGAATTTGCCCCGCGCGCGCCGAACGGGCTGACCTGATGGGCGCTGTCCCCGGCAAAGAGGACACGTCCATGGCGGAACTTCTCCATCCGGCGGCACTGGAATGTGTAGATCGAGACCCATTCGAGTTCGAACTCCACATCCTCGCCCAGCATCGCCTTAAGGCGAGGGATGACGTTTTCGGGGCGTTTCTCGCGCTCTTTGTCGATGTCCCATCCCAGTTGCAGGTCAATGCGCCAGACACTGTCAGGCTGTTTGTGCAATAGGGCGGACTGGCCCCTGTTGAAGGGCGGGTCGAACCAGAACCAGCGCTCGGACGGGAAATCGGCCTCCATCACCACATCGGCGATCAGGAAGTTGTCTTCGAATATCCGCCCGTCGAAATCCAGCCCCAGCATCCGGCGGGTCGGAGAATGCGCGCCATCGCACGCAATCAGCCAGTCGGCTTCGACGTTATAGGGGCCTTCTGGCGTCTCGACCTCAAGCTTGACGTGGTCGTCATGGGTGCCGATCGCCTCGACCTTGTTGCGGCCGCGAATTTCGATCGGTGCACCTTCGGCCTGCAAAGCGCGGACACGGTCGACCAGAATTTTCTCAAGATGATATTGTTGCAGGTTCACGAAGGCGGGGTTGGAAAAGCCTTTTTCGGGCAGCAAGTCGAACTCGTAGACTTTGCGGTCGTCGAAAAAGACCTTGCCCGCCTCCCATTGCACCCCGGTTTCGGCCATCGGATTGCCGCACCCCAACCGGTCGGCGATATCCAATGTGCGTTGCGAAAAACAGATCGCCCGGCTGCCAAAGCTGACCTTGTCGTTGTCGTCCAGAACGACGACCCCAACACCTTGCTGGGCCAGGTCGATGGCTGCGGTCAGGCCGACCGGACCGGCGCCAACAACGATCACTTTGTGGCGTACAGGTGTCGCAGTGTCCTGATCCGGGCTGCGCTCATAAGCATAAAGCGGTGTTTCGAAGATCTTGTTCATGGTTTCTCTCCCCGATGCGTTGACGCAACTGCTTGCCTCTGGCGAGGCCAAGCCAGAGCCCTATGGGAATGGTTCCATCGAATACGCCGACGAAAAACGATCTGGATCAAATGCGACGGTTTGTCCTTAACCTTGCAGGGCCTCCCACATGTCCAGATCGCGTTGGGCGGTCCAGATGCGTGGCGTGTCAATACCGCGCGCCTCGTCATAGGCGCGGGCTACGTTGAAGGGCAGGCAGTGTTCATAGATCGCGTAATCCGCGAATTTCGGGTCACATTCAGCGCGCACGGCGTCCCATGCTTCTTTCAAAGAACCACCACGTGCCGCGATCTTTGCTGCAGGGCGATATGTGCTGTCGACGAAATCACGGGTGCTTTCAATAGCTGCATTCACCATCTCTTTCCCGATCAGGGCGTCTCCGCGTCCCGGAGCGATGGCGTCGACGTCGAACAGGCTGATTGCATCCAAGGTATCACCCCAGTCGCCGAAATGCCCATCGCCGCAATAGCAAGCCGATTGGTATTCGATGATGTCGCCGGTGAACATGACGTTCTGATCGGGTACATGAATGACGATATCACCCGCCGTATGAGCGCGGCCCAGATGCATTAGGTCAACCCGGCGATTGCCCAGATAGACCGTCATTGTGTCGCTGAAGGTGGTGGTGGGCCATGTGAGGCCGGGAATGCTCTCGTGCCCTTCAAACAGGCGAGGGAAGCGTTGGAATTCGCTATCCCAATCCTCCTGCCCGCGTTCCACGACCATCGCACGGGCCATGTCCGACATCAGGATCTGCTGTGCTCCATACGCGCTGGCGCCCAGCACACGCACGGCGTGATAGTGGGTTAGCGCCACGTGGGTGATTGGCTTGTCAGTGACCGAGCGGACGCAGTCGATGACTTTTTGTGCCAAACGTGGTGTCGCTTGGGCCTCGACAATCATGACGCTGTCATCGCCAATAATCACGCCGGAATTCGGGTCGCCTTCGGCGGTGAACGCATAGAGCCCGTCACCGATTTCGGTAAATGAGGTCTTCTTCTCGGACATGTCCCCCTGGGACGCGAATGCTTTGGCCATGTTGGGTTCCTTATCGTGCGAATGGGTTTTCTAGTGCGGGCAATACTGTTCCCACGCAATCGCCAAAGCCGATCGAATAACCGTCGCCTTTTGCCGCGCCGGTCAGGGTCATGGTGTCGCCGTCTTCGATAAAGTGGCGGGTCTCGCCCGTGTCCAGCGTCAGCGGTTCCTTCCCGCCCCAGCTGAGTTCCAATAGCGAGCCGCGTTCAGGTTTTGTTGGCCCCGAGATGGTGCCTGAGCCCAGCAGGTCGCCCGTGTTCATTGGGCAGCCCGATGTCGTGTGGTGCGCCAGTTGCTGCGCGGCAGAGTAATACATCTCACGGTAGTTGGTGCGGGCGATGGTGCTTGCTGGTTTTCCGGACGGAGCCATCGTGATGGAAAGGTCGACGTCGTACAACATTGGGCCGCAATCCTTGAGGTGATCCAACAGCTCATGCTCGCGCGCGGGTGTTTCACAGCGGAAGGGCTCAAGCGCTGCCTTGGTCACGATCCACGGGCTGATTGACGTGGCTGTAGCTTTGGCCTGAAACGGTCCGAGCGGCTGGTATTCCCACGCCTGGATATCGCGCGCGGACCAATCGTTTAGCAGCACATAACCAAAGATGTTGTCGTCCGCCTCTTGGACCGAGATCGGACCGTCCGATGGTGTGCCTACGATGGCGCCCATCTCAAGCTCAATGTCAAAACGGCGGCTGGGCAGAAAGGCGGGACGGTCATGATCGGGCGATTTCAGCTGGCCCCAGGGACGGCGAATATCTGTCCCCGACACAACGACAGAAGAGGCGCGGCCATTATAGCCGATCGGAATGTGCAGCCAATTGGGGGGCAGGGCATTCTCTGACCCGCGGAACATGGTGCCGACATTTTGCGCGTGGTGACGACCTGCATAGAAGTCTGTGTACTCACTGACCGCGAAGGGCATATGCAATACGGCGTCGCTCTGCGCCACAAGCAGAGGCTCAACCCTGTCTTGCTCTTCTGATCCCTCGGCCAAAAGGCTGGTCAGGCGCGCGCGAAGGGCGGCCCAGACGGCGGGGCCTTGCTCCATCAACGGGTTCCAGAAGGGCAGGTCGAACAGGGGTTCGTCAATCAGGTTAATCAGACCTTCGGCCTCGGCGCTGGTGATGTCGAAAATCAAGTCCCCGATTGCAACGCCACAGCGCGGCTCGGCACCTTCTGTCGCGAAAATACCATAAGGTAAGTTGTTCAGCGGAAAGGGATGGGTCGCGTTATTGGCCGAGGCGATCCAGGATTTCAAAAGGGTCATTGGCGTTCCTTGTCGTCTTTTTCGGTGCGACTCGATAAGGGGCGCGCCGTTTGTGCCTGTTTCTGTTGATCAGTCGTTCAAGTCGGTTCCGCCGGATGAGCCGTCCTGCCGGTGGCCGGGCATTGGATTGTGGTTGTAGTGGTCCCGCTTGCCGTTCCAGCGCGCACGCCGACTCCAAAGAAACAAGCATGCGAAGCCTAGGAAAACAGCAATTACTATGTAACCAGCATCCATCACTTTTTCCCTGCCGTTCCGTCGAACTTTTTCTCAAGAGAGGTCCAACAGTCAATGTAGTCGTCCTGCAGGGGCGCTTCGTTTGCGGCAAACGGGGTCAGGTGCTGCGGAAAGCGGGTTTCGAACATGAAGGACATGGTATTGTCCAACTTGTCCGGCCCGAGGTTTGCATTCGACGCTTTGTCAAAGGCTTCGCGGTCCGGCCCGTGTGGCAGCATCATGTTGTGCAGGCTCATCCCGCCGGGAACAAAGCCCCGCGGTTTGGCGTCATATTGGCCGTAGATATTGCCCATTAGCTCGGACATGATGTTCTTGTGATACCAGGGCGGGCGGAAGGTGTCCTCGGCCACCATCCAGCGTTCCCGGAACAGGACAAAGTCGATATTGGCCGTCCCCGGCTGACCTGATGGGGCCGTCAGAACGGTAAAGATCGACGGGTCGGGATGATCAAACAGGATCGCGCCGACCGGGCAATAGGTGCGCAGGTCGTATTTGTAGGGCGCGTAATTGCCATGCCATGCGACCACGTCCAACGGGCTTTGGTCGATTTGAGTTTTATGGAACTGCCCGCACCATTTGACGGTGACGGTCGAGGGCACTTCTCGGTCTTCAAACGCCGCGACCGGGGCCTTGAAGTCACGCGGGTTGGCCATGCAGTTGGCGCCGATCGGGCCACGTCCCGGAAGTTCGAATTTCTGCCCGTAGTTTTCACATACAAAGCCGCGAGCAGGACCGTCCAGAACTTCTACGCGATACACAAGTCCGCGCGGTAGAATAGCGATCTCTTTGGGTTCCAAATCAATGATCCCCAGCTCAGTTGCGAAACGTAGGCGGCCTTCCTGTGGCACCACCAGCAGCTCGGAATCGGCCGAGAAGAAATATTCGTCCACCATGGAATCTGTGACCAGATAGATGTGGCTGGCCATGCCCACTTGCGTGTTTACGTCGCCCGCCGTGGTCATGGTGCGCATACCTGACAGCCATGTCAGGCCCTCGTCGGAATGCGGTACTGCATCCCAGCGATACTGCCCCAGGCTGATCACATCGGGATCAACGCAAGGGGCAGATTTCCACAGTGGCAGATCGACTTTCTCATACCTGTGTGAATGCTTGACCGAGGGCCGGATGCGATAGCACCACGTCCGTTCGGGCGGGTTTGCAGTAAAGGCCGTTCCGCTCAGCTGTTCGCCATAGAGGCCGTAGTTGCAGCGTTGTGGGCTGTTCATGCCTTGTGGCAACGCGCCGGGCAGGGCCTCGGTTTCAAAGTCGTTCCCGAAGCCGGGCATATAGCCTGCGTGTGTGCCAACGGTGCTGCTGGCTTGGGTCATCTGGTGTGGATCAGTCGGACGGTTCATCCTGTACTCCTCCTCTTTGTTGCTTGTGAAATAATAGTTGATTTTGTAACTAACAAGCATGACAGACACTGACCCCGAAAAAAATGATGCCTTTGATCTGCAGGATTTCCTTCCTTATCTGCTGAATAGAGCGGCCGAGGAGTGCTCGTTGGAGTTTCAACGGGTCTACAAAGAACGGTACGGGATGCTTCGCACCGAATGGCGGGTGTTGTTTCATTTGGGTAATTACGGCGAGATGACGGCCAAAGAAATTGGTGAGCGGGCTCGCATTCACAAAACCAAGATCAGTCGCGCCGTCAGCAAGCTTGAGCAACGGCGATACTTAACGCGTACACCCAGCCAGAATGACCGCCGGGTCGAGCATCTGACGCTGACCTCGGCGGGGCAGTCGGTTTACCGGGACCTGCGCGAGGTCGCCAAGCGATACGACGCCAGATTGGCCAACATGATTGGGCTGGATGACGCCTCTCAGCTCCGCGGGATGTTGAGAAAGCTGGCGGATATGGGGTGACCTCTGGTAATTGTCGTCCATTGCCCCCAGATGACGTGCAGAGCGGACATAGGATAACAATAAATGGCAGCCCCGGACCCCAACGCGGCGAAATCAACCGATTTGATCAACTGGATAGTGACACGCGGCCTTGAGGGCGCGGACAAGGAAGAATTGCTGGATGGGTATTGTACCCGTCTAGTCGAACTTGGCGTGCCATTGATGCGGTTTCACGCGGCCCAATCGGCCCTGCACCCTGTCTATGGCGGTACTGGCTATAGCTGGTATCAGGGACGAGGTGGAGATTATCAAAAATTCAAGTATTCCGAAGATGTCAGCGAGGATTGGCAGAACAGTCCTTTGTTCGCGATCCTCAATGACGACATCGACTATGTGCATGAACGCATCGTCGATCAGAACGAACCCAGTAAATACCCTCTGATCAATGAGCTTCGAGAGGTTGGTGCAACTGATTACTATGCCACCAGCGTGGCTTTTGACGTGCCAACGCACAACATGCCGCCCGATGCCAAAAAGACGGTGGACGGGGTGCTTTTGTCCTGGACGTCGAACGCGCCGGAAGGATTTCGAGACAGCGATCTGGAACTGATCCACACCGCGTTGCCTCATCTTGGGTTGGCGCTGAAATCGGCTTCGAATGCGCGAGTCTCCAAAGATCTTATGCGCGTGTATCTGGGCCGCGATGCCGGTCGCCGCGTGCTGTCCGGCGAGATTCGACGCGGGTCATTGCAGCAAATCGATGCTGTGATTTGGAATTTCGACCTTGAAGGGTTCACCAGCCTGTCCGAAGAGCTGCCGGGAAACGAGATCATCGACATGCTTAATGATTACCTCGCGGTTGCGGTGGGCGTGGTGCATGACAACGACGGAAATATCCTGAAGTTCATGGGCGACGGGTTGATGGCCATGTTTGATGTTGGCGATATTGATGCGGACGCGCGGGCTGCGCTGAAGGCTGTGCCGATGCTGCAATCCCGGATCGAAGAGTTGAATGCCGCGCGCGAAGCAGATGGTTTGCCGGTGGCCAATTACACGCTGGCCCTGCATTCCGGCGAAATTCTCTATGGCAATATCGGGTCGGAAAGCCGGTTGGATTTCACTGTCATTGGCCCGGCGGTGAACCAGACTGCGCGTATTGCCGGGATGCATCGGTCTTTGGGTCAGCGCATTTTGATCTCGGATGACGTGGCTCGGGCTGCTCAGCCTTGCGGCAAGGAATTGATCTCGGTCGGGCGCTACATGCTGCGTGGCGTGCCCGAACCGAAAGAGCTGTTTACGGTCTACTGGCCAGGAGATTAGGCGTCGGCTGCGAGCGCACCGCAGCCGGTTCCGCTTAACATCAGAAAACTGCTACTGACGAAAGGTTGTCAATGAAGGCGTCGATCCAGTCGATCTGCTGGCATAACAGTGAACGTCTCTTGGATGATTAGCGACGCATTCGATTATTGAAAACGGCCATCATCGAATTTCTCAATCGAGACACGTCTTCGTCTACTGAAGCGGATGGGTCGCATTCGAATGGCGGCAGAACCTCGACCCGGATCGTTCCACTTTTTGGGAGGTGTTTGCCGCGTGGCAACAAGCGATCAGAATCGTGGATGACGATGGGTCGGATTGTCCGGCCCGTATTGCGCGCGGCCAATACAGCTCCCGCCTTGAAGGTGCCAAGACTTTCGGACCGGGTGCGTGTGCCCTCAGGGAACAGCACGACAGAGCAGCGTGCGGGCATTGCTTGGATAGCAGCGGTAAGTGTTTCAAGCGCTACACTGCCGCTCTTGCGGTCAACCTCAACAAGCCCGGCGCCCTTGAACCCACGGCGTAAAAGGGCCGCGTCGCAGAGTTCTTTCTTGGCGGCAAAGGTGATCCACTTGGCCTCTGGCAGAGCATCCATCAGGGCGAAGCCATCCAGATGGCTGCGGTGGTTGATCACAATGATGCTGCCGGTGTCGGCGGATAACATTGCCACTTCTGCCTGTGTCATCTCGGTCCGGATGCTCAGCAACCATAAAAGTCGCGAACAAGCACGTTTGACCAGTCGCCAGTACCAGCCGCGAAAGCCCCGCCGTTTACTGCAGAGTAAGGGCACAAACGCAACGAAAAGGAAATATACCGGGCCCAGCAGGAACAGCGTCATGCGCTTGATGATGCGCACGCCGGTTGAGTCTATTGCCGCAGGTGCGGCTCGTTCTTCCGGACGTTGCAGTGACATGGATTCCGTTGCAAGTGTTGCTGTCCTGGGGATGGCCACAAGGGTCCTTCGTCTGGCTTTCGCTGCCTGCCCTCTGGGCGCGTGGCCTGACAAACACCCAGCGCACTGCCTCTATGGGGCAATGGCGAAGACACATCAACAAAAAGTCGCGCACAGACTAGACTTCAATGATTAGTTCGGACTTCAAAAGTGGATACTTCGCCGGGCGCGAATGTCCGGTAGTACAGTTTGTGACAGTTCGACCCGAGGGCTTGGGCGGCAGAAAAATCCGTAAATTTGACTTGCGAGAGGTACCTAAAAGTCGATTTCGACGCCCGGCAGGTTCAGCTCTTTCATCATGTCTCGCAGTTCCTGACGGGCCGCGATGTTCGAGATGTTGAGCTGTTTGACCCCGATATCCTTGAGGTCCAGCAAAGTCAGGCCGCGTGGGAAAAGTTCGCGAAAGACGACCCGCTCGGAAAAGCCCGAGGCGACGCGGAAGCCGATGCGTTGCGACAGCATCTCGATCGCGCGCTGCATTTTTTCCTTGTTGACCATGCGCTGGGTTCCGACACGGTTTCTTACGACGACCCAGTCAATGGGCTTCAATCCGGCCTGTGCCCGCAACTGGCGCGCGTTCCATACCATCTCGGAATAGACCGAAGGACCAAGGATTTTCTCGCCTTTCGAGTCAATGCGGGCCAGCAAGTCAAAGTCGATGAAACTGTCGTTCAGCGGTGTGATCAGCGTATCGGCCAGCGAATGTGCAACCTGGCTGAGACGGGTGTGCGAGCCTGGGCAGTCGATCAGGATGAAGTCACTGTCGCTTTCCAGTTCTGCCACGGCGGCTGAAAGGCGGTGGTCATAAATGTTCTCGCCCGGTTTCAGCTTGGTCGCGTCAATCTCGGGCAGGTCATGATGGCGGGGGCTGGGAAGAGACAGGTCCGAGTTTTTCAGGAAATTGGCACGGTTTTCGAAGTACCGGCCAAGGCTGCGTTGGCGCAAATCCAGATCCAGAGTGCTGACCTTGTGACCCAGCCGCGCCAGCGCAGTGGCCACATGCATCGAGACGGTCGATTTGCCCGCGCCGCCCTTCTCGTTCCCCACTACGATAATGTGTGCCATGCCTGTATTCCCAAGTCCCGCCGTGTTTGACCACACGTTGTTGAACACCACTATATGTTGTGGAAACGTGGAAGGGAAGAACCCGAAACGCCATTCTGAAAGCCTGTTGCGAATTCATAGACCCAAGAATGGACGTGCTGCTTGCCAGTTTGGCACCCTTGTCTCACTGTGGGCCTGAGGCGGCAGCGGGAAGGGCTTGAGATGGAACAGATATTCCTGAATGTGCTCAATGTGGTGCTGCCTGTACTTATCTGCGCGGGGATCGGTTACGTTTTGGCCATCACTCGGGCGCCTTTCGACAACACAGTTGTTGGCGGGATCGTTTCTCGGGTCGGGTATCCGACGCTGATTATCTCGCATCTGTCGACAACGAATATTGCCGTTGGCACATTTGTCGACGTCATGGCTGCCGCGGCTCTGGCGATTGCGGGCTTCGGCATTTTGGGATTGGTCGCGCTTAGGGCAATTCAGTTGCCGGTGCGGGCATTTCTGACTCCGTTGATGCATGGGAATGTCGGGAATATCGGTCTGCCGATTACTCTGCTGGCGCTGGGCGATGCCGGGATGGCCTACACGATGGCGTTCGTGGTCGTCGTGTTGATCAGTATCTTTACCGTAGGCATGTGGATACCGGCCGGAGCGTTCTCGGCCAAAAAGCTGGTAACCTCGCCTATTATCTATGCTGTCGCCATTTCGCTGGGCCTGATGGCGACTGGGTACAGCTTGCCTGCACCCGTGGCCAAATCGTTCGACATCCTGGGCGGCCTTTCGATCCCACTTATGCTTTTGACGCTGGGCCACACACTGGCTGGCCTACGCGTTCAAAGCTTGGGCCGGTCAGTGGTGCTGACCATGTTGCACCTTGGGATGGCGGTACTGATTGCCTCAGTGTTGGTTTGGACCTTCGGGTTCACAGGGGCTGAACGTGGGGCGGTCATCCTGTGTTGTCTGATGCCGTCATCGGTCGCAACTTATCTGTTCGTTGATCAGCACATGCCCGAATACGGACCGGACGTTGCGGGGTTCATTCTGGTTTCGACATTGGTAACCATTCTCGTTTTACCGTTGGCGTTGTCTTACTGGATCTGACCTTATGTCGAAGGATGAACTCTGCTAAGATTCTGATGTGGCGGGTAAATACCCAGCGGATACGAGGGCTTGGCGATGTCGGATGCGAAATCACCTCAGCACAAAGCGCGTGTTGTTTTGGCAATGACGGCGATTTGTATGATGGTGGTTGGTTTCAATACGACGGCTGTTGCCACGATCCTGCCCAACCTCAAGGCCGAGTTTGACCTTACTCCCGCAGAGCTTCAATGGGTGATGGCGACCTATACCGTCGCTAGTGCTTCGCTTGTTACAATTGTTAGCCGACTGGGCGATATAACGGGCAAAATGGGCGTGTTCTTCTTTGGAATGATAGTGTTTGCCCTTGGTTCAGCGACTGTACTGTTTGCGCATGACGGAGCGATGCTACTGAGTGGACGCGCCGCGCAAGGTGCAGGGGCAGCGGCTTTGTTCGGAACGTCTCTTTCCTTGCTGACGGCTGCAACGCCCGAAGATCAGAGGGCAAGCGTCACCGGGGCCTGGGGCGCAATTGTAGGGTTGGCGATTGGCGTGGGCCCTATCTTGGGTGGGGCATTTGCTCATTACATCAGCTGGAGAGCCGTTTTTGCCACCGACCTGATCTTGCTGGCCGGCGCTTTTGCCATAGGTCTAACGGTCAGCAGGCGGGGCTATGTACCCGACACGCGGCTTGCGGGCGCAAGATTTGACTACGTTGGCGCAAGCGCTGTTCTATTGTTTCTTGGGCCGTTGTCTTTTGCACTCAGCAATGGCGAAAGCGCTGGATGGGATACGCCTTCGACATTGGTGCCGCTGGCGGTCTCCGCATTCGCAATGGTTTGTATTGTCATCGCTTCGCGCCGCAGCCAAGACCCTCTGATCGAACTGCGATACTTTCGCCACCCGCGTTACTTCATGGCTGCGGCTGGCATGTTTTTGACCGGGTTTACCCTGTTCGGATTTTTTGTCTATTTCAACACGTTCGTACAGTCACCCGACGCCTTCGGATATACGTCGGTCGAGGCCGGGTTGGCGATCATGCCGCTTAGTCTAAGCATGTTTGTCATCTCGGTCACCGCGCCGCGTTTCCTCGCGCCCTACAGTTTCCAATGGCCTGTTGCGATAGGGTTGGGGTTGATGGCGGTTGGGTTCCTTTCGCTGACCGCAACTACGAACACAACACAATACGCCGAGATTTGGTGGAAACTTATGATTGTCGGCATTGGTCTAGGTATCTGTTTTTCATTGCTGCCACGCCTTGGGTTGCGCCTGCTACCCGAAAGGCACGTGGGGCAAGGTTCCGGTGTGATCAATGCGTGTTTGTATTTCGGCGCTACGCTTGGTGCCGTCGTTTGTGGCCTGGCCGAGGCCCTCACAACCCGTAAGGGACTGTCAGAAGTAATCAACGCCTTGCCTGTCGGATCGGCCCCGCGCGAGGATCTGGCGCATGCGCTCACCCATGGTTCACCCAGTCAGATTCAGCAGATTCTGGCGGATCTGAAGCCAAATGCCGGAAGCGCGCTGGCCAAGGCCCTTCGGGATCTTCAGGACAATGCCTTTGACAGCGCCATGGTCTTTACAGCGATGGCAGCCTTGTTGGGGATGGCGTTGGCGCTGCTATTGCTGCGTGGACCAATTCCACCACTGCACAGCGCTGCCGATTTGACAGCCAATTAGACTAGAGCCACTAGCGTCGAGGAGCACCCAAGTGGGATGGTCACTTGGAAAATAGGGATCAAATTAGGATGTGAGCATTGGCTGTTGAAGGCATTTCCCCTGCTGTTAGTTTCCCGAAATTGGGACTGTAGAAAGCCCCGCTGTTTTCTATGACGGGCGAACTGTATTTTTGTCTTACGAAATTGCACCGGTGTCGGGCGGCGGGGTCGCGATACTGAAATTTGATGATGTTATCGAATTTCGGATAGATCCAATGAATGTCGAAGGTTTGCGGGCCGCCGAGTTCCCTGTCAAACCATGGGACTTTCAAGAGGTCACGGGATCAGAAAAAACCGAACGCTGGAAGGCTTTGAAACCCCGCTTTTGGACGATCTCCTTCAACGATGAAACGATTGAAGTCGTCTTCAAGCAAGTTGAACTGATTGACCGAACACATGAAGCCACAGCTCCTGATGCGGCTTTGATGGAGCTGCTCGCATCGAACCAGGCGGATCGATTCCAACCGTAGCCAGCGCCACATGCCGCTGAGAAGATAAACAAAAAGGCCGCCCCTTGGGACGGCCTTTCGCATCTGAAATGGATCTGGCTTAGAAGCCCAGACCTTCGTATTTCTTCTTGAATTTCGACACGCGGCCGCCGGCGTCCATCAGGCGGGCGCCGCCACCGGTCCATGCGGGGTGCACGGAGGGGTCGATTTCCAGGGCCAGCTGGTCGCCTTCGGCACCCCAGGTGGATTTCATCTTGATCACTGTGCCATCGGTCAGTTTGACGTCGATGAAGTGGTAGTCGGGATGGATGTCTTTTTTCATCTTTCCGCTCCTTACGCCTCGGCGCCTGCCTTGGGCTTGTAGTTGGTGACTTCGGCGATACGCGCGGATTTACCACGGCGCGAGCGCAGATAGTACAGTTTGGCGCGACGGACGCGGCCACGGCGGACGACGGTGATGCTGTCGATGTTGGTCGAATGCAGCGGGAACACACGCTCCACGCCTTCGCCGAACGAGATTTTGCGGACGGTGAACGAACCGGCGATGCCGCTGCCACCTTTGCGCGCGATGCAAACACCTTCGTAGTTCTGCACACGGGTACGCGACCCTTCGGTCACTTTAAAGCCGACACGGATGGTGTCACCGGCTTTGAAATCGGGGATGTCCTTCCCCAGGGCGGCAATCTGTTCCGCCTCAAGCTGTGCGATCAGGTCCATCGCATTCACTCCTATCTGCTCGTGGTTGGTCCACGAAGTTTGGGCACGGGCTGAGAGCTCTTGGTCTTCACCGGGTCCTGCATGCAGCCCGCCAGAGGTCAGATCGAATGTTCCTTAGTCCAGTTTGTTCCGCCGCGCCGTGGCCGAAGAAAGCCGGGCGTCACGACATGGACCAAACCAAAACACCGGAGTCGCATGACGCGGCACCGGATTGCGGTCGTTTAAGGGCATTATGTGCAGGGATCAAGCCCAAAATGCTGTGAAACGGTGGGATTCCGCCGCCTCAAAACAGCATCGTTGCTTTGATCTGTCGATCAGGCATTCTGAGGGCAATTACAAGAGCAGTCATTTCAAACAGGAACTGATCATGCGCACTGCATTGATGCTTGCTGTCGCGGCTTTTGCCATCCTGTCCTGCGGTCGCAGCAGTCCGCCGCCGCAACAGGTCGAGGCCAACGCGTTTCTGGACACGACCTCACCTGCGGTGATTTTCCCGGCTTTCGGCGATGCTGATCCGCACCCGTGGGAGGGGCGCCATCCAGGCCACTATCCCGTGCACGGGCTGGACGTGTCGCGCTGGCAAGGGCCGATTGACTGGCAAAAGGCCAAGGCATCGGGTGTTAGCTTTGTGTTCATCAAGGCGACTGAGGGTGGTGATGTAGCTGATCCGATGTTTGCAAGTCACAGCAGCGGAGCAAAGGCCGCCGGAGTGCCTTGGGGGGCCTATCACTATTACTATTTCTGCCGCCCAGCGCGCGAGCAGGCGCGGTGGTTCATCCAGAATGTTCCCAAAGGATCGGACCTTCCGCATGTTCTGGATATGGAGTGGACGCCCCATTCCAAGACCTGCACTCTACGCCCAGACGGTGCGACCGTTCGCGCCGAAGCTCAACGGTTTCTCGATATTCTCGAACGTCATTATGGGCGGCGTCCGATTGTCTACACGACTGTGGACTTTTATGCTGACACAGACATCGGGCGCCTGCCCAAGACAGAGTTCTGGCTGAGGTCCGTCGCCGGGCATCCAAGGAACGTTTATCCCAATGCGATTTGGCGGTTCTGGCAATACACGGGCACGGGGCTTGTGCCCGGTGTGCAGGGACCAGTGGACATCAACACCTTCAACGGCCCGCCCGAGATTTGGGCGCGGTGGAAGAACGGCTAGTCTTCGGACTTGGCTTTGGAGTAGGCGTCCCACAAGTCGGGGCGGCGTTCCTGTGTGATCCGCTCGGACATCTCATGCCGCCAATTGGCAATGCGCCCGTGATGGCCCGACATCAGAATGTCCGGGATCAGGCGGCCCTTCCATTCGGCGGGGCGTGTGTATTGCGGGTGTTCCAGCAGGCCCGAGGAAAAGCTCTCCTCCTCAGCCGAAGCCTGATTGCCCAAAACGCCGGGGATCAGCCTTACGGTGGCGTCGATCAAAGCCTGCGCGGCAATCTCACCGCCGGTCATGACGAAATCGCCTAAGGAGACCTCTTGCACGCCGTAATGCTCCAGAACGCGCTCATCGACGCCTTCGAACCGGCCACACAGCAGGGTCATGCCGTCACAGCGCGCCAGATTCTGCATCATGCGCTGATCCATCCGGCGGCCACGCGGGCTGAGGTAGATCAGCGGCCAGTTACCCCGCGCCCCCGCCATCGTGTGTTCAATCGCCTCGCCCAGTACATCGGCGCGCAACACCATGCCCGCGCCGCCGCCGGCGGGCGTGTCATCCACATTGCGGTGCTTACCGACGCCGAACTGGCGCAGATCGACGGTTTCCAACTGCCACAGACCCTCTTGCAGCGCCTTGCCGGTCAGGCTTTCGCCCAACACACCGGGAAAAGCTGAAGGGAACAGAGTGATGATCTTAGCCTTCCACACCCCATGCAGGTCGGGCGTTGGGGTCAGCAGCTCACGCGGTTTCAGGGTCGGGCGGATCGCCTTGCGCCCATGAGATTTCGATGGTTTTTCGGTCATGTCGCACCCATCAGCGCCTGCTGCGCCCGTTCAACTACCGCGGCCTTTTGCGCGACCAAGGCGGCTTCGTCCAGACGTGATCTGTTCAGGTCCAGTAATTCGGCCAAAACGTCCTCGGGCAGTCGAGTGTTCGATTTGGAGGGCGGAACCAGCTGCTGCGCCTTGTCATGAGGCAAGTCCAGATACTCGGCAAAAGGCGCACCCGGCCCGAATTGACGCAATTGCAGCTCCTCCAGCCATTCCGTGTTCACGGTGACGGTGGGCAGCTTGTCACGAATCTGGTTTACGGTTTCTTGCAACGAGGGCAAATGGTCGATGCTGTCGCGGAATGTATCGAAATCCTGCACTTGTCGCATTCGCTGCAAATCATGGGCCCAAAGGCTGCGCAACCAACTGCCCCGCTGACGCAAAGACAGGTAAAGCGTGATCTCGACCTCTTGCCCGGAAAACCTCTGGTGGATCGAATCCACAAGACAGGCGGCCAGATCGGGGGCTGCCGCGTAGCCCTGTTCCAGATTGCGACTGGGGCGGAGGCCCGCGAAGTTTTCCTCGCTGAGGATCAAACCGCGCTTTTCCCCGAAATCCAGCGAGTCGAGGAAGTCGCGCATCTGGCTGCCGAACTCGGACAAGGTGCCGACGGTGCCATAAACGGAATGGTTGGTCGCTGCCCGCGACAGGCCCGAATTGCGCGTCCGATAGGGCAGGACCAACGCGAAATGCGGCCAGATCAACTCGCGATTTTCATAAAGGAAAGACTGTGCCGCAGTGGTGCCGGTCTTGTGCAGGCCCAGATGCAGCAGGACGCGGCGCATCAGATCAGCCCTTCGGGCGGGTCGGCGATGATGCGGCCTTGATCCAGATCGACCGTGGGGACGGCCTCAAGCGTGAAGGGCAGCAGAACGGTCGCCTTCAGCCCCGGCCCGTGCAGTTCCAGCAGGTCGGCAGCGCCGTGGTTTTGCACCGATTTTACCCGGCCCAGCAGGGTGCCGCCGGTGTCATAGACCTCAAGCCCGATCAGGTCGGTGTGATAGAATTCATCATCGGGCAACGAGGGCAGTTGATCACGCCGCGCAAACAGACGCAGACCTTTCAGCGCATCGGCTTGTTCCTTGGTTTCAACTCCGCCCAGACGCGCCGCAAAGCCATTCTTGATCGACCGGGTCAGGACCAGCGGATAGCGTTCGCCACCGGCCTCGTCCGTCAGGGGGGAATAAGCTTCGATATCCTCGGGGATGGCGCAATAGCTCTTTAGCCGCACTTCACCGCGTACGCCATACGATCCCGCAATGCTGCCGACGCAGATCAGATCACTCATTTGCCCCATCCGTAACACAAAACCCATCATCCCATTGTCCTATCCCTTCGCACGCCTCGCGTTGGTTCGAGCGTTCGAAGAACACGCCGACAATAAAGGCGGTCATCAACAGGATGGGAAGGCGTAATAACCCGAACATGCGCCTATCGCACCTCGATGGGCAGGCTGTCGTCGCGGCATTCCCAACCGACCTGTTCCAGCTCGGGCGTGTCCGATTGCGTTTCTGGCAGGCCAACACAGAAATAACCGATCAGGCGCCAATCCTCGGGTACGTCCAAATCACGCGCCATCTGGTCCGGGTCCAGAATGGATACCCAACCCAACCCCAGACCTTCGGCCCGCAAGGCCAGCCAGAACAGGGTGATGGCCGAAACCACCGAATAGCGCCGCATCTCGGGCATCGTGTCTGCGCCCAGACCTTGCCCCTTGTCCGTGGCATCGTCGCAGAACACGGCCAGTTGCACCGGGGCCTCTTGCATCCCCGACAGTTTCAGGCGGCTGTAGAGTTGCGCCTTTTCGCCGGAATACCCTTCCAATGCCTGCGCATTGGCAGTTTGAAAATTTCGCAGCGCCGCGTCGCGCGCGGGCTGGTTTTCGACGCGGATCACGCGCCAGGGTTCGCTCAGCCCCACCGAAGGGGCCAGCCGAAACGCGTCGAGGCAGCGCGTCAGCACTGCCTCGTCAATCGCGTCGGTGCGGAACCGACGCACATCGCGCCGGAGCCGCAGCAACAGGTCAAACTGCGCGCGAAAATCGTCAGTGAAAGTCTGATCCCGCACGCGCCTGCCTGCTTATTCTTCTGCAGCCGCTTCTTCAGCCGGTGCAGCGGCAGCTTCTGCCGCCTCAGCAGCCTTGGCCGCTTTCTCTTCGGCGCGTTCCTGAGCTTTCTTGCCCGGGGTACCCTTGTTGGGGTTGTTGCGCTCGGCTTTGTCGCGTGCGCCAGCTGCTTCCAGCATACGTGCGATCCGGTCGGTGGGCTGGGCGCCCTGGTCCAGCCAGTACTGGATGCGCTCCAGGTTCATTTTCACGCGCTCTTCGCTGTCTTTGGGCAGCAGCGGGTTGTAGGTGCCAAGTTTCTCGATGAAACGGCCATCGCGAGGCATACGGCTGTCAGCCGCAACGATGCGATAGAAGGGACGTTTTTTCGAGCCGCCGCGGGCGAGACGAATTTTCATTGCCATGGTGGTATCTCCTTAAGATGGCGTGACCGGTCACGGACCGGGTATTCTATGGGTGGAAACGACGGGTCATTCCTGATGTTTCCGGTGGTGTCGGATGACTTCCTGAATGATGAAATTCAGGAAAGCCTTGGCGAAGTCGGGGTCCAGATCGGCCTCTTTCGCCAGGTCTTCAAGCCGAGCGATCTGCGCGGCTTCGCGCGTAGGATCAGACGGGGGAAGGTCGTGTTCGGCCTTGAGCTTGCCAACGGCCTGCGTGTGCTTGAACCGCTCGCCCAGCGTATAGACAAGGATCGCGTCCAGCCGGTCGATGCTTTCGCGATGCTCTTTCAGCAGCGCGGCAGCTTGTGCTACGGGGTCGGTCATGCGTAAGCCTCCATGCCGCCATTCACCAGATCGGCGGGGGCGGGGTGCCGCCAGATTTCGGATGCGCCGAATTTCGGATGTTCATAGTGATAGTCGAAGGTGGCCCCCAGACGGTTGGCCACGGCCTTGCTGGCGTGATTGTCCGGGGCGATGAGCGAAATCGCCGTGTCCCAGCCCAGCACGTCATAAGCGTGGGTGCGCGCGGCCGTTGCGGCCTCGGTCGCGTAGCCCTTGCCGGTGGCGTGGTTCATCAGGGTCCAGCCGATTTCCGGCTCGGGCCAGCCCTCGGGGAACCACAGGCCGACGCGGCCCACATAGATGCCGGTTTCTTTTTCCTCAACGCTCCAGAACCCATAACCTCGGATTGCCCAATGGCCGAGGATGCTGGCGACAAGCCGCCATGTCTCATCCCGCCGCAACGGGCCGCCAACGAACTGCGACGCCTCGCTGGCGAAGAACGCGGTATCCGCGTCCAGATCAGCCTCGGAGGGCGCGCGCAGGATCAGGCGCTCGGTCTCAAGCCGGGGGATATGAGGGGTGAGGGTGTTCACTTTTTCTTCCCGAACCCGCTAAGGCCCGGAGGCAGGGCCATGCCGCCGCCCATTCCGGGCATGCCACCGGGCATCTTGCCACCCATCGCCTTGGCTGCAGCCTCAAGCGCCTTGGGGTCCATGCCTGCGGCCATGTCCTCGGGCGACGGGCCGCCTTTGCCGAACATGCCTTTCATGGCCTGTTTCAGCATCTTACCTTTGCCCATCTTACCCATCTTTTTCATCATGTCCGACATCTGCCGGTGCATCTTTAGCAGCTTGTTGAGGTCGCTGACCTCCATCCCCGAACCCGCCGCAATCCGTTTCTTGCGGCTGGCCTGCAACAGTTGAGGGTTGGCGCGTTCGCGTTTGGTCATCGACTGGATCATGGCGATCTGCTGGCGCAGAATCTTGTCGTCCAGACCGGCCTGATCCATCTGCTTGGCCATTTTGCCCATGCCGGGCATCATGCCCATCATGCCCTGCATGCCGCCCATCTGGATCATCTGTTCCAGCTGCATTTTCAGGTCGTTCATGTTGAACTGACCTTTGACCATGCGCTTCATCATGCGCTCGGTCTGTTCGATCTCCATCGTTTCCTGGGCTTTTTCGACCAGGGCAACAATGTCGCCCATGCCCAGAATACGACCAGCGATCCGGTCCGGCTCGAAGGTCTCAAGCGCGTCCATCTTCTCGCCCAGCCCGACAAAGCGGATGGGCTTGCCGGTGACTGCGCGCATCGACAGCGCCGCACCACCGCGACCGTCACCATCCATCCGTGTCAGGACCACGCCGGAAATGCCGACCTTGGCGTCGAACTCTTCGGCCACTTCAACAGCGACCTGACCAGTCAGGCCGTCGACCACCAGCAGGGTTTCGCGTGGGTCGACGACATTGCGGACCTGCTCGACCTCGTCCATCAGAACTTCGTCGATATGCAGACGGCCTGCGGTGTCGAGCATATAGACGTCATAGCCGCCCAAAGTGGCCTGCTGCTTGGCGCGCTTGGCGATATCCACCGGCTTTTGACCAGGTACGATCGGCAGCGTATCAACGCCGACCTGCGTCCCCAGAACGGCCAGCTGATCCATCGCCGCCGGGCGATAGACGTCGAGCGAGGCCATCAGAACCTTCTTGCCCTCTTTCTCTTTGAGGCGTTTCGCCAGCTTACCGGTCGTGGTCGTCTTGCCCGAGCCCTGCAGACCGACCATCAGGATCGGGGCAGGCGGGTTGTCGATCTTCAGCTTGCCGGGGTCTTCTTCGCCACGCAGGGTATCGACCAGCGCGTCATGGACGATCTTGACGACCTGCTGGCCGGGGGTGATCGACTTGGTGACGGCCTGACCGGTCGCCTGTTCCTGCACTTTCTTGACGAAGGCACGGGCCACCGGCAGCGAGACGTCGGCCTCAAGCAGGGCAACGCGAACTTCGCGCAGGGCGGTTTTGACGTCTTCCTCAGACAGAGCGCCCTGTTTGGTCAGCCGGTCAAAGACGCCAGAAAGGCGTTCGGATAGATTTTCAAACATGCCTTCGGCCTCCTTAGCCGGTTATCTGGTGGCGCCTCCTAGATAGGATGCGTCGGTTAAATGCACAAACGCCCCCTCCCACTGAATTTGACGTGGGGGTCATGCCAAATGGCATTGCCCCCACGGGCGAAACTCGCTGGTGGGGGGCGATCCCTGATCGACTCAAGGGACCGGAAGATCAGACGCTTCCGGATGTTTGAAGGGGGCTTTAGGCCGATTGGCTGTCAGAGTCAACCGCTCGCGCCGGAAGCCAGTCATTGACCGCATCCACCAGCCGCTGCGCCCCGTGCCCGCTTACATAGGCTTCGACAATCGGGTGTCGGCCTGCACTCATGCCCTTTTCCAGGATCAGAACGGGTCGGTGCATCTTGGACGTGGTTCTGTCGCGGGTCGATGTGGTGGTTTCCACCTCGGCATGGGACAGGTTCGACAGCTCATGTTCTACGGTGTCATAGCCATAGACGGATTGGCGGCGGATCAAAACGCTGTTGCTGGGTCGATCCAAAATCACCTGTACGCGCCGCACAAAGACGCAGAAAGCGCCGATGCCCATCCCGCCGCCAAACACAGCAAAGAACAGACCGAACAGAATGCCCTCGCCGCCTTCGGTTGCCATGAACAGACCAGCGCCGACAAAGGCAAGGATGAAGAGGATCAGTGAGATGCCAATGAACCAGGGCGTATTAGAAAGGATCAATTGGTTCGGAGTATTGCGCGTGACTTTCATGGCGGCACGCTAGCACTGAATTCCGACGCTGTCTGGCTTGAATTTGTCCGCACGTTGCGCGATGAGCACGCCAAACAGGAGATACCCATGGACGCATCATCTGCTTTTCAGGACACATTACCGCTGAGTTCCGACGCGCTGCTGGCGCAACTGGACGATTGGGGCCTGACTTATACGCTGCACACCCATGTGCCGCTGCGCACGGTTGAGGATTCAAAGGCGGTCGAGGATCAGTTCATGGTGCCCGGCGAAAACGCGTTGCGGGTCAAAAACCTGTATCTGCGCGACAAGAAAAAGCGGAACTATCTTGTAACGCTGGAGCAGAACGCCGAGATCGACCTTAAGGCGTTGGGGGCTGAACTGGGTGTCGGTAACCTGTCCTTTGGGTCGGCGGATCGTTTGCTGCAGAACCTTGGTATCCGTCCCGGCGCGGTGAGCCCTTTGGCGATGATCAACGGGGTGCAGAACGAGGTACGGTTCTTCATGGACGGCGCAGCCAAGCAGGCGGATGTCATCTATATGCACCCGCTGGTCAATGACCGCACCGTTGCAATGCCACGGGACGATCTGCTGGCGTTTTGTGATCGTATCGGGGTCGAGATTAACTGGTTGCCTTGATCAGTCCCCTAGCGCTTGGGCCAAGGCGGCCGAAACATGTGCGGCGGAAGGGTTGATGAAAAGATGCCCATCTGCCTCAAACACCGGATCGTCCAGATGGTTGGGGAAGGCTAACGGCAGTTCGGTGCAGGCCAGCAGGATCGCGGTGCCAGTGCGCGCATGTTTGTTGCAGAACGCAAGCAAACGGGCATGCGCTTCGTCGGACGCCCCACCGTAAAAGTCGCTGTCGATCATCGCTTGCATCTCGGCGATCTCGGCGTCGGGCAGCCGCTTGTTGGCGACAACGCCATGTTCGGCCAGCTTTTCGGCATAGTTGGTCGCTTCCATCGTGACGGTTGTTCCCAGAACCAGCGCTTCAGAGGCTTTGGTGTGCGCCGTCACCTCTGCAGTGGCGTCGAAAATACTGAAAATCGGCATCGCCACGCCTTGTCGTATCGAATGAAGTCGAGCGTGGGGGGTGTTGGACGCGATGATGCCGAAATCACATCCGGCCCGCTCCAACGTCAGCAGTGCCTCGCGAAAGACTGCGTCGAAGGCCGACCAACTCTCCTCGTCCCCGGCGATACCGCGCAAAGCGCGCGTTTTGGCCTGCGTGACGGATTCGATGGTCATCGGAGGGATGGGCAGCGGAGATGTATGACCCCGTTCAGCGAAATGGCGGCTCGCGCCCTCGGCAATGGCGCGGTAGTAGTCCACGGTCGAGGCCCAGCCCACACCGCCCAGAATTCCGATTTTTTTCATGCCCGGTGTCCAGTCTGCAATTGTCTGTTCAGGTGCAGACTGGACGTTTTAGGGCGTAACGGTCAATCAGGCCGCCAATTCCGAAACAGCCTTTTGCGCGTTACTAAGGGTCGTTTCAGCGTCCAATGCCATTTTATCGGCTGCGATGACGTCGACATTATGAATGCCGATGAAGCCCAGAACATGCTTGGCATAGTCGGTGGCAAAGTCGATCTCGGACCCGACTGCGGTGCCGCCAGAAGCGATGGCCAGAACTGCCCGTTTGCCATCCAACAGTCCCTTCGGGCCGTTTTCACTGTAGGAAAAGGTCAGTCCGGCGCGGGCGACAAGGTCGATCCACGCCTTGAACGCCGCAGGCACCGAGAAATTATAGATGGGCAGGCCGATCACGACCGTATCGGCCTCTTGCAGTTCCGACACCAGAGCGTCGGAAAGGGATAGAAGGTCACGCTGGACCGCGTCGCGCTGATCAGCGGGAGTGAAATTGGCATTGATCCACGCTTCGGTCAGTAGCGGTAGCGGAGTCGCTAGGTCGCGGCGGATGATACGGCTGGCACCGAGGTGCTTGACGATACGGTCAGAAAGGTCACGGGTCGTTGACCCTGTTCGGCGGGCCGAGGCGTCAATGTGCAGAACTGTCTTTGTCATGATGGCCTCCTTCAGGCGGTGAATTCTGTGTCTGGTCCCAATATGAATGTTGCGTTGATGAACAAAACTCTGATATCCCAACAGTAAGTGTTAAAATTTGCACAATGGACAAGATGCAATGGACAATTGGGATGAAGTGAGAACCGCGTATCAGGTGGCGCGCATGGGGACGGTCAGCGGTGCCGCCGAAGTGTTGGGTGTTCACCACGCCACCGTTATCCGCCATATCGACGCGATCGAGGCGCGGCTGGGGGTCAAATTGTTCCAGCGCCACGCCCGTGGATACACGCCGACCGAGGCGGGCGACGACCTTCTGCGCGTAGCGCAAGCGACCGAAGATCAATTCAACCAGTTGGTTGGGCGCATGAAAGGCCGCGGAGATGACGTATCCGGAGAGCTGGTGGTGACTTCTCTGTCCTCGTTGGCGCCGTTGGTTGTGCCGGTGCTGAGCACATTCCAGCGCCTGCATCCTGATCTGATCGTCCGCTATCTGACTGGTGACCGTCTATTCCGGCTGGAATATGGTGAGGCACATGTGGCGATCCGCGCCGGGTCGGCGCCGGGTCAGCCCGACAATGTTGTGCAGCCATTCATGAAACAAGAGGTCGGCTTATATGCGAGCACGGCATACATCGAACTTCACGGCAAACCAGCCGGGGTCGAGGATTTTGCCAGCCATTTCTTTGTCAGTACCGATGACGAAACCAGCCGCGCGCCGTTTTCGCGTTGGTTGCGCGAAACGGTCCCTGCTGATCGCATCACTTTTCGCTGCACCAACAATTTCTGCATCCGCGAGGCCGTTCTTTCTGGAGCAGGCATTGGTTTCATGGCGCGGTGGGAGGCTGCCCGTGACCCCAATCTGATCGAGGTGATCCCGCCGCTGTCCGAGTGGTTCGGCAACCTTTGGCTGGTGACGCATGTGGATTTGCACCGCACGACCAAGGTGCAGTCGTTCCTTTCCTATTTGAAAGAGCAATCCAAAGGCTGGCAGCCATGACCCCTCCGGCGCGTGGCCATTTGGCCATGCTGGTCTTTTCTGCCTTGGTCGCGGGCAGTTTCTCACTAGGCTCAATGATTGCCAACCAGATCTCGCCCGAGGCGGTCACTGCCGTGAGGTTTGCAATTGCGGCCATCGTGATCGGGGCAACAGCGTTGATGACCACAGGCTTGCCGCGCAGCGCTGCGCAAGCTCCTTGGCGTTACCTGGTGCTGGGCGGGCTTTTTGCGACCTATTTTGTTCTTATGTTTCACGGGTTGAAAACCGCCCCTCCGGTCAGCGCGGCTGCGGTTTTTACCCTGACTCCGGTTTTGTCAGCGATCGCCGGATGGTTTCTGTTGCGTCAGGTCACCACGCCAAGGATGGCACTGGCGCTAAGCATTGGTGCCGTTGGGGCGCTTTGGGTGATCTTCCGGGCGGATTGGCAAGCGTTCATGGCTTTTCAAATCAACAAGGGTGAGGTCATTTATTTCTGGGGGTGTATAGCTCATGCTGTTTATACGCCGATGGTGCGTAAACTGAACCGCGGCGAACCCGCCGTGGTGTTCAGTTTCGGAACCATGGTAGCAGGTTGCCTGCTTTTGACTATCTATGCGTGGTCCGACATTCGCGACACCGACTGGGCCAACCTGCCCATGATCGTGTGGGTCGGGTTGCTGTATCTGTCGATCTTCGCGACCGCCGCCAGTTTTGTTCTGGTTCAGTTTTCGGCCCTGCGTCTGCCGTCGGCCAAGGTTATGGCCTATACTTATCTTGTCCCCAGTTGGGTCATTCTATGGGAGATTGCGCTGGGCAACGGCGCCCCCGTGGCACTGGTTTTGGTCGGCGTCGCTCTGACATGCGTTGCTTTGTTGATGCTCCTCAGGCCCGAAGGACCCACAGGGGCGGAACGTGTTTTTAAGGCCGATCGAAACTGAACTGAAGGGTGCTCAACAGGCCGAGGCCGCAAAACGTCTCGACCTGTGCGGCATGAACCGTTTGCGTCATCCGCAGAAGAGATAGATTTGGTTTTGGCAGCATACCACGAAACATGCGCCTGCCATTGTCAATCGGTCAGGTGTCGTCTGCCAAAGGCAATTGGCTTTCCAGAAACCGTTCGAATGCATCCAGATTGACCGGCTCGAATTGTCCGAACCCCTGCATCCAGACCGAGGCCGACCGTAGCGCGTCGGGTTCCAGCTTGCACCATTTCACCCGGCCGCGTTTTTCCTGGCTGATCAGTCCAGCCTTGGTCAGGATCATCAGATGTTTTGAGATCGCGGCCAGTGACATCTCGAACGGTTCAGCAACATCGGTGACGGCCATGTCATCCTCCAACAGCATTGCAAGGATGGCGCGGCGTGTGGGGTCGGCAAGGGCCGCGAAAACAGTATCGAGATCACTGGACATGCTTCCGCTCAATCACAGCGGTCTGCTTTGGTCAACCATTTGGTTGAATATGGAAGATCCGGTCCATTTATGCCCACGCAGGATCAATGGGTGCGCCTGCGGCGAGGCAGTGGAATATTTTAATATTTAAAATCAAAGGATTAAATACAATTCGGGTGCGACCTATACACCGTTGACTCTATGCCCGCATCGCCTTAGCACCCTACCCAAGACTGTGCGAGGGAAACGCCCGTGACTGATGATGACCAAAAGCAGCGTATGGCGCAGCTGGAGGCCAAGATCGACGCGGTGAAAAAGGCCAAGCAGCCCCCCAAACGCGCAGACAGTGACGTATCCGGGGGCGAGCTTGCCTGGAGGATGGTCATCGAAATGGTATCCGGTCTGGGGATCGGATTTGGCATCGGATACGGGCTGGACAGCCTGTTCGGGACGATCCCGATCTTTCTGGTGCTGTTTACACTGCTGGGCCTTGTCGCGGGCGTGAAGGTTATGCTCCGCAGCGCGAAAGAGGTCCAAGAGAAACAAACGGCGGCGACGGCTGTCGAGAAGGACGAGAGGGACTGAACGTGGCAACTGAGACCACCGCAGCAGAAGGCAGCAGCCTGGTATTCCACCCGATGGACCAGTTCATCGTCAAACCGTTGTTCGGCGACGGTGCGGTGGGCATGTTCACCATTACCAACGTGACGCTGTGGCTGTTCTTTGCGATCGTTGCGATTGTTCTGCTGCTGATCGTGCCGACCTCGAAGCGCGCGATTGTTCCGACCCGGATGCAGTCGGTGGCCGAGCTGGCCTACGGCTTCATCTACAAGATGCTGGAAGACATCTGCGGCAAGGAAGGCGTCAAGTTCTTCCCCTATGTCATGACCCTGTTCATGTTCATTGTGACCGCGAACTTCCTGGGCCTGATCCCGACCTCGTTCACCACCACATCGCATTTCGCCGTGACCATCCCGCTGGCGCTGGCTGTCTTCCTGACCGTCACCATCCTGGGCTTTGTAAAGAACGGCGCGGGCTTCCTGAGCCTGTTCTGGGTCTCCAGCGCGCCGATGGCGCTGCGTCCGATCCTGGCGATCATCGAGCTGATCTCGTACTTTGTGCGCCCGGTCAGCCACTCCATTCGTCTGGCCGGTAACGTCATGGCGGGCCACGCGGTGATCAAGGTGTTCGCAGGCTTTGCCGCGATTGCCGTGATCTCGCCCGTGTCGGTTCTGGCGATCACCGCTATGTACGGTCTCGAGGTCCTGGTGGCCTTCATTCAGGCCTACGTATTCACCATTCTGACCTGTGTTTACCTCAAGGACGCTCTGCATCCGCATCACTGATTGGGTCTTGCACCCAGCACAGGAACGATAACCCAACATCGAAACTTCCAATTCGTAAGGAGAAACATCATGGAAGGCGATCTCGCACACATCGGCGCAGGCCTGGCAGCAATCGGTTCCGGCGCAGCCGCAATCGGGGTGGGCAACGTTGCAGGCAACTTCCTGGCCGGCGCCCTGCGCAACCCTTCGGCGGCTGCTTCGCAGACCGCAACCCTGTTCATCGGTATCGCATTCGCAGAAGCCCTGGGGATCTTCGCATTCCTGGTCTCGCTGCTGCTGATGTTCGCCGTCTAATCTGCGGAACCTGATCCTTACGCGCAGGTGGGTCCAAGCCATAGCGGCCCACCTGTTGTAAAGACAACGTTCCGACGGAGGACATCATGGCGACTGAACCCCTAGCCAAAGAAGTAGCAGGCACCTGTGTTGACTCGTATGGGTCGGCCATCGGGATGCCGCAGCTCTGCTTTGATTGGTTCCCCAACCAGATTTTCTGGCTGGTCATCACGCTGGTCGTCATCTTTCTGGTCCTGTCCCGCGTGGCTCTGCCCCGCATCGCGGCAATCCTGGCTGAGCGTCAGGGGACCATTACAAATGACCTGGCTGCGGCCGAAGATCTGAAGGCCAAGGCGGTCGAGGCTGAAGAGGCCTATAACAAGGCGCTGGCCGATGCCCGTTCTGAGGCACAGCGTATCGCAGCGGAAGCCCGCGCCGAAATCCAGTCTGGTCTGGATGACGCGATTGCCAAAGCGGATGCGGAAATCGCTGCAAAGGCGGCTGAATCGGAAAAGGCAATTGCCGACATCCGTGCCGGTGCGCTGGAAAGCATTCAAGTGGTTGCCAAGGATACGGCAGCTGAACTGGTCACAGCACTGGGTGGCGAGGCGGATGCCAAAGCCATCGACGGTGCCGTAGACGCGCAGATGAAAGGATAAGTGACATGCGGAATACTCTTGCCCTTATCCTGACTTTCGGCGCTGCTAGCCCTGCGCTGGCCGCAAGTGGCCCGTTCTTCTCGCTTGGCAACACCGACTTTGTGGTCCTGCTGGGCTTCATCGTGTTCATCGCGGTTCTGTTCTACTTCAAGGTGCCCGGCATGATCGGTGGCGCGCTGGACAAGCGGGCCGAAGGCATCAAGTCCGAACTGGACGAAGCCCGCGCGCTGCACGAAGAAGCGCGCAGCTTGCTGGCCTCGTATGAGCGCAAGCAGCGCGAAGTGCAGTCTCAGGCGGATGCCATCGTGGCAGCAGCCAAGGACGATGCTGTACTGGCAGCTGAACAAGCCAAGGTCGATCTGGAGAAGTCCATTGCTCGTCGTTTGGTGGCAGCACAGGACCAGATCGCATCGGCGGAGGCTTCTGCCGTGAAAGAGGTGCGCGATCAGGCCATCACCGTTGCTGTTTCCGCAGCCAACGCGGTTCTGGCAAAGCAGATGACGGCTACGCAGGCCAACAAGCTGATCGACGCGGCCATCGCGGATGTAGGCGAAAAGCTGCACTGACCGTTTAACATAATTCGAAACCTTGACCCGAAAGCCCGCTTTCGGGTCAAGGCGCTTTGAAAGACCCCTCGCCTGAATTGCTGGAATTTTGATGAACATTCTCGGCATTGTTCGAAATGGTGGAGATTCCCTGACCGCAACGCTCTTGCGCATCGAACAGCTGCGGGCGCACCTTGAGAGCAGTCGCGTGATCATCGCGACCAACGATAATAAAGACAATACCGACGACATCCTACAAGACTACGCGGCTCAGAACGCGGGAGTAGATGTGCTCATTCTGGACAGTATGTCGAACCTGTTCGATGAACGCGTCGAGCGTATTGCCGTCGCCAGAAATGCAGTTCTTGAACATCTTCTTGCCACCAATCCGGTCCATCCTTTGACACTGGTTCTTGATATGGACGGACCCAATACGCAAATGGAACCAAATCAGGTGTTGAACGCGGCAGCGCGTCGGGTGCCACAATGGGACGCCGTGTTTGCCAACTCATTGCCTGCATATTATGACCTTTACGCATTGCGATGTGCGGGCTGGAACGACCAAGACCCGTGGCGAGAGCTTACGGCGCTAACGCGACCACGGATGTTTCGCAGTGTCTGGTGGCGACGGATGCAGCGGAAAATCATCTATAATCGTCAATACTCAATACCAACCGACGCGCCTCTGATTGAGGTGGAGAGTGCTTTCGGTGGGTTGGGCTTGTATAAGACCGAAGCTTTGCGCGGTGCGACGTACCAGCCACGGGATGAGACCGGTCAAATCACCTGCGAGCATACGACTCTGCATCAATCGATGCGTAGCGCGGGAAAACGTCTTTTTATTGACCCCGGTCTTTTAACTTTGGCACAAACCGAGCATATGGGCCCCGGCAGCGGAAAGCGCATTCCAAAGAAGCTGTTGCAATGATCGGCTTGTCAGAAATGATGCAGTCGCACAGAAACCCTTTTGCTGCACCAATGCAGCTTGGTCTTGGGTGGTAGGATTACGCATGACGAATATGCCCAAGATAAGTCTGGTCGTTCCAAACCTGAACTGCGCCGAATTTCTCGAGCAGACCATTACGTCAATTGTCAGCCAGTCTTACCCCAATCTTGAGCTGATCTTGTCGGATGGGGGAAGCACAGACGGGTCGCTTGATATTGTCGAAAGATATCGCGGCGCATTCACACATATCATATCCGAGCCAGATACCGGGCAAGCCAACGCGGTCAACAAGGGGTTTGCTCTCGCCACTGGCGAGGTCATGGGGTGGATCAATTCCGATGATGTCCTAATGCAGGGAGGTCTCGGACTTGTTGGGTCTCTTTTTGCGCTAAAGTCAAAGTTGGACTGGGTGACGGGCAAGCTCACGACGATAGACGAGGCAGGGCGTATCTTGGCCTCTCGACGCCCAAGACCAATTTCGTATCAACGGTTTCTTGCGGGCGACTATCAGTGGGTGCAGCAGGAGTCGACATTTTGGCGACGCAGCCTTTGGGACAAAGCCGGAGGACAACTTGACGAGCGCCTGTCCTTGGCTGTGGATGGCGAACTTTGGCTGCGGTTCTCACGCTACGCTGAACTGATCCCCGTTCACGACAAGATCGGTGCGTTTCGGTTCCGCACAGGCCAACGTTCAGAAGCAATAGACGCCTATCATGCAGAAATGCTGGCTGTAATAGCCAACGAAAAGCAGAGTGCAGATAGCCCTGACGCCGTTACGAAATCCGTTCTGGCCGCGCCTACCAAGCTGCGGAGTTGGTCCGAAGCTGATAGCAGTTTCCCGGGACTGATCAATTGCGATCCAAAACCGATAAAGAGCTTGAGTCTTTGGAAGCACAGGTTTGCACGAGTTATTCGCAAGCTGTGACCATTGCTGAAACTCAGGCGGTGCCGCGTACAAGGTCAGCGTGTTTCGTGATCCAGCCGTTGCCTTGCGATTTCTTCGTTTCGTAGGGCTTTTTGGTGATCCTGTGTGCATTGCTGAACGAAATTCAAGTGTCTCTGGACGGCTTTGCGGGCACCTTCTGGGTCACGCGCCTGTAGCGCGGTATTGATCGCTCGATGCTGGTCCAAGATGGCTTCTCGGGTTGTGCGCTGATTGAACATCATTTGGCGGTTGTAAAAGACGCCCTGTCGCAACAGATCGAACATCGACCGCATCATATGCAGCATCACGACGTTGTGGCTGGCCTCGATGATGGCCATGTGGAATTGGGCGTCCAGATTAGCTTCATCTTCCGGCGCATTGCGGGCATGGGCGGCCTCCATCTTTTCAAAGATCGTCTGGACGACTTTCAAGTCGCTTTCAGAACCCATTCTCGCTGCGCGCTCAGCTGCCAAGCCCTCCATATCCCGTCGGAATGAGAGATAATCGAAAACAGCCTCTTCATGGCTGCCGAACAGTCGGATCAGAGCAGGGGAAAACGCCGAGCCCAAGACCTCGGCGACGTATATGCCCGAGCCTGCTTTGGCCGTCAGCAACCCTTGTTCTTGCAGTTCCGAAATCGCATCCCGCAGCGACGGCCGCGACACGCCCAGTCGCTCGGCCATTTCACGCTCGGCAGGAAGTCGTTCACCCGGACGCAGGATGCCCCGAAGGATTAGCAGTTCGATCTGTCGAACCACCGCGATCGATAGCTTTTCGGTCTGAATTTTTTGAAAGGGCATCGGGACACTTTTCCAGATTGGTCAAATCATATGACCACGGATTCAGGCCCGGTTCAAGAATGCCTAGAAAGGACATAACATTACTAGGTCAGCAATATTGACATTAATTCATTATCTATTACGCTGCCTCTAAGCGGAGGAGCCTTATGTCAACGCCAGATTTGTTTGCGACCAGGGCCTCACGGATGAAAGCCTCAGAGATTCGTGAATTGCTGAAGCTGCTGGATCAGCCAGGGATTATCTCGTTTGCCGGGGGTATTCCCGACCCGGCTTTGTTTCCTGCAGATGCCTTTGCCAATGCGTTCCAATCGTGCCTTGGAGATGGGCCTCATGCGCTCCAATATTCGGTCAGCGAAGGATATCTTCCCCTTCGTGAATGGCTTGTCGGACATATGCAGCAGATCGGAATCGAATGTTCCGCGGAAAACATGCTGATCACCTCGGGTTCGCAGCAAGCGCTGGATTTTTTAGGAAAACTTTACCTGTCCCCCGGAGATACAGCTTTGGTTGGCTGGCCGACCTATCTGGGCGCAATCAACGCATTCGACGCATATGAGCCCTGTTTTGATCGGTTGGACTTGAAGGCGAACCGCCGGGCGGCTGAATATGCAGCTGCGTCCGGTGATGGAAAGATCAAATTCGCTTATTTGTCCCCGGATTTCGCAAACCCGACGGGTGAAACTGTTGACCGCGCTACACGTGAGTCACTGCTTGATCTTGCTGAGGACCTGAATATCGCAGTGATCGAGGATGGCGCGTATCAGGCCTTGCGCTATGACGGCGAAGACATTCCGCCGATTCTTGCCTTGGAGCTTGCCCGAAAGGGAACGATCGAGGCGTGCCGGACAGTCTATTGCGGCAGTTTTTCGAAGACACTGTCGCCCGGTTTGCGCGTGGGTTGGGTTGTTGCTTCGCGAGAGGTCATTTCGCAGTTGGTTTTGGTCAAACAGGCGGCTGATCTGCATTCGCCAACGATCAATCAGATGTCGATCAACGAAGTAGCACGTGCTTGTTTCGACACGCACATCTTGCGTGTGCGGGCAACGTATCGCCGGCGGCGCGATGCGATGCTGGACACTTTGCGGCAGGAAATGCCCGAAGGGGTGCAATGGACCAAGCCCGAAGGCGGAATGTTCGTCTGGTTGACCTTGCCTCAAGCACATGACGGAGCCGATCTTTTGTCACGGTCGTTGGAAACGGTACAGCTGGCTTTTGTACCTGGGCGCGCATTTTTTCCTGATGGCTCGGGTCGGAATACAATCCGGTTGAGTTTTTCCAATTCGGACGAGGCCACGATACGAGAGGGTATTAAACGTCTGGGTCAGGTTCTGCGCCACTAGTGGAAAGGGTTTGTTAACCATTCCACCTCACCATAGAGAACATGATCCGATACTTCGCCCTGCTGGTCCTGGCTGCATGTTCGGCGGGCACGCCTCATTTCCGCGATGTGCCCGCGACGCGTGTGGCGGTGAATGGTAGCGTCTTTGATGTGCGCGTGCGTGATGATCTGGCCGAAGCAGTGCGGGTGAACATTCAATACGCCCCGCGGCTCGGGCCGATCCGTGGTCGCGCTGCTCAGGCGATGGCACAGGTGTCGGGGTGCCCAATTCTGGATGTGCTAGGCGATGCCGCTGTGACGATTGGGGTGTTGGGTTGCGACCGAGAGGCGGGTGAGCGCTTGCTGCAGACTGCGGTGGCCATCCCGAACTACGAATGCGTGGACACAGGTATTTTCGATCACATCGGCGATGGCTACGGTTATCAGGTGTTCGAGTGTACTGCCTACTGACATACGCGAATTCCTGCGTATTTCGCCAAGATATTGTGGATAACTCGGGCTGATATCCCATATCCTGCGCAAGTTCGTTGACTCGACCCCAATCCGTTGCGCAGACTTCCAGCGTATAGGAATCACGGGACTCATTGCCTTTGCGTTTTAGCAAACTCAAACTCACCGGCTTCAAAAGCTTTGTCGATCCGACCGATCTGATTATCGCGGACGGACTGACCGGTGTGGTGGGACCGAATGGTTGCGGCAAGTCCAACCTGTTAGAGGCGCTGCGCTGGGTGATGGGGGAGAACCGCCCTAAATCCATGCGCGGCGGCGCGATGGAGGATGTGATTTTCGCGGGGGCGGCCACGCGACCCGCGCGCAACTTTGCCGAGGTGGTCCTGACCATGGACAACTCGGAACGGCTGGCGCCTTCGGGGTTCAATGACACCGATCAGTTGGAGATCATCCGCCGGATCACCCGCGATGTGGGCAGCGCCTACAAGACCAACGGCAAGGATGTGCGGGCGCGCGATGTTCAGATGCTGTTCGCGGATGCCTCAACGGGGGCGCATTCGCCCGCGCTGGTAGGGCAGAACCGGATCGCCGAGCTGATCAACGCCAAACCCCGAGCGCGGCGGCGTATTCTGGAAGAGGCCGCCGGGATCTCGGGTCTCTATCAACGTCGGCATGAAGCCGAGCTGAAGCTTAAGGGCACGGAATCCAACCTTACTCGCGTTGATGACGTGTTGGAACAGTTGGGCACGCAGCTGGCGCAATTGGCGCGTCAGGCCCGTCAGGCTGCGCGCTATCGCGAGATTGGTGAACAGCTGCGGCAAGCCGAAGGGATGCTGCTGTACCGACGCTGGAAAGAGGCCGACATGGCCCGTCAACAGGCCGAGGAAAAGCTGCGCGACCGGATTACTGAGGCCTCGCGCGCCGAGGCCGAGGCGCGCGCCGCCGCTGCCAAACGCACCGAGATCGAAGAAACCCTGCCGCCCCTGCGCGAGGAAGAGGCCATCGCTGCGGCCGTGTTGCAACGTCAGCAAGTGCAGCGCGACCAGCTTTCAGATCAGGAAACCCGCGCGCGTCAGACGATTGAAACCCTGACCAACCGTATTCAACAACTTGGCAATGATATCGAGCGTGAAAGCGGTTTGAACCGTGACGCGGGCCAGATGATCGAACGTCTGGAATGGGAAGCCCGCGAGCTGGCCAAGGCGGCTGAAGGTCACGATGACAAGGTGGCCGAGGCGGCGGAAATCGCGCGCGAGGCGGCCTCGGTGCTGCAGGACCGCGAGGATCACCTCTCGCAACAGACCGAGGATATGGCCCGTCTTGTCGCCCGTCACCAATCGGCGCAACGTTTGGTCGAGGACAGCCGCAAAACGCTGGCCCGGTCCGAGGGCGAAGAAGAAAAGGCGCGCGGTGCCGTGAATGAGGCGCGTGAGGCGTTGACTCGCGCGGCCGAGGCGTTCGAGGCCGCGCAAGAGGATGAAGAAGAAGCCCGCGAGGCCGCCGAGGCCGCCGAAGAAGCGCTGGCCGCAGCCGATGAGCTGCGTAGCGAGACGCAAGCGCGTGAGGCTGAAGCCCGCGCGCAACGGTCCGAGGCAGAGGGTGAGTTGGGGGCCATTCGGGCTGAGACCACCGCTTTGGCCAAGCTGGTTGAACGTGACACCGCTGAGGGGGGGCAGGTGATGGACCTGCTGCGCGTTGCTCCGGGCTATGAAAAGGCGCTGGGTGCCGCGCTGGCGGATGATCTGCGCGCGCCTTTGGTCGACGGTGACGGGCCGTCGGGCTGGGTGGAGGTCGCGGAGTACTACGCGGATCAGCCCTTGCCTGAAGGAGCTGAACCTTTGGCGCTGCATGTGTCGGGCCCAGATCGCCTCAGCCGTCGGATCGCGCAGATCGGATTGGTTGACGGGGACCAAGGCGCACGGCTGCAGGCGGCGTTGAAACCCGGTCAGCGGCTGGTGTCGCGCTCGGGCGATCTGTGGCGCTGGGACGGGTTCCGCGCCTGGGCCGAGGACGCGCCGAGTGCAGCCGCGCTGCGGTTGGAACAGCTGAACAAGCTGGAAGCGCTGAAACAGGAACTGGCCCGGACCGAGGCGCAGGCCGATGGCGCGCGGGCGGCGCATGAGGCGCTGTCACAGCAACTGGCCGACGTGACTGAAGCTGACCGCCGCGCGCGTGAGGCACGCCGTGCCGCCGACCAGCGCATGGCGGAAACCGCACGGCAACTCAGCCGGGCTGAGGCGGATCGCAATCTGGCGCAGGGCAAGCTGGAAACCCTGACGCTGGCCGTGGATCGCCACAAGGAAGACGCCATGTCCGCACGCGCCCAACTGCGCGAGGCCGAGGGCGCGCTGGCCGGATTGGGCGATCTGGACAGCGCCCGTGCGCAGGTCGAAGACATCAAACAAACGGTCGAGGCCGCGCGGATCACCATGCTGACCCACCGCTCGACCCATGACGAATTGCGCCGCGAGGGCGAAGCACGGACCCGTCGCAGCCAGGAGGTCAAGAAAGACCTCAGCGGTTGGAAGCACCGGTTGGAGACGGCGGAAAAACGCATCTCGGAACTGGCTGAGCGCAAGGAAAGCTCTGAGGAGGAGCTGACCGACGCGATGGCCGCCCCCGGCGAAATCGCTGAGGCGCGCGAGGAACTGAACGAATTGATCGAAGCTGCCGAAGCGCGCCGGGCAGAGGCTGCTGACAAGCTGGCTCAAGCCGAGGCTCAGCAGCGCGAATGGGTGATGGCCGAACGTGATGCGGAACGTCTGGCCTCGGAAGCGCGCGAAAGCCGGGCCGCCGCCGAGGCGCGCTGTGACGCCGCCAAGGAAAGCGTGACCGCCGCTGCGGAACGCATCGCCGAGGATCAGCAGCTGACGCCAAACCAGTTGTTGAATCAGCTGGACGTGAACCCCGACCAGATGCCCGCCGCCGACGCGCTGGAGGCCGAGGTTAACCGCCACAAACGCCAGCGCGACGCGATGGGGGCAGTGAACCTGCGGGCCGAAGAGGACAGCAAAGAAGTCCAGGAAGAATTCGACACGCTGAACAGCGAAAAGGCCGATCTGGAAGAGGCGATCAAAGCCCTGCGCAGCGGCATCGCCAGTCTCAACCGTGAAGGTCGCGAGCGTCTACTGACCGCGTTTGAACAGGTGAACTCGAACTTTGCCATGCTGTTCAAACACCTGTTCGGCGGCGGTGAGGCCAATCTGGTCATGGTTGAAAGCGACGATCCGCTGGATGCGGGGCTTGAGATTATGTGCCAGCCACCGGGCAAGAAACTCTCGACGCTCAGCCTGCTCTCGGGCGGTGAACAGACTCTTACTGCAACCGCGCTGATCTTTGGTGTGTTCCTTGCCAACCCTGCACCGATCTGTGTGCTGGACGAGGTCGATGCGCCTCTGGACGATGCTAACGTGACGCGTTTCTGCGACCTGCTGGATGAGATGTGCCGCCAGACCGACACGCGGTTCCTGATCATCACCCACCACGCGGTGACGATGGCACGGATGGACCGGCTTTTCGGTGTGACCATGCAGGAACAGGGCGTTAGCCAGCTGGTTTCGGTCGACCTGAAAAAGGCCGAACAGATGGTCGCCTGATCTGTCACTGCAACGTTATGCCTGTTGCAGAGCAGTTCGGTCTAGACTGACTTTATGACGCGCTTTTTGATCCTCGCCTTGCTTAGTGCTGGCCCCGCCCTTGCCGCCGAATGGCCCACCAAACCCGGAGACGTCCCCCTGTCGCCCGAAGAACTGGATGCCTTGGCTGGACGCACGCTGACCTTCTTTGATGACGGGCAGGCCAAATTTTCGGCTGGAGGCGCATATTCCTACACCTACGCCAGCGGAGACGCCGCCTTTGGCACCTATTCCATCGCCGAGGACGGCAGCGTCTGCATCGCTTACCGCAATGGGTTCGGTCGCTGCGATCTGTACGTGCGCAGCGGCGACCGGCTGATCCTGATTGACGAAAAAGGGGATCGATATCCGGTCCGGCCGGAATGAACCGGATCGGGTGTATCCCTGTACACATGCCTTTCGGCCACGAAAAAAAACGAACAAGACGCCCTTGGCGGATACTCGGTCTGAAGGAAATCCCATCATAGGTATCGGTTGACCCGAAGCGCAGGGACTTTTTTCCAAGTCGTTAGTGCTTGTTGAACGAACCGCTGTCTGAGGCTCAGGTTTCCGCGCATTGCAGCTCCAAACCACGCTTTCAGCTGAGCGTTATGCTTTTCAGCATATTTGGGTGGGTTTCAGGTGTGGATATGATGCGCGCTGTGTGTTGAATTGGCATTTCCCGCGTTGTTCTACTCAACAGGCTTTGCGAGAACTAACCGTTTTTCTTAACTGGTTATATCTTCGCGGTAGTAAATGTCGCGTCCGATATCAATACAAACAAAGTCATCCGGAACCGGGATCATCGCGCGTAGAAACGAATGTGGGTAAGCGAAGAAATTGAAGTGTGGATTGAAAGTATACAGGTATTCTCGTTCGCGCGGAACGATGATAATCAGTCTCTTACGAGTGATGCGACGTAGTTCGGCAATTGCTGCGCGGTAATCCAGAATATGTTCGATCACATGCGTGCAAACCACGTTGTCGAATTCACCGTCCTCAAAAGGCAATTCCTCGATGCGAGCTGAAATGCCTTCGATACCTTCCAATGCGGCGGCATCATCTACAACGAAATCTACGCCAACCTTACGGGTCAGGCCGGGGCGACGCTCAGCCAGTCTGGTCAGTAGCGCACCGGTGCCACATCCGACATCGCAGATTGATCCTTCGACCAGTTCTTGTGCAATCTTGTTGATACACTTGTCAGAGCAGTCAGTCTCGTCATGAACCCTTGGATGTTCGCGGTAGAGTGCTTCGTACTCATCATTGGTCAGAAAAGGGGCGCGACTACGGAAATCGGCAAGCCGCGATATGTGCTTTCCCCAGGCTAACTCGGCCAAAATGCGGAACAAAGCGGAGTCTCGAACAAACGCGGGAAGGATGTCCTCGAGAACGAAGCGCAGTTTGTTGGTTGTTTCTCGTCGCATTGGGTTTCGGCTTGGGTTTGGTCAATTACCACATCCGTTATACGTCCGATCCGAAGTGGGTCCAGAGGCTGGCGATCTTCATTGACAGAAGAGGAAGCGATCGAATGCATTTGCTGCGATTAGGCAACATTCTTCCGCGACGGGAGCCTGCTAGCGGCAAACGTCTTGCTGAACAGCATTGCCAGGCCCAACCTGCAACCGCATTTGGACACGGGACTTGTTGTTTTGAAAACTGTAGAACCGGAAAGGACTCTAACTGCCAGCTTGCGAGTGGCGGTGATATTGCCAAGTTACAATGAAAGTGTGGCGATCGGTCCGACAGTGACAGCATTTCAGGATGCTTTGCCAGATGCTACCATTTATGTCTTTGACAATAATTCTACTGACAACACAGCGCAGGTGGCCAGAGAAGCAGGCGCTGTTGTAGGGTTTGAGGCCAGCCCGGGGAAAGGTAGCGTTGTCCGCCGGATGTTGGCCGACATTGACGCGGACGTTTATGTCATGGCTGATGGCGATGCCACCTATGACGCGGCCAGCGCACCGGCCCTGATAGAGCGGCTCGTGTCCGGGAATTTTGACATGATCACCGGAAATCGGAGCAGTACAGAGCAAGCGGCCTACCGTCCAGGACATCGGTTCGGAAATCGAGTTTTAACAGGTTTGGTTGAATGGTTATTCAAATGTAAGGTCGGAGATTTGCTTTCAGGATACCGCGTGTTCAGTCGCCGCTTTGCAAAGACTTTTCCTGCTCATTCCCGTGGTTTCGACATCGAAACCGAATTAACGGTTTTTGCGTTGCAACTCAGGCTTCCGATTGATGAGATGGACACTCCCTATCGGGCTCGCATGGAGGGTTCGAACTCCAAACTATCCTCTGTTGCCGACGGTTTTAGGATCCTGCGAATGATCGGGCTGATGCTGAAGGAAGAAAAGCCTATGCAGTTCTTTTCAGTGATCGCAGCGTGTGCATTTCTGCCGTCTCTGGTGGTTTTTGCCTCGGTCTTCCGGGAGTTTCTGGAGACTGGCCTTGTTGAACGAATCCCGTCACTGTTTACGGCGCTTTCAGGTTTCGTGATCGCAGTTTTATCCTTTGTTTGCGCTGTGCTTCTTGACACTGTTGCGCGGGGGAGGAGGGAAGCGCGACGCATTGCTTACCTTAGCTATCCGCCACCTTGGAATTCTTCTGCCTCGACGTGGTCGGACGTTACCGAAACAAGATCAAACGCGGGGCAATGAAATTGAACGCCAATGCTGAAATGGCGGCAGGTGTCAGGGGGAATTCTGGAGATAATAGTTTAGTATCAATTTGTTGAGCCGTCATCCTGTAAGCGGAAAAACTGATGGCAAGACCAAATGACATTGACCTAGGTGATAGCGCGTCAAATACCGCCTATCCTTGTTCGATGATCCGAACAGGTGAGGATATGCACGAAAAACAAAAAGCAACTGACGCCTCAGGTGTAATCGCATTTGTAGTGTTTTTTTCACTCGTTGCGGTGCGGCAGATATTGCGTGCGCCCGAAGCTACAGAGTTGTTGCTGGATCTAGACAACGATGCCGCCATGCGTCTTGTCATAGTGCGCGATTTTTTGGCAGGGCAGGGATGGTTTGATTTGGTGCAATACCGTCTTGGGGTTGATGGCGGTACGCTTATGCATTGGTCGCGCTTGGTCGACTTGCCAATTGCCGGATTGATTTTACTTTTCGAAGTTTTTTTTGATCGCGCCTATGCTGAGTACCTCGCTTTGCTCATCTGGCCACTTGTCACACTTGCGGCGGCTATGTTGGTATCCGCAAAGATCATGTTTGCTTTGGCTGGTGGTTCCGCGCTTTTTTATACTGCCGTTTTGTTCAGTATCATCATCGGCTTCGATGGCAGGTTCCAGCCGGGAAGTATCGACCACCACAACGTCCAGATGGTTCTATTGCTGACTGCCCTTCTGGCGATGGTTTCGCCATTTGGAAGTATCAGGCGTTTGATTGCTGGCGGCATTGCGATTTCGGTCAGCCTAGCCATTGGTATCGAAAACCTTCCTCTGCTAGCCGTGATATGTTTTTGCATTGCCGGTGCTTGGGTCTACCACGGTAAATCCCGACAAAGGCAGGTCATGTACATATGTGCGGGAATTGGCTTGGGCATGTGCGTGATTTTCCTGCTGTCAGCTCCTGCCGCGGCTTATGCGGGCGGGTTTTGTGATGCGTTGTCGCGCGACCTTGCAGCCCCTGTCATTCTAAGCAGCGGTACTCTCTTCATTCTTGCCTTAAAAACACCCGAACGTGCATGGCAAAGGGTGTTGCGTCTTGCTTTTGCCTTCGCAGCTGTTGGTTTAGTGTCAATCGCGTTTTTTCCGGCGTGCACACAAAACCCGTTGGATGGGCTTGACCCAGACCTAAAAATATTTTGGCTGGACCATGTCTCAGAAACAGGCGGCCTGCTCGATATTATCAACGGTGTCGCTGGGTATAACGATGTCTATATCGTGTATTACGTCGCAGGGTTCTTTGGTCTGCTCGCCAGTTTATTCCAAATCAGGGCGGATCGGGCTAGGCGCACAGAGTGGATATCATTTTCTATCCTGCTCGGCGTAGCCTTGGCGATTACTGTGTATCAGATTCGTGGTTCTCTTGGCCTGTTGGTACTTTCGGTGTTCCCGTTGGTGAAATGTGTTACCCAAGCGCGTTGTGTCTTACGACGCCGTTTTGGCGAGTTTTCTCTTGTATTGATATGGATTCCTTTGCTTGCGATCTTGCCGGGGGTTTGGGGGTACGGTTTTTCGGTTTATGTCCGACTTTTTCCGACCACTGACTATGCATCAGTACCTGAATACGGTGGGAACGTTGCTTTGGGCGAATGCTGGACGCAGGAATCGGTCGCTGCGCTAGCCGGATTGCCGAAAGGTACGGTCGCGGTCAGTTGGGACTTTGGAACCAACGTTCTGGTCAACACCCCCCATAGAGTTTTGGCGGCGCCATATCATCGAAACGGTTCGGGAATACTGGCACAAACCCGACTTTCGATTGCCAAGGATGCCGAAACGGCGAAAGAAATAATTGAAGAACATGGCGTGACCTACGTTGTGACATGTGGCCATGACTCGGTATTGTTAGGGTTGTCTCGAATTGGGTATTCGGGATTCAGCCTGGATTTAAAATCGGGAAGTGTCCCAGACTTTCTGGAACTGATCCGAACGCCGGAAACTTCTACGATGACTGTCTATGGCGTGCGCTAGCACTGCCCGGTGGCCATTTTCAAACTCCTAGAACCGCTTCGACCTTGTCCAAAGTTGCTGTGCTGACAGCTACGCCATTTGCCTGCGCCGTGGCGCGGTTGGCGGCTCGGCCGTCTCCTGGAAGGTGAGCGCCGTCCTGGGATCGGATCGCGTCAACCAATTCGCCAAGACCAGAGGCAAATGCGCCTTGCGACGTAGCCGCTGGATCAATGGCAATGAAAAACTGCCCGGTTTTGGGTGGTCCGCCAACAGTACCTGAAAACGGAGATGCGTTAAGGCCAAGAGTGGCACCCGTAAGCGCGGCAGCCAAAACCTCGGTCAATAGGGCGACGCCGACACCCTTATAACCTCCGGACGGTGCCATCGACCCTTTCAATCCAACTGCCGGGTCTGTTGTTGGATTGCCGTCTGCGTCCAGCGCCCAGCCTACCGGGATCGGTTTGTCTTCTCGGGCGTGTTTCATGACTTCGCTTTTCGCAATGGTGCTGGCGCTTTGGTCGATCACCAGCGAAGGTTGCCCGTTCGCGCCCGGAGCCGCGATCGAGAACGGATTAGTCCCGACCACAGGTTTTGATCCCCCGGACGGAGCGATCGAGGCCGGCGCGTTGGTGAAGCCCAACCCGACCAGACCAGCCTGTGCAATCCGGAAGGTGTGATATCCCAGAACACCGCAATTGTAGCTGTTGCGAATGGCGAGCGCCGCTATTCCCTGTTCGCGGGCGGCAGGCAGCAGCGCCTCGAACCCCAAATCAATTGCGGGATGCGCAAATCCCGTGGCGGCGTCCACGTGCACAACACCCGAACGTGGGCGTGACAGCACCGGTTGGGCGGCACCGTCGACTTTCCCGCATTGAACATGCTCGCAGTAGATCGGGATGTAGGCAAGCCCGTGGCTAGAGACGCCGTCTGCTTCGGTTGCAGCAGTTGCAACCGCCAAGGGGCGCGCATTTGCTTCGGTCGTACCAGCGGCAACGAGGGCGCGAAAAGCCAGATCTTCGATCTGGGTCAATGTCAGGGTGCGGGTCTCGGTCATTTTGGGTCTCATCAATCGTTGTCAGACAGACCCGCTCCGGCCCCGCGCAGGCGGGAGTCCTCGGTTGCGGGGGCATAGGTGAAGTGGGCAAGGCGATTCAGCTCGGACCAGTCTGCAGGGTCGGGCGTGGCACGTGTGCACTGAGGATGGGTTTGGATCATTATCCCGCCCCGCTTTATTGTGATCTGGCTTGTCTGTTCGGGGACCGAAAAGGCCGTGGTGAGGGCAAACCCATCGGTCACAAACTGTGTCTTATCCATTGTCACGGAAACGGGGGTATCCAAAAACCGCGCCACGTTGGCTGCGAAAGGCAAAAGTAAAACCGGGAAGACAATGTCCTGCAACGTGATGTCTTCTTTGCGCAACTCAGCAGCTTGGTCCGAAAGGTGTGCTCCTGCGGCAATTGGGCACTCAGCTACGGGCAAACTTGGTTGCGCGCTTTGTAGTTTCGCCAGTTTTGCTAACGCCCCGATCCCGTCCATGCCCTGAGCACAAAGCCAGCGAGTAGCCTTGGCGGCCTCTTCCGCGGGACCCCAGCTATGTCCGACACCGCGCATTGCCCGTTTGGCAGTGGCTTCGACCTCGTTCAGTGACAGGTTCATTGTAGCGCCTCGGGGTAAACCCAAAGATCTGCGTTTTCTGTGTTCAGTTCGTCCGGGTAGGGCGCGCCCGAATACATGCAGATGCGAACCCACCGGTCCGAGCGCGGGTCGAACTGTGTTGCTCCAAAGAATGATAGTTTTGCCCTTAGCATGTCGATGGGCAACACGTTTGCACTGATTGTGTTGTCGCGGATTTCTCCATACGGGGCGACGCGACCGATCTGCGCGCGTCTTATGGTGTGGCGATGTTCCGGATGGTGCAGGAGAAACGCGGCAATCTTGTCTGTGTCCGCCCAATCCTCAAGGGCGCGATAAGCAGCGGCCGCGTCCCGTGCAGGGGCCAGAGGTTGTTCGTACTCCGCGATTGGTTCTTCGAAACGTTCGCCAAGGCGGGGTTCCAGCTTTTCTTCGGACACGTACCACGCGCGGGCGCAGTTGGCTTGTGCCTGCCAATCAAGATCAAGCGCCCAGTCAAAACTCTGCCGGATCAGCGCGCGCACCTGTGCGACGCTCATACTGCCGTCGATCATCTGCGCGCCTGCGTTGCTGTCGGCCATGCAATCCACTAGACCGTCGACCAAATCGCCGTAAGGTTCCAGAATTAGCGAGGCCAGCAATTCTTGCCCCTCTTCACTCAGATGATCCTCGGACCAGCGGATCAGGGCGTCCCATGGGTGGTGTTCGGTCAGGTCGCGCTTGGCCAGCTCGGCGGTTAGCATGTCGAGATCAGTTCTGAGCGCGGCCAGTTTGTCGATTTGAACCGGATGATCCGAGCGCCACCACGACACCGAAAGCTTGCTGCGTTCGAAAATCGCGCGGAACTGCGCCATGCGGTCCGGTGTGGCGTGTGGCACGGACCGCACCCGCGCGATGGCTTCTTCGCGAACCATGATCCAGTTGTTGAACAGAACGGGGTGATTAATGATGAACGGCGCCATTCCCAGACCGGTCGAATTGCCGATGCCCAGCCACTGCGCAATCGCCGGATCCAGACTGGCTGTTTCATCGCCCCCTTTGGCCTGCGCCATGTGCTGCACCAGATCGCGCACGAAGGTGCGAGTCAGATAGACCGAAAGCATCTCGGTCTGGAAAGGCGCGCTTAGTTCCGGGCGGTCGGCGGTTGTCTCACGATCAGCCGCCCCGAACTTGCCCGAGCCATATACGGCCGTGGTGCGCATCAGGTAGCCCACCTTATAGATCTGCTCGGGGTCCGGCTGTTTGCCTGCTGACAGAGCGTCGACCACATGCGCCCAAAGCCGGACCGAACGGTTGGCGCGAGACAGAGACAACTCGTTTTCGCTGATCCGACCGGCCTCTTGCAGGGGGACGTTTTGGGAAAGACGTTCGATGTCTTCGGTCGTAGGGATGCCATCGAACAGGGTAAATGTGGCGTCCCAAGCCTCGGCTATCACGCGGTCGGAGCGTTGCTCGGGTGGCAGATCGTGAGCGAAAGCCACCAGCGAATAAGCGCGGTCAGGGCCATGCGCGGTATAGACAGCATGACCCACCCCGTTCGTGTCGATGTCAAAAACGGGCCGGGTAAAACGCCAGTTCTCGCGGGCCATCCGCCGGGTCAATTGCCGCATGAAGCTAAGGCGACATTGGTGCAGTGACCCCAATCGCGAAAGTCGCATGACCTGCGCGGGGTCTCGGCGTGCAATATCGCGCTGCAGATTGGTCATGCGCGTGGTCCGAAGTTTTCAGCAAAGAAACGATACCAGTTGCCGCCCATGATACCTGAAACCTCATCTTCGTTCATACCCACAGAACGTAGTCCGGATTCGATATTCCCAAAATCGCGGTTGTCCTGAAACCAGCTGGGCATGGGTGGAAATCCGGGGGCCGAGGCCGAGCCTTCGCCATAGTCGATTTCTTTCGTCCAGCGCCCGACGCGCATCCACTCGACCACGCTGTCGGGTTGGTCCTGACACAGGTCAGTGCCGATCCCCAGATGTTGGACGCCGTATTTGTCGGCGGCGCAGGCGATCATCTCGCAGAAGCTATCCAGCGTGCAGGCTGATTTGTCTTTCAGATGATGCGGATAGACCGAAAAGCCGAGCATCCCGCCATGGTCCGTCACCGCGCGGATCACCGCATCGCGCTTGTTGCGCAGCGCAGGCGACCAGTCGTGCGGATTGGCGTGAGTGATGGCGATGGGACGCTCGGACAGTTCGGCGGCCTCGATTGTGGACCGGTCAGCCGAGTGACTCATATCCACGACAAGGCCGACGCGGTTCATCTCCTTGATCACCTGCTTGCCCATGCGGGTGATGCCGGTATCTTCGGCCTCATAGCAGCCGGTGGCCAGCAAGGATTGGTTATTATAGGTCAACTGCATGAACCGGGCGCCCAGATCGTGCAGGATTTCGACAAGACCGATATCGTCTTCGATGGGCGAGGGGTTCTGAAAGCCGAAAAACACCGCCGTCCGCCCGGTTTCGCGCGCCCGGTCAATATCGCTGGCCCAACGGCCTTTAATGATCAGGTCGGGGAATTGCTCGAACCAGCGGTTCCACTTTTCAAAGTTCAAGACGGTTTCGCGGAAGTTCTCATGATAAGAGATGGTGACGTGGATCGCGTCCACGCCACCTTCGCGCAGTTGCCGGAAAATCTTTTCCGACCAGTTGGCATATTGCAGCCCGTCGATGCGCATCAGACCGGCGTGCCGGCGCTGATATAGGCGGTTTTGACGGTGGTGTAGAACTCAGCTGCCGCCTTACCCTGCTCGCGCGGGCCGTAAGAGCTGTCGCCGCGTCCGCCGAAGGGCACGTGATAGTCGGTGCCCGCTGTCGGCAAGTTCACGGTGACCACGCCAGTGCGAGCATTTCGGCGGAAATGCGTGGCGCGGGCGAGGCTTTGGGTCACGATTCCCGAAGTCAGGCCGAAATTGGTGTCGTTGACGACGCTCAGCGCCTCATCATAGCTGCCAACCTTGATTACGCTGGTCAGCGGCGCGAACATTTCTTCGCGGTTGATGCGCATGTCGTTGGTGGTGTTCAGGAACACCCCAGGCGACATGTAGAATCCGTCATGAGGCATCTCCAGCCGCGCGCCGCCACAGGCCAATTCGGCGCCCTCAGACTTGCCCAGATCGACATAGGCGAGGTTATCCTGCAACTGCTGCTCGCTGACGACCGGCCCCATCTGGGTGCCATCCTCCAGCGCGTGACCGACTTTCATCGCTTGCGCACCGGCGACCAGTTTCTCGACGAACGCACCATGGACGCCCGCATGAACAACCAGCCGCGACGAGGCAGTGCATTTCTGCCCGGTGCCTCCAAACGCGCCACCCAGCGCCAGCGTCACCGCCAGATCAAGATCGGCGTCGTCCATGACGGCCAGCGCGTTCTTGGACCCCATCTCCATCTGTACCTTGGTCAGGTTCTGGATGGCCGCTGCCGCAATCCCTTTGCCCACCGGCACCGATCCGGTGAATGAAATCGCGTTCACCTTGGGGCTTTCCACCAAACGCTGACCGATGCTGCGCCCCGATCCCATCACCAAACTGAACAGGCCCTTGGGGATATCCTGCCGTTCAATGATCTCGGTTAAAGCTACAGCCGATGCAGGGGTGATGTTCGCAGGTTTCCACACCACCGCGTTGCCGTAGCACAGCGCCGGTGCGATTTTCCATGAGGCGGTCGCGGTGGGAAAGTTCCATGGGCTGATGATGGCGACGACGCCCACGGGTTCGCGCCGTACGTCAATCTCAACGCCGGGGCGGACAGAGTCGGCATTCTCACCGATCTGACGCAGACACTCGGCTGCGTAATAGGTAAAGAACTGTCCCGCGCGATAGACCTCGCCTTTACCTTCGGCCAGCGGTTTGCCTTCCTCACGCGACAGCAGCGTGCCCAACTCCTCGGCGCGGGCCATCAGCTCGTTGCCGATGGCGTTCAGAACAGCTTGCTTGCGTTCAGGCAGATACGTTGCCCACTCTGCCTGCGCAATGCGCGCGTGCGCTAGCGTTGCGTCTAACTGGTCCACGCTGGCTTGGGCGAACATGTCGACAAGATCGGTCAGATCCGACGGGTTGCGGTTCTCAATTTCGGATTCACCCACCAGCCATTCGCCAGCGATCAAGTTCAGTTTGGTCACACCACGCCTCAGAGATAACAAGAGTTACACAAAGCATGGCTTTTTCGTTTACCATCAGTCAAATTCAAACAGGTGAAGAAAGCTTCAGGGAATTTGAAGTATGGCGATTAAGATCGAAACCCTGCGATGTTTTTGTACCGTGGTTCAATCCGGAAACTTGACCGAGGCTGCGGACCGATTGGGGCGAACTCAGTCAGCCGTTTCCATGACACTTAAGCAACTTGAAGGCCATTTGGGTCGCAAACTGTTCGAAGGCGAACGCAAGAATCGTCTTTCCCCTTTGGGAGAGCAAGTTTTTGAGCTTGCGTTGAGGCAGGTGCGTCAGTTCGATCAAGCCGTAGGTGACATTGAAGCCGTAGCTTCGGCCGAGCAGGGGTTGCTGCGAATCGCATCGGTGCCATCAGTCGCCGCGCTGGTGTTTCCGCGTGTTCTGAGGCACCTGATACAACGCTTTCCTGGGGCGAAGGTTGATCTGCGGGACACTGACACGCAGCAGGTCCTGGATGCATTGGTCGAAGGGAAGGCGGATATCGGAATTGCCTCGGGGCATCACGCGCTGAACGGTTTTCATACCAAGCCCTTGTTACAAGACCGGTTCGGGCTGGTCTGTGCTGCCGATCACCCGCTGATCCGGCAGGTTGAACCCCCGTGTATTGCCGATCTGGTGACCGTGCCGTTCATTCGAAACAGCCTGTGCGACCTGATCACGTCACCGCAGTTTCACCAAGCGATTGATCAGGCTGACATCACGATCCGCAACACACATTCTTTGATTACGATGGTCAGGACGGGCAATTGGGCGACGGTCTTGCCTCAAACGGTGGCAGAGTTCATTCCCGAAGCCACCGCCTTTCGCGAGATAAAAGACCTGCCGGATCAAAGGCAGGTCTTTTTGTACGTCAAAGAACGGTCACGCTTTCCCGAACTGACCGAGGCCGCAGAGCACCTCATTCTCGCATATGATGCTTAGGGCTTCTATTTTTTGACGTCGCCCGCAAACCGCGCGGCGTTTTCTTTGGCAAAGGCCGACGCATCGGCGCTTGAGTCCCAGAATTGGGGGTTTGCCTTGGGAATGGTCAACGCTTTCTGAACGGCGGGCCGGGCGTCGATGCGTTCGAACCAGGCGTTCAGATGAGGTAGATCGTCCACCTTGACCCGTGCCCAGACATAGGCCCGCGCCCACGGGTAAAGCATCATATCGGCAATGGTGTATTCATCTGCGGCGATCCAGTCGCGCCCTTCAAGCCGTGTGTCCATAACCTCTAGCAGGCGGCGGCTTTCATCAACATAACGGCGGATGGAGAACGGTTCGTCGTGCCCATTGGGGGCGGCGATATGTTGGAAATACATCGCCTGTCCCATCATGGGCCCGATATGACCGACCTGAAAGAAAACCCATTGCATGACTTCGGATCGTTTGATCGGGTCTTCCGGCAGGAACTTTCCGTATTTTTCGGCCAGGTGCCACAGGATCGCGCCGCTTTCGAATATGGCGCGCCCCTCGGACCGGTCATAAATCGTCGGTATTTTACCGTTGGGATTCAGCGCCAGATAATCTGGCGCTTTTTGTTCTTGTTTGGAAAAGTTGATATGGGTGAGGTTGTAAGGAATTCCGGCCTCTTCCAGAAAAATGACCGGTTTATAACCGTTCATCGTTCCTGCGGTGTACAGGTGAATATCAGGCTGCGACATCGTCTGCCTCGGCGAATGTAGAAATCAGATGCGTCTGGAATCGGGCAAAATCTGCCTCGATCGTCGGGTTCTTCATAACATCAAACGCGGCAAAAGTTGGCAGAGGCTTCATCGCCATGAATTTCGCCGTTAGGTGCAGCGGTTTCAGCAGGTCATCTACGGTATCGCCGGCAAAGAAGGGCTCGGTCGGGTTGTCGAACGCTTCGACCGGGGCGTTGAACGTGACTGACAGCATATAGCTTTTGTCGTGCAAAACGCCGCCCATACCGTAGTTGGACTTAGGGGCGTCACTGGTGCGCCCATCGCCATGCGCAAACCGTCCATCCATGGCCGAGGTATAGACCTCGTCCATGTATTTCTTGAAGACCCACGGCACGCCCATCCAGTTCACCGGGAATTGCATGATGACAGTGTCCGCCCACAAGTGGTTCGCGACTTCTGTATCGACATCATAGCCTTCGGCGACCGTAGTCACCCGGACATCATGGCCCAGCGTGCGCAACTGGGTGCTGGCTTGTTCGGTCAGGCTGGCGTTCAGAGCACCGGGGGCCGCTTCATAAGGCTGTGTGCCGTTGAGGATCAGGATATTGCTCATGTCTATGCCCTTTTTCCAATCTTGGGAATGTCGTGTCGAAGCAGTTGGGGGTGGCGGAGATAAAAAGCAACCAGTATACTTTTAGTAACCTTCTTTTTCATAAGGGATATGCCATGCGTGCAAAGGTCAGTCAGGATAATCGGGGGCGAAAACAAGTGGCAGAAGCCTGCCTCGAGCCTTGCTCGGTCGAGCGCGGGATGCGGATCATCGGCGGTAAGTGGACGGGTTCGATCCTATGGCACCTGAAAGACGGGCCCGTGCGATTCAATGACTTGTCCCGCATGATTGCAGGTGCCAGCAAAAAGATGATCACCGAGCGTTTGCGTCAGCTTGAGGCACAAGGTTTAGTGAAGCGACACGTGCTACAGACATCTCCCGTTTCGGTCGAATACTCTGTCACCGAGCTTGGCCGCAGCGCGCTGGGCATTCTGGACGATTTGAGCAAGTGGAGCGAGACTTTGCCTGCGGCCGTCGTTTCAGACATCGGTTAATAGTTCGGAAATTTTCGAAACTAATATACGATGATATCAAATACATGTATTTGTCCTCCGTAGGGCTTGATGGGTGTTGTGTCACCATGCTTCACTTTTCTGGCCAATCCGGCGCGTCGAGCCGCTGGCCAAAAAATCCGGGGAGTTAGAGCTTCCCGAGACTGTTTGTAAGGTGCGGGACCGGCATTTGCCGACAGAACAGCATCGCGAACGCCCAACATGGAGATATCAGATGAAGAAACTCACCACACTTATGGGAAGTGCAGCAGCTCTTGCCGCAGGTCCCGCGCTTGCCGCAGATATCGTGATCGGTGTGCCAAACTGGGCATCGGTGAACGCCACGGCGCATATCCTTGAAGTTGTGATCGAAGAAAACCTGGGCTTGGACGTAGAGCTTCAGAACGGCACCAACCCGATCGTGTTCGAGGCGATGGATTCTGGCGCGATGCATGTCCACCCCGAGGTTTGGATGCCGAACCAGCAGAACCTGCACGACACCTATGTCAAAGATAACGGCACCGTGGTTATGAACGAAAACCCAGTTCAGGCCGAGCAGGGCATGTGTGTGCCCACGGCGACAGCTGAAAAATATGACATCAAGTCCATCGACGATCTGAGTGATCCGGACAAGATGGCAATCTTTGACACTGACGGCAACGGAACGCCCGAGGTTTGGATCGGTGCGCCGGGCTGGGCCTCTACCGTGGTCGAAAAAATCCGGGCCAAGTCCTATGGCTATGATCAGATTTTCGATCTGACCGAGTACGAAGAAACCATCGCCTATGCGAATCTGGCCAACGCCGCCAAGGCCGGCGATCCGTGGATCGGCTTCTGCTACAGCCCGCACTACATCTTTGTGACACAGGACCTGACCGTTCTGGAAGAGCCCGCTCATGATCCGGCGACCTGGACCATCGTGCAGCCCACAGATGATCCCGACTGGCTGGATAAATCCGAGGCATCCTCGGCCTGGAACGGCGCCACGCTACACCTTCACTACGCCAAGGAGCTGGAAGACGCCTACCCCGAGGTGGCCGCTCTGTTCCGCAACTACCAAATGCAGGGTGACGACCTGAGCGCGATGGGCAAGGCCCTGGCTGTGGACAATGTGGAAGCAGCAGACTTTGCCCGCGAATGGGTGGCCAACAACGAGGATACCGTTCTGAACTGGCTGACCAACTAAGACGCATTCCCAGGGGGCCGTCGCGACCAGTTCGCGGCGGCCCTTTGCATATAGATCGGGGAAAACCCCGCATATGAGGGGCAAATGGACGAACCTGTCGTAAAACTTGAAAATGTCTGGAAAATCTTTGGCGCGCGCGCTGAAGAGGCCATGGCGGCTGTGCGCAGCGAGGGTATTGGAAAACCCGAGGTGCTTGAACGCTTTAACTGTGTCGTAGGTGTGCAGGGCGCAACCTTCGAGGTGCCGCGTGGCGAAATTTTCTGCATCATGGGCCTGTCAGGGTCCGGCAAATCCACTCTGGTTCGACATGTGAACCGGCTGATCGAACCGACTGCGGGTAAGATCGAGATCATGGGGCAGGATGTCTCAAAAATCTCGGAATCCGAATTGCGTCGCATTCGCGCCCAGCAGATCGGGATGGTGTTTCAGCATATGGCGCTGATGCCGCACCGCTCGGTCCGCGATAACGTGGCTTACCCGCTAGAGATTCGGAAGGTGTCGAAATCCAAGCGTTGGGCGGTGTCCGACCACGCGCTGGGTCTGGTAGACCTGACAGGCTATGAGGATCGCTTGCCCAAAGAACTGTCGGGCGGGATGCAGCAACGTGTTGGCATCGCCCGCGCGCTGGCTTCAGACCCCGAGATTCTGTTGATGGATGAGCCGTTCTCGGCCCTCGACCCATTGATCCGCTTGCAGTTGCAGGATCAGTTCAAGGCGCTGGTGGCGCAACTGAAAAAGACCACGCTGTTTATCACGCATGACTTGGACGAGGCCATCCGCATCGGCCATCGCATCGCCATCATGAAGGACGGTGTGATCGTGCAGATTGGCACGCCCGAAGATATCGTTATGAACCCCGCCGACGATTACGTGCGCGAATTTGTGCAGGGGATTTCCAAACTGAAACTGGTCAAAGCCCATTCGATCATGGAGCCGCTGGCCAGCTATTCCGGCCCAACCGAAGGCGCGCCGCGTGCCGATGAAGGTGCTGATCTGGACCAGTTGATTGATCTGGCCGTTAACACTGAACTGCCGGTGATCATTACGGATGGTGGCAGCGACGTGGGTGTCGTGACCAAGCCGCGTCTACTGCGCGGTATTCAGGGGGGCAAAAATGACTGACGCAACCACCGAACTGAAAGTCACTGCCGCCTCGGATATCGAGGTGGATCGCGACGCACTTGACCGCTCGATCCACGAATTTGCGGGTCCGAACGGGGATTACTACGTCAACGCTTTTCACAAGATCCACGATGCGACCAGCGCGGTGCCAAACACGTTCAATAAATGGGCGGCGGCGCTGGGTCCGTTCTGGTCCGCCTCGCGCGCGATTTGGGGGATGTTCTGGACCTTCCTGATTCTTGAAATCATCGCGTGGGTGCAAATCGGACGCGGGGCTTGGGGCAATCCCGGCGCCGACATGGCCGAACGTGCCGAACGCCAGCAAGCCCGTGCGAACGAGCTGCTGGAACGCGCCGCCGCAGCGACAGAGCAGGGCGATATCGACCGGTTCACCAAATTGGCCGAGAATATCCAGAAGGCGGCAGACAGCAGTTTTGAAAAAGCCGCGGCCGCCCAGTCGGAATCGCTGGGGATCATGCTGATTGGCTTGGCGATGTTGTTGGTGTTCAAGCTTGTGCAGGGGCTTTATGCGGACCGCATCTACGAAAAGCAGTATTCGCGCTGGCGGATTGATCCCGACAGCACTGAAAGCGGGCGCTCTACGCGCAACACGGTTCTGGGCGCCGTTCTGATTGCCGCAATCGGGCCTCTGATCGTCTATAAATTCACCGTCAACGCTTCGCTCGCGATGCTGGATGCGTTCCCGGAGAAAGAGGTCTCGGCCTTGTTTCTGGGCGAAGATGGCGGCACGCTGTTCTCAAGCCTCGCCAGCTGGATGGAGGCCAAGATCGACGCCGCAGCCCTTGCGGGCGGGGACGTGTTCGACGGGATCGTCGCTGGGGTGCGCTCGGTCCTGGATGCGTTGACGATTGCACTGATTGGATCGCCATGGCCGGTCGTGATGCTGGTGATCTGCGTCACCGCGTGGCGTGCGGCGGGGCCGCGTGTGGCGATTTTCACCGCCGCCTCTTTGGCTTACATCGCACTTCTGGGTTACTGGGATGTCGCAATGGAGACGGTCGCTTTGGTAGGTGCAGCCGTGTTGTTATGCGTGGTAATCGGCATTCCTCTAGGCATCTGGTTCGGCAAATCTGCACGGGCTTACCGTGCGGCTGAACCGGTGCTGGACCTGATGCAGACGCTACCGGCCTTTGTCTACCTGATCCCGATCATCGCCTTCTTTGGCACCGGAAACCCGCCGGGCATTCTGGCGACGATCATCTTCGGGATGCCGCCGGTGATCCGCCTGACGGCGCTGGGGATGCGGGGTGTGCCGGACAGCATCAAAGAGGCCGCAGTGGCCTTTGGTGCATCGAAATGGCAGTTGCTGAAGGATGTTGAGATCCCACTGGCGCTGCCTTCGATCATGACTGGGGTGAACCAGACGATCCTTATGTGTCTGTCGATGGTGGTGATCATCTCGCTGATCGGCGGCGGCGGTCTGGGCAAGGAAATCCTTGAGGCGCTGCAATATGCGGCCAAGGGGCCGGGTCTGTTGGGCGGCTTTGCCATCCTGTTCTGTGCCATGGTCATCGACCGGATCGTGCAGGGGGCCTTCCGGCGAGAAGACGAGAAAATCTAAACACAAAACGCCCCCGCCAGCCGGGGGCGTTTTTCATTTAAGGGGATGCAGATGACCGACCGCTATGAACAGTCGATGATGGATAACCTGTATTGGTGGGGCGTACCGACCCTGTTTCGCTGTCCCAATACCGGCCCCGAGGGGCAGGACATTGCGCTTGTCGGCGTCCCGCATTCCACCGGAAACGGCACGACCGAGCGGGATCAGCACTTGGGTCCGCGCGCGCTGCGCCATGTCTCGGCGGTGCAGCGGCGGGTGCACTCGGTGTTCGAAATCGACCCGTGGAGCAGCGCCAAGATCGCCGATGTGGGCGACGTGCCCTTTCCGCGCGCGAATGACAACGAGGACTGCATCGAGCGTATTACGACCTTTTACAAAGACATCGACGCAGCAGGCGCGCGGCCTGTGTCGGTGGGTGGAGATCACTCGATTACGGGCGGCATCGTGCAGGCGCTGGGGCGTGGTCAACTGGCCGGGGGAGAGCCCGTCAGCTTTCTGCATCTGGATGCCCATACGGATGTGTTCACCAAGGTCGATCACTTTCTGGGCGCCAAGAAATCCGCCGCCCATTGGGGCGCGTATCTGGCCGATCAAGGGCAGGTTGATCCGACGCAATCCATGCAGATCGGTCTACGGGGTCATCCGCGCAGTCTGGACTGGCTGCAGCCGTCTTATGACTATGGCTACAACATCGTCACCATGCGCGAGTTCCGACAGCGCGGGCTGGAGGACGTGGTGGCGCAAACGCGCGAAGTGCTGGGCGACCGTCCGGTCTATATCACCTTCGATCTGGATTGCCTTGACCCGACCGTTGCGCCTGCGGTGTCCAATCTGGAACCTGGCGAGAAGGGGTTCGATATTGACGAAGCCGTAGGGATTTTGCGCGCCGCGCGCGGGTTGAATATCGTGGGCGGAGACGTAGTCTGCATGATGCCCACCAAGGACAGCCCCAACAATATCACCGCCCTGACCGCAGCGGCGGTGATGTTCGAGATGATTTCGATGATCGCCGAAAACGTCCGTTAGCGGCGGGCCTCGACGGCCTGCGCCAATACGCAGAGCAGTTCGAACATGAGCGAAGTCCCCAGCCACGCGGTGCCGCCCGAGGCGTCGAAGGGCGGTGAAACCTCGACCAGATCGGCGCCCACCAAGTTCACCCCGGCCATCTGGCGGATCACCTGCTGGGCCTGAAAGCTGTTCGGGCCACCGATCTCGGGCGTGCCGGTGCCGGGGGCAAATGTCGGGTCCACAAAGTCGATATCATAGGTGCAATAGGTCGGCGCGTCGCCAACAATGCTACGAACCTCGGCCATCACATCGCCGATGCCCCGGTCGAACAACTCTTCGATTCGGATGATGCGGATGCCCTGCGCTTCGCCCCATTCGATATCCTCGGTGTTATAGGCGGTGCCGCGAATGCCAACCTGAACAAAGCGTTTGGGATCGACCAAGCCTTCTTCGACCGCGCGCCGGAAGGGGGTGCCGTGCGTGAATTTGTGCCCGCCGAAATAGCTGTCGAACAGGTCGGTATGGCTGTCGAACTGGATCAGTCCCAGCGGGCCGGATTTGGCCAGCGCGCGCAGGACGGGCAGGGTGGTCAGATGATCCCCTCCGGCGGTCAGGGGGGTGATGCCGCGCGAGGTCAGGCCGGTGTAGAACGAGGTCACGCGGTTAAGCGTGTCTTCGATATCCACTGGGTTCGGAGCCACGTCGCCCAGATCGGCGCAGTTCATCATCGCAAAGGGTGCAACCCCGGTCACCGGGTTCATCGCGCGGATCATGGTCGAGTAATCCCGCAACTGGCGCGGCCCGTGGCGCGCGCCGGGGCGGTTCGTGGTGCCCCCGTCCCAGGGGATGCCGACCAGCCCGATATCAACCTCAGTGATCCGCGCGTGATCCAGCGTCATGCCCGGCAAGCGCATAAAGGTCGGCACGCCGGCAAATCGTGCCAGTTCCATGGCCGAGACGGGCTGAAAGAAGGGATCGGTCATCGGGGCCTCATTCCTGTGTATTTAAGCCGACCCTAGCCGCCGGAGGAGGCTTGGGGAAGGTCAATCAAGGATACGAAACCGGGCGCGGATTTCTGCATCCTGTTCGGGGGTCAGGTATTGGGGGTGGTGCGTATCCAGGATTTCTTTGGCACGTGAGCGGGCAGTGGCCCATGCGTCGCTAGCGCCCTCATCCGCCCAAGTGCGGGGCTCGGACCGGTCGGCAATTTCGGGGTAATAATAATCTCGCTCCATCGCGTCATAAGTATGGGCGCTGCCCAGAAAATGCCCGTCGCCCAGAACCGATTGGCAGATCGCCTCGAACCCAAGGTTTTCTTCGGTCACTTCGATCCCACGGAGGGCGCGATAGGTGTGAGCGTGCATTTCATTGTCCAGCACGAAACCCTCGAAACTGGCCCCTAGCAGAGACGCCGTCATACCGGAGCTTTCATAGATCAGGTTCCCTCCCGCCAGTGCCGCCGCCAGCGAGGTTATGCCCTTTTCCGCACCGTATTGCGCGTCAATCGCTTTGGCATCGGTCATCGAGGCCGCCACGCCCGAAGGCAGACCCAACCAGTTGGAAATCTGCGCCGAGGCGGCGTTCAGGATCGCGGTTTCACCACTGCCGCCCGCAAAAGACCCGGTGCGCAGGTCCACGATGAAGGGCCAGTTGGAGAAAACCATCGGAAAGCCCGGTTTGATCGTGTTGACCATAACAAGGCTGGCCAAAGTCTCGGCCAGCGACTGCGCCAGAAACCCGGCCAGCGTGGCCGGGGCGGTCGCGCCCGCTTGCGCTGCGGTGATGCAGGACATGGGGATGTTATGGGCGATGCATTCATAGACCACGTCCACCGCATCCTCGCCATAGCGCAGGGGCGAGATGACCGGGCTGATATGGGCTTTCAGGAAGGGGCGCGCGGCGAATGCGCCGGGACCACCGGCCACGATGTCCAGCATGTCGATGATGGGCGCGACGTGTTCCGCCAGCGTGAAGGAGGTGGCAATGGGCTTTGTCGTGTTGCGGACCAGCGCATAGGCTGTGTTCACGTCCAGATCGAAATTGTCGGGCACATCGGTGGCCACGCAGCAGCGGGTGAACCAGCTGACATTGGGCAGCGTGTCCTGTAGCCGGGTGAAATCATGCAGATCGGTCAGGGTTGAGGGGCGATATAGCCCCGTGTCGATATCCAGCGTCTGAACCGCCGCGCCGCCGGTACCGAAATACACCCGGTCTCCGCCCACCTCGATCGAACGCGCGGGATCGCGGCCGTGAAAGGTGAATTGTTTGGGGGCGAATTGAATGGCCTGTTCGACCATGGCGCGCGGGAACAGCAATCGGTCGTCAGGGCCGGGTTGCGCTCCGGCAGCCCGCAGGTCGCCGGCCAGCCGATCCGGCACCTCGCCCATCCCCAGGGTTTTTAACAGGCGCAGGGCGGTGTCGTAAATTTGCGCGATCTCGACGTCTGTAAGCGGCTTGAAGGCCCCGCCGATCTGGCCGGGCGGGCAGGGATCAATCACGGGGGCGGCCGCGCGCTGCGCGTGCCGGGCGCGTCTGCCGCTTCGTTTGCTGCCCGTGCTCATCCGGTTCCTTTCCCGTTGCTTTTCCCGAAACCTAAGCGCCACATTGCGCCTCACGCAAAGGCGAAGTGCAATTTGCAGAATCCGCAATCGCGGTTTCGATTTTTCAATACAAGCGCCGGGCGACTTGTCGTGCGCGCGCATTGTTCCGCAAGACTTGGGCGGAACAGAACAGGAGCCGCGCCCATGAAATCACGCACCAAGGTCGTTGTCATCGGAGGCGGGATCGCGGGCTGCTCGACCCTCTATCACCTGACGCAGGAGGGGTGGAGCGATGTGGTTCTGGTGGAGCGGAACGAGCTGACCTCGGGCACCACGTGGCATTCGGCTGCGCAGGTGACGAATTTCGGGATGAACCAGACGATGGTCGGGCTGAAATCGCACTCGATCCGGCTGTACAAGGAACTGGCCGACGACCCGGACTATCCCATCAATTACCACCACGGCGACGGCGGTATCCGTCTTGCAAATACCGAAGCGCAGATGCAGGGGTACCGCCAATTCGCCTCTATGGCGCGCGGAATGGACGTGCAGTTCGAGGTGATAGACGCCGAGGAATGCGCGCGTCGTCACCCTCTGATCTCGACCGAGAACCTGATCGGCGGGCTTTGGGATCCGATGGATGGGGATATCGACCCCGCGCAGTTGTGTCAGGCGCTGGCGCGGCGGGCGCGCAAGGCCGGGGCCGAGGTATATCGCAACACGCCGGTCATCGGGCTGAAACAACACGCCGATGATACGTGGACCGTGCAGACGGAACATGGCGACATTGATTGCGATATTGTTGTCAACGCGGGCGGCTATCGCGTGAATGAGGTGGGCGCGATGATGGGGGTGCATCATCCCGTCGCCTCGATGGAGCATCAGTATTTCCTGACCGAAGAGATTCCGGCCATTCGCGATGCGGGACACAGGATGCCGCTGCTGCGGTGCCCGATCAGCGATTATTACTGTCGGCAGGAAAAGAACGGGCTGCTGCTGGGGTTCTATGAGCAGGACTGCAAGACTTGGGGCATGGACGGGATTGACCCGAATTTCGTCAACGCGCTCTGCCCTGACGATCTGGACCGGGTGACGGATGTGCTGGAAGGCGCTTTTGCCCGGATGCCCGCGCTGATGGAGGTGGGCGTGCATACGGTGGTCAATGGCCCGATCACCTATACGATTGACGGTGCGCCTCTGGTCGGGCCGATCCCGGGCAAGCGCAATGCGTTCTGTATCATCGGTCTGCGGGCGGGGCTTGGCGAAGGTGGCGGCCACGGCTGGCTGCTGGCGCAACAGATCGTGCATGGTGAGGCGTGCTATGACACGTGGTGCCTTGATCCGCGTCGGTTCACGGGGCACGCGAATGTGGAACTGACCGCGCTGAAGGCTATCGAGGATTATCAGAACGAGTTCCGCTTTCACTTTCCGCATGAACACCGCCCCGCAGGGCGACCCGCCAAGACGACCCCTCTGACCCCGGTTCTGGCGGCGGAGGGGGCCGAGTTTACCGTCGTGAACGGGTGGGAAAGGGTGGATTACATCAAGCCATCGCCCGATTTCGCGCCCACTCACAGTTTCGATTTTGACGAAACCTTCGATCTGGTGGCCGCCGAGGTTGCGAATGTCCAAACCAATGTGGGGCTGGCCGAGGTGAACGGTTTCAACCGGATCGAGATCACCGGCGCGGACCGTCATGCGTTTCTTGATCGAATGTTCTGTGGCTCTGTGACAAAGCGCGACGGACGCGTCGGGCTGGGCTATCTGCTGAACGACCATGGTATGGTCAAGGCCGAGGCGACCGGGGCCAATCTTCCCGCCAGCGACCGGGGGCCAGCGCGTGTCTGGTACGGCTCGGCAGCAGCCAGCGAGTTCCACGACATGGACTGGCTGACCCGCCATTTGCGGAGCGACGAGGACGTCCAGCTGCGCAGCCTGACCAACGACCAGACGATCCTGATTTTGGCGGGCCCAAAAGCACGCGACGTTCTAGGCACTTGCGCGCGTGGGGACTGGTCGGCTGAGGCGTTCCCATGGCTTGGTGTGCGAGAGTGTTTCATCGGCATCGCCCCGGCGACTGTGATGGGTGTCAGTTTCTCAGGCGAGCTGGCCTATGAAATCCACGTTCCCAATGCCTCGCTTTATGCCGCCTATCTGGCATTGCAGCAGGCGGGCGAAGCACATGGACTCAAACTGTTCGGCGCGCGCGCGGTCGAGTCAATGCGCATGGAAAAGAGCTTTCTGCATTGGAAGGCCGATCTGATCACCGAGTTCGACCCGTTCGAAACCGGGCTGGATCGGTTCGTCAGGCTGGACAAGGGCGATTTCATTGGACGCCATGCCTTGCTCCAGCGACAGGCCGAGGGCCCGCGCCGGAAATTGGTGGCGCTGCAGGTTCAGACGGATCAAGGCCCGGCGCATCCCGGCGCTTCGCTGATGCGGGGAAATGAGGTCATCGGAACGATCACTTCGGGTGAATGGGGGCATCGGATTGGACTGAACCTTGCCCATGCTTTTGTTGATCCCGGGCTGGCAGACGTCGGGTCGGAAATGGAGTTGGACCGATGCGGTGAGCGCGTGTCGGCGGTTGTGATTGCACCGTCGCCTTACGATCCGGATTTCGGTCGGATCAAATCCTGAACGCGATACAAGCGCAACTTCCGGATTGCTCTGGGGATCATTCTCTGGTTCGATAGTTTCGAAGTAATCGAAACTGTAGGTGGTCCTCGTGTCCAAATCCCTGAGCTTGCGCTGGCTGGAAGTCTTTCAGTTGATCGCCAAATCCGGGTCTATTCAGCAAGTTGCGTCGGAAACCGGTTTGTCGATCAGTACTGTGTCAAATCACTTGCGCAGTCTTGAAAAGGCATTGGGTATCGAATTGGTTGATCACAGTCGACGTCCGATGGGTCTAACCCCGGCTGGCGAGGTCTTTTCGCGTTATGTGCGCGACGGGCTTACCACGTTGAAACGAGGTGAAGCTGAAATCCGCACAGGAAACTGGCGGCACGCTACAGATTTACGGTTGGCACTGATCGACGATTTCGACAATCAGATCGCACCAGATCTGTTCCGGTTTCTGGCCCAGGCCCTACCGCGCTGTAACTTCCGCCATTTCACCCGGCCCAGCCATGAGATCATCGCGAAGCTGCAAGAACACAAGCTGGATGCAGGGGTCGCCACGCGCCCGTCCGAGCGGACGGATGGTTTGATAGAATACCCTCTGATGCGGGATCCGTTCATCGTTATCCTGCCCGTTGGTTTTGAGGGAACGGCGAGCGATTTGTTCACGCCGGATGCGCAATTGCCCCTTTTACGCTATTCTCGGGACTACATGATCGGCAAGCAGATCGAAATCCAACTGGCGCGAAGCAAGTACAACTTGCCCAACCGTTTCGAGTTGGAGTGCAACCAGTCCATCATCGGTCTGGTCGCAGAAGGGGCAGGGTGGGCCATTACGACTGCCGCGTGTTTCCACCGCGCCCAAAGGTTCCACGATAGCGTGAAGGCAATGCCGTTCCCGGGGCGTAACTTTGTTCGTACGGTGTCGCTGTTCACAACCGAAGTTTACCCTGAAACCACATCGGCGCTGATCCAAAAAGCCATGGGAAAGCTCATTCGTCAGCATTTCACCGATCCGATGTGTGCTACCCACAGTTGGCTCAAGGATGATTTCCGTACAATGGAGGCCGAAGCCGCTTAACCTTGGGGTGGTGGTCCAAGTGATCCGCCCGATACTATATTGGTCGCCAGTTGCTCGCCTTGTCCGGGGCTTTGCGTTTCAACCATCTCAACCAGTTGTAGCGCTGCTTTGCGCCCCATTTCACGATGTGGCACATGCACTGTCGTCAATGCCGGAGAGACGATCCGGGCCAGTTCGATATCATCGAATCCGGTGATGGATACATCCTGAGGGACACGCAGGCCCATGTCTTGTGCGCGCCGCACAGCCCCCACGGCTAGAACGTCATTGCCGCACAGGATTGCGGTCGGTGGGACAGGTTGTGCCATAAGTTCAGCAAATGCGGCACCACCATTTTCGATTTCGTAAGGCGTTTCGACTATCGTGAAACCGTCTGGGCTTAGGCCGCGCGCGTTGGCAGCGTCTTGAACGCCCTCAATTCTCAGCCGGGCGCGATCATTGCCTTCGCTGATCCCCGAAATCATCCCAATTCTGGTGTGACCCGCCGCAATCACGCGCTCTGCAAGGTTGCGCATTGCCTTTCGGTTATCGAAACCAATAGACGGTGCCAGTGCATTGGGCCGGTAAGACCACGCGATCAGCGTCGGAATTCTGCGGCTTTCCAAATACTTGTAAATCTCTGGGTCACGGTCATGGCCGATCAACAATAGGCCATCCGCACCCCGCGCAGCCAGTTTCCGGATCTGTTCTTCTTCAATGTCAGGTTTGTAGGCGGAACTGGACACAAGCAGCGTGTAACCGCGCAGATGCAACTCCTCCTGGAACGCCTGCAGGCCCCTTGCAAAAATAGCATTCTCCATGGTCGGAATGATCGCCCCGATGGTGAAACTGCGCTTGGCCGCCATAACCCGGGCGGCGAAGTTGGGGGTATAGCCCAAAGCGTCAACGGCGGCCTGAACCCGTTCGCGGGTTGTGGCGACAACGCGATCGGGGTTGTTCAGGCATCGTGACACTGTCGCGGTCGAAACTCCGGCCATTTTGGCGACATCATCCAGCGTCGGGGCTGAGCGCGGTTTCGACATTTCCAAATCCGTAATTCACCTTTGCCAATGAGTGTACATCTATGGAGGTGATATGGAAAGCAGATATGTAAGCGCTTGCATTTTGCATGTAAGCGCTTACAAGTGAAGTTGAGCCGAATCCACCATGGGACCCGGAATATGTTTCTGTTTGCCTCTATCATCGTGTTCGTCATCTATTTCGCGAATGTTGCGATGGGCGCGTTTGCGAGCGGCGCATTCCTAGGAGACGTGGGCGAGATGTTGGTTCTATTCGCGGCGTCGATCCTGTTCGTTGTCGCAATTCTGAAAAAGGAGGCTGACCGCAACGCAGAACGCGACAGCTGACTTTTTTGCTTGGGAGGGCAATCAATGAACAAGGACAAACTGGAACTGGCGTCGGCCGAGCGCCGCAACTTCCTGAAACTCAGTGCCACGGGCGCATTCACTGCCGCGCTGGTCGCTGGGGCCGGTGGGGTGTTGTGGTCGACCGAAGCCGCGGCTCAGACTGCCAAGGAGGAAAGCGAGCGCGAAAAGGCAGCCGACCACGTGATGACCATCGCCACCGCCTATGTGCTGGGCGCATCGCGCAGCTATCCAATCATGCAACTGGACCTGAAGGAAAACATCCAGAACGCTACAAACGGCAAGGTCTATGTCAAACTAGCCCCCGGCGGGCAGTTGGGCGCGGGCGGTTCGCTGGTTCAGAAGGTTCAGGGTGGTACAATTCAGGCCGCACAGCACTCGCTGTCGAACTTTGCACCGTTTGCCTCGACCGTTGACCTAATCAACATGCCGTATCTGTGCGGCTCGAACCAGAAGTTCACCAACCTTGTGACATCCGACACCTGGAAGAACGAAGTGCATCCTAAGGTCGAGGCGGCCGGCTTCAAGGCGCTGTTCTACGTTGTGATCGACCCGCGCGTGGTTGCGGTGCGTCAGGGTGGCAATGCGATAATTACGCCGGGCGACATGAGCGGTGTGAAGTTCCGCGTTCCGGGCTCGAAGATGCTGCAGCAATATTACCGTATGGCGGGCGCGAACCCGACGCCGGTTGCTTGGGGTGAGACCCCCTCGGCCATCAAGCAGGGCGTAGCAGATGCGCTGGACCCGTCAGTGGGCGCGCTTTTCGTGTTCGGCTTCAAGGATATCCTCAGCCATGTAACCTTCACGCAGGCGGTTCCGGACAGTCAGGTCTATTCCTGCAATCTGGAATGGTTCAACTCGATGCCGCCTGACGTACAGGAAGGCATCATGTGGGGTGCGGAAATGACCGCGCATCAGAACCTGGCCAAAGTGCCCTCGGCCCGCGCATATGCCATGGCCGAGCTGAACAAGGCGGGAGTCGAGTTCCACTCGCTCAGTTCCGATCAATTGGCCGAATGGGAAAGCGTCGGCGGCTATCAGAACGCCGAATGGGACCCCTTCAAGACCGAGCTTGCCGGGTCGATGGACGCGTTCGAAAAGCTGGTCGAGGCCGCAGGCACGCAGGGCAAATACTACGTCCACGACGCTTAACAGACAGGCAGCGGGCGCAGCGAGTGAGCCCGCGATCTTTCAAAGCAGCCGGACCTGAAGCAGGCCCGCCAAAGAAGGCTATGGCCCGGTTGCTCTTTTGCCGAGGGAACAGATGACCCTACTTCAAAACATAGACCGCAACGCCGAGCGCTGGCTGCTGCTGGTGTTCTACGTGATGCTGGTCATCACCATGGCCATCGAGGTTCTTCGGCGTGAGATTTTCGCTTTCTCGTCTATCTGGGGCGAAGAGATCGTCCGCTATTCTTTCATCTACCTTGCGTGGATAGGTGCGGCAGCAGCCGTAAAGGAACGCGCCCATATCCGCATCGACGTGATCATGCACTACCTCGGGCCGCGACCCAAGGCGCTGCTGTATATCTTTGGTGATCTGGTGATGTTCGGCGTGGCGGTCATCGCGCTCTACTGGTCGTACGAGGCGGTGCATGTTTCGGCCAAGTTCGGTTCGGTGACGGACGGGCTGCGGGTATCGAAGGTGTGGTTCCTGATGGCCGTGCCCACCGGTTTTGCGCTGATGATCTGGCGTCTGATCCAGTCACTGATGCGCGACCTGAAATGCCTGAGGGACGGCACGCCCGTCTTCGAAGGCGACAAGCTGTTTGACTGAGGGGACACGCGATGCTCTGGGGTTCTCTCAATCAAACTGTTGAACTTGGGTGGGATTTCTACCTGCCTGTGATCTTATTCGTTGGTCTGATTGCCTTGGCTGTGCCCGTCTGGGCGGCCATCGGCACCGCCGCCATCGTGATGCTGGTCATGTCCGGCGACCTGCCGTTGAGTCTTGTGGGCGAAAGCCTGTTCACTGGCATCGACGCCTTTGCCCTGACCGCCGTACCTCTGTTCATCCTGACCGGGGACGTGCTGGTGCGCACGGGGTTGTCGCGAAAGTTTCTGGACGTGGCCGAGGCGTTGACTTGTTTCGCCAAGGGTGGCTTTGGCTCGGCCACCGTTCTGGTCTGCGGCATGTTCGCGGCGATCTCGGGCTCGGACGCGGCGGGCGCTGCTGCGGTGGGCCGAATGACGATCAACCGGCTGGTCGAAAGCGGCTATCCTCGCCCCTATGCCTGTGCGCTGGTCGCGGCAGGGGCCTGTACCGGCATCCTGATCCCGCCCTCGATCGCCTATATCATCATCGGTCTTGTGCTGGGTATTTCGGCCTCGACCCTGTTTCTGGCCGCCCTCATCCCCGGATTGGCCATTCTTGTCTCGATCCTTGTAACCAACATCATCATGAACCGCATCTACGCCTATGAGGGCGGCGGCATGATGACCATGGGCGAATGGCTGACCAATCTGGGCAAGGCGCTGAAATCCGGCTGGTACGCGTTCATTGTGCCGGGGATCATCTTCTACGGCATCTTCTCGGGCCGCCTGACGCCCACCGAGGCCGGTGCGACCGCTGTCGTCGTCACCATCATCATGGGCTTCATCCTGCGGACGCTGACGTTGGCTGATTTCCCGTCGATGCTGGTCAGTTCCGCCAAGGTGAACGGGGTGATCCTGCCGATCATCGCCTTCTCGGCCCCGCTGGCCGAGGCACTGGCGATCATGGGCGTACCGCAGGGGTTCGTGACGGCCGTGACCTCGCTGACCGATGATCCGTATCTGCTGATCCTGCTGATGATCGGTATCCTCATCGCGGCAGGCTGTGTGATGGAGACGACGCCAAATATCGTGATCCTCGCCCCGATCCTGAAACCGCTGGCGGACAATATCGGCATGAACGAGATTCAGTTCTGCATCATGATGATCACCGCATTGGGTGTGGGCTTTATCACCCCGCCGTTGGGTCTGAACCTGTTCGTTGTTTCCGGGATAACCGGAGAATCAATTCTAAAAATTGCGGCGCGCGCCGTGCCCTTTGTTCTGACCATGCTGATCGTGGTAATCCTGATCGCCTATGTACCGGCGGTTTCGACCACCTTGCTTCCTGAAATCTACCAATAGGACCTGCTGACCATGCCCCGTGACTATTTGAAAAAGGCGACATTGACGGCGCAATCTCATGCGTCCGAAGTGCACGACACGGTCAAGACAATCCTGGCCGATATCGAGGCGGGTGGTGATGCCAAGGCGCTGGAATACGCCGCCAAGTTCGACAAGTTCGACGGCAATGTGCTGATGACGCAGGCCGAGATTGATGCGGCCATCGCGTTGGTGCCCGAAAAGCTGAAGGCTGATATCCGCTTTGCTCATGACAATGTGCGCCGCTTTGCAGAGGCTCAGAAAGCGACCGTATCAGATGTCGAGGTCGAGATTGTGCCGGGCGTCATCGCCGGGCAAAAAGCGATCCCGGTGGACGCGGCGGGGTGTTATGTGCCGGGCGGGCGGTATAGCCATATCGCCAGCGCGATCATGACCGTGACCACGGCCAAAGTGGCGGGTTGTCGTCATATCACAGCCTGTTCGCCGCCGCGCCCCGGTGAAGGAGTGGCGCCAGCCATTGTCTATGCCGCGCATATCTGTGGGGCAGACAGCATTCTGGCCATGGGCGGTGTGCAAGGCGTGGCGGCGATGACCTATGGCCTGTTCGGCCTGCCGCGCGCGAATATCCTTGTGGGCCCGGGCAATCAGTTCGTAGCCGAGGCCAAGCGCATCCTCTATGGCAAGGTCGGCATCGACATGATCGCCGGTCCCACAGACAGTCTGATCCTTGCCGACAGCAGCGCTGACGCGCATGTGGTCGCGACCGATTTGGTCAGTCAGGCCGAGCACGGATACAATTCACCCGTCTGGCTGGTGACGGATGATCGACCATTGGCCGAGAAAGTGATGCAACTGGTTCCTTCACTGATCGAAGACCTTCCGGAACTGAACCGCGAAAACGCCTCGGCCGCGTGGCGCGACTATGCCGAGGTGATCCTGTGCGCCGATCGCGAAGAAATGGCCGCCTGTTCTGACTCCTATGCGCCTGAACACCTGACTGTGCAGGCCGAGGATTTGGATTGGTGGCTGGACCGGCTGACCTGCTATGGGTCTCTGTTTCTGGGCGAAGAGACGACAGTGTCTTATGGCGACAAGGCTACTGGCACCAATCACGTCCTGCCGACGTCCGGCGCGGCCAGTTATACTGGGGGGTTGAGTGTCCACAAATACATGAAGATCGTCACGTGGCAACGCGCAACGCGCGAGGGATCGAAGCCCATCGCCATTGCGACCGCTCGCATTTCCCGGCTGGAAGGGATGGAGGGCCACGCCCGCGCGGCTGATGTGCGGTTGGCGAAGTATTTCCCCGATGAGCAATTCGACCTGTCCGCAGATGGATGACCCGCGCGCGTTGTTTGACCTGACCGGGCGGGTGGCTTGCGTCACCGGGGCAAGCTCGGGCCTGGGCCGACGGGCGGCGCAGGCTCTGGCCGCCGCTGGGGCACGGGTAGTGGGCGTCGCGCGCCGGGCAGAGGCGTTGGCAGGACTGAAAGCCGAACTTGGCGACAAGGGCGCGACAGTGACAGCTGATGTGGCCGACCGTGCGGGGCTTGGAAGGCTGGTTGAACAGATCAGCTTGGCATTCGGCGCGCCTGACATCGTCATCCATGCTGCCGGGATCAACACCCGCGAGGTGGCGGATGAAGTCACGCCTGATGGTTGGGACGCGACGCTGGCGCTGAACCTGAGCGCGCCTTTTTTCCTAAGCCAGGCATTGGTGCCCGCAATGAAGGCGAAAGGTTGGGGGCGCATTGTCAACTTTGCTTCACTGCAGACCACGCGGGCCTTTCCAGGGGGGATTGCGTATGGGGCGTCAAAGGCCGGGATCGGGCAGCTGACCCGTGCCATGGCAGAGGCATGGGCGCCACATGGCATCACCGCCAATGCCATCGGACCGGGGTTCTTTCCGACCGAGCTGACTCAGGCCGTGTTCGACGACCCTGACCGCGCCGCGCGCAACGCCGCGCAGACCTGTATCGGACGTAATGGGCGGGTGGAGGATATCGACGGGCCGATCTTGTTCTTGTGCTCAGAGGCGTCCAGCTACGTCACCGGGCAGGTGCTGATGGTCGATGGGGGGTTTACTGCGAAATGAAAGCTCTGGTTTATGAGGGGGTTGAACACCTGGAATTCCGGGATGTTCCGGACACAGTTCCCGGACCAGAGGAACAGCTGATCCGTGTCGAAGCCGTGGGTATTTGCGGATCGGACATGCATGCCTATCTGGGACATGATGCCAGACGTCCCGCGCCATTGATCCTGGGGCATGAGGCGGCAGGCGTGATCGTTAGTGGACCACGCGACGGGGCGCGGGTGACGGTCAACCCCCTGGTCACGTGCGGCAATTGCACGGTCTGCGAAGCGGGGCGGGAAAACCTGTGTCAAAACCGCCAGATCATTTCAATGCCGCCACGAGAGGGCGCATTTGCCCAATTTATCTCAATGCCCGAACGCAATTTGGTCGATGTGCCAGATGATATTCCTTTGTCGCGCGCGGCTTTGGCCGAGCCGTTGGCGGTCAGTTGGCATGCCGTGCGGCTGGGGTTGGAAGCCTTGCACCCAGCGATGGAGCGTCGCGCTCTTGTTGTGGGCGGGGGGGCGATCGGACTGGCCGCAGCTTTGGCCCTGCAGGCGATGGGCGTGCAGGATGTCGTCATAGTTGAACCGAACGCGCTGCGACGGGCATATTTGCTGAATTTGCGGGCATTCGACGTAGTCTCTGAAACGTCAGAAACCTTTCCTCTGGTGATCGATGCAGTGGGGTTTGCGGCGACGCGCGCTACTGCGTCGGCGTTGACGCAACCTGGTGGGATCATGGTTCATGTCGGACTTGGCGAGGGTGCCGGAGGTTTGGATATTCGCCGCATGACCTTGCAGGAGATCACATTTATCGGCACCTATACCTATACGGCTGAAGACTTTCGCCAAACGGCTGCAGCTATTTTCAATGGACGGCTGGGTGCTTTGGACTGGGTTGAGGAGCGGCCGATGTCAGAGGGGGGGCGGGCGTTTCGGGATCTGCGTCGGGGAATGGTCGCCGCGCCGAAAATCATCCTCGCACCGGAGCACTGACCGCGCCAGAAAGAGAGGTAATATGTATCGCAAAATTCTTGTACCCATGGCTTTGGACCACGGCATATCGCCACATACGCTGGAAGTCGCGCGGGCCTTGTCAGCGGAAGGCGCCGAGATAGTCGCGCTACACGTCTATGAAATGCCGCAGGGATCGGTCAGCGCATATCTCGACAAAGATATGGTCGCCGAAGGGTTTCGCTCCGCCCGTAATTTGTTGCGTGACAAGGTTTCGGGGCTGGACGGGGTCAAGCCTGAGATCATCAAAGGGCATACGGCCCGAACCATCATCGATTTCGCCAAGGATAACGACGTTGATTGCATCGTCATCGGGTCGCACAAGCCGGGCCTAAGTGACTATTTTTTGGGATCGACCGCGTCTCGGGTCGTTCGTCATGCTGCCTGCGCGGTCCACGTGCACCGCAGGCCATAACACTTCGAACTGCGCCTTGTGCGCCAAAACAGGACTGACTGACAGGATATGAACATAGACAAGAAGATCACGGACGATCTGGTGGCCAACGATATCTCGTTCGTCACTACCGTTCCTTGCAAACAGCTGGCCGGCGTTATTGCCGAGATCGACGAACGCGAGGGTATTTATCACATCCCTTCGAACAAAGAGGACGAAGGAATGGGCCTGTGCGCGGGTGCCTGGATGGGTGGCAAACGCCCCGCGATTATCATGCAGAACACGGCGATCGGAGTGACGATCAATACGCTGGCCACGCTGATCCAGTATTACAGAATGCCATTGCCCATGCTGATTTCGTACCGGGGTGAGCTGCGCGAACCGATCGCCTGTCAAGTCGAAATGGCCGTTCACACAAAGGCACTGCTGGCGCAGCTGAATATCCCGACCTATCACTTTCATCACAAGTCGGACGTAGAAGAGCTGGACGCGATCCTGAAATACACGTTCATGTGCAACAAGCCGGTCGCCATCCTGACCGACGCCAATTTTTGGGGAGGCTATGGCGACCAATGATCCGTTCTGAAATCCTGAAAGAAATCGCCCCGATTCTGCGCGATCAGCTCGTTGTCTGTAACATCGGTATCCCCAGTCAGGAACTGCATGCCATCGATGACCAGCCCTCTAATTTCTACATGTTGGGGACGATGGGGTTGGCGTCGTCCATAGGTCTTGGCCTTGCGCTGTCACAACCCAAACCGGTCATCGTGATTGACGGGGATGGGTCGGTTCTGACCAATCTGGGTACGCTGCCAACAATCGCAAACAACGTGGCCGACAACTATATTCTGCTGATCGTTGATAACGGATCATATGGTTCTACCGGCGACCAGCCTACTTACGCAGGACAGAAAACCTCTCTGGCGAAAATGGCAGAAGCGGCCGGTTGCGACAGGGTGATCGAGTGTCAGGCCGAAGACACCGGTCGGGTTGTGCAAGAGGCGTTGGAGGCGCGAAAGATGACCATCATCGTTGCCAAATGCCAAAGCGGAAACGCTAAAATGCCGCCGATTACCATGGATCCAGTCGTCATCCGGGACCGTTTCATGAAGGCAGTGCAAGCCTGACTTTGCGGTTTTGATATGTGACCTTGCACGCGCGCCGCCCCGGCCAATGGGGTGGCGCTTTTGCGTCGGTTGTGGCTAAAATTTCGCGACGTTTTGTGATCACGGTCAGTTGACATTAAGTATCAATACTGTAAACGTGATGCAAAACATGGGGTATGTCCTCCTGGCAGGAACGGGTTGGACAAGCGACATCCGGCGATGGGAAAACAGTGCCGGATGTGGTTTGCAAAACCTCAGAAAGGTGAAAAATGGTAACGGCTTACACAATCTCTGGCGTCAATCCTCGCGATGTCATGACGGCCTTTGCCCAATACGGTTTCCGCAAAACTTCGATGGAAGATATCGCCCGGGCGGTCGGGTTGTCGCGGCAGTCGATTTACAAGAAGTTCGGTTCAAAAGACGCGTGCTATTCGTGGTCATTGGTCACGTATATGCAGGCGTTGTACCAAAACGTCTTTGGAATTCTGGATGAGGCAAATGGCGACCCTATCGACGTTCTGGCCACGGTTTTAACCTCGGTGGTCGGAGACTCGGTCGAGCTGGCCAAAACACGACATGGGTCAGAGCTTTTGGAAGATGCCCTGAAGCTGTCGGCAGACCAGCCGGAAAACTGGCCCAAGGTCTACGTCGAAAACCTTGCCCGGTTCATGTCAGAAAATGGTTTGGCGGCGACGCCGGACAGGGCGCTCGATTTGGCGCATTTGCTGGTCACATCGACCCGAGGAGCCTTGGTTGTTTCGACTTCTCGTGACGAGTTTTCAGACGACATCCACCGCATTCTGCGGACTGTGTTCTTGGACACGTAAGCAGCGCGCCGAGGCTCAGCTGCTGTTCGGAAATCGCCAATTGTGCAGCGCGTACGCTATGGCTGCATAGCCAACAGCAAGCGCAAGCTGCAGCTTCACGATTGGTATGATCATTGAAAGCGACGCGCCCATTTGGTCGACGCGGATGATGGCGGACATAGCCGAAGTTGAGGGCACTGCCATCGCCAGCCAGCGAATTGGATCTGGCACACTTTCGATCGGCCATGAGACGCCGGTTATGAAGAACAGCGGCAATCCCTGCACGACAAGAAAGAAGATCATTCCTTCCCGGGTAGGGATCACCTGAACAAGCGCAAAACCCATTGCGGTCACGGCCATTAGAAACGGCACCGCAATGGCAAACAGCGTTATAGGGTGGCCGACCTGCGGCAGCCCATAAATCACTGGCAGCAGCAACTGTGTCACCGCGACCCAGAATGTATACAGAAGAATGTAGGCGGTGGGTGTTGCCACCCTCGCTATGCCCGGTCTAGCCGGTTTGCCTGCGTGCATTATTCCTATTCCGATCAGCAGCGTTTGCTGGATTATCAGTATAAACGCGGCTGGAACTGCGAAACTGGCATATCCTCCGTTCGGGTTGAACTGAGGAACCGAAGTAATCACCACCGGCGAAACAAGAGCTGCAGCCGTGCCTGCGTCAACGCCCAGAGCGGTCAGACGGCTTACACGGATTTCGGCCCCAAGACTGTTCGCAGCAGATGACACAGCCGAGGAAATCGCTCCATAAAGAAGGAAATAACTGCCGTCTCCGAAGGCTGCGATTGGGGATTGGCGCCCGTGCAAAAGATCTTGTTCGAAATCAGGCGGTATGATCAGGACACCATAGACCTTTCGCGCGTTGAACATCTCTTGCGCGGCTGGCAGTCCGTCGGTGTGCGCGACCACTGCGACCTGATCCGAATTGTCGACACGTCGGCGCAGTTCTCGACTGGCGGTTGATCCGTCCTGGTCAATTACGACGATAGGGACATCCCGAACCACTTCGCCTGTATAGGGTTGGGGGTAGAGAAACGCATAGATCAGGATCGAAACGACCATCGTCATGCGCGCACCCTTGTCGGCAAACAGCCTGAAGATCGAGTCTAAAACAGCGTCGAGAAAGCGTCTCATTATGCAATGCTCGCCTGTTTAGCTGGCACTTGCGCCGAGCGGGCCACCAAAAACACCAGAACTGAACCGTAAAGCAGTATCTGCCCCAGCAACCAGCCAAAGGCAGGCAGAGATACTTCAATCGGCGCGCCGCGCAGTACCTGATCCGTGCGAAGTTGCAGATAGGCGGTCAGCGGCAGCAATCCACCCCAAATCCATGCAAAAGTGTTCATTGTAATGCGCGGAAAACTGATGCCGGCAAAGCCGAAGGCTGGGCCGGTCAGCACGCCGGTCAAGCCTAGCGCGCCCACGGTTTCTCCGGCGATCATCGCGAGCATCCCGCCCAGACACAGGCAAGCTAAAACAAAGCTGGCCGAGTAAGCCCCATGCAGCCAAATGTTTCCGTTGAACGGAGCATCAAATGCCCCAAAAATGATCACGTCCGCAAAAATAAGGGTCAGCAAATAGGCTAACCCGTAAGGGGCCAGTTTTCCCGCGATACCCGTGATCGACGAACCGCCAATCCGGGTCAGCCTTGCCATGCCATTGGGGTGCTGTACGTCGCTGCCGATGGTCAGTGCAGCGCTGGCTGTTATGAAGATTTGCAATACAGTGGGCATAAGGGCGGCAAGCAGGAACTGGACATAGTCCAGAGCCGGATTGAACAGAGGACTGCGCTGAACCGGGATCGGTACGACCGCTTCAACCGCGGCCTCGGGGACAGCCCCGTTTGCGACCAGAGCCTGGGTTGCAACACTTGCCGAAAAGGTCCCCATTGCCTGCCTGCTAGCCCTTGAAACGATGCCTCCGACGGTCAGGAATTGGTTGTTATAGAAGGTAACAAGCTCGGGCCGGTTGCCTTGCAGCAAGTCGCGCCCCATTGACTGGGGTATGAAAATAACGGCGTACACCGCGCCCGAGACGAGAGCGTCCTGCGCCTCGGCCAGAGACGTCGCGCGGACAGTGACCGCAAGGTCCGCAGTGGCGTCGATCATGCGAACAGCCTGGCGCGACAGGGTTGTCCCATCCTGATCGACAACGGCTACGGGCAGGTTCGAAGGAAGCCCGGGCGCGAAGACCGCAGAAAGCAACAGCATCAGGATCAAAGGAAATGGCCCCAGCATAAATGCTAGGCGAGGTTGATGGGAAATCCGGCGCAGCTCTCGACGAAAGGTGCGCCGAAAACCGGCTGGTAGCGGACGCGACATGGCCTAGCGTGCCGCCCAATCCACCAAAGCGCTCATACCCGGCCGCAGGGCCGCATCGCGCGTGACCGGCTCGGCCCTGATCGAGAATGTGCGCAGGTCGAAATCACCCGTGGCTTTCGTGGCGCGCCAATTGGCATAGCTGCCTTCGGCATTGATGGCAGTAACGCGAGCAGGGATCACCAGATCACCCAGGGCCGGTACGCGCACATTCAATTCCTGCCCAATTTCCAGCCCGTTCAGCAGGTCTTCGCGCAGGTTGAACGTGAACCAGGCGTTCTCAATATCCACTATGGATAACAAAATAGCCCCGGCCGAGAAAAGCTCGCCAGGTTCTGCAAGCCGGGCGGTGACTTGACCGCTGATAGGTGCTGCAATTTGCAGCTCTTCAAGATCAGTTTGCGTGCGTAGCAAAGCGGCCTTGGCTTCTTGGACCTGAGCCTGAGCGACGGCTTTTTGTTCTATGCTGTTGCCGTTTTCGGCGAGTTCGAGATTGGCCTGCGCCGCGTCGACCCCACGTTGCGCGGCCGCCAAAGTGTTTGAGGCCTCGTCAAGCCTTTGCAGCGAAGCAAACGAGGTTTCGCTGAGTTTTTTGATCCGGTCATAAGTCTTTTGCGCCAACACCTGATCGGCTTTGGCGCGCGCAAGCTCGGCCCGGCGCGCGTCGATGACTTCGGGTCGGGTTGCGAAAACCAGATCACGATTGGCAATCGCCACGTCGACAGCGGCTTGTGCCGTCTTCAGACCCGCTTGCAATTGCGGGCTGCCCAAGGACACGACCACATCGCCTATCTGTACGGTATCCCCGAAATCGACATTCACAGCGGCGACACGGCCGCCGATTTTTGCGGCCAGGTCAATGCGGGTCGCCTCGACTTCGCCCTGAACCACCAGCGGTTTTGGCACTGTTGCGATCCAGGCCAGGGCGCCACCCGCGACCATTGCACTTGCAATGATCGCAGCGAACAACTTGGGTTTTGACATGGCTCGCTCCGTTTCAGTTGATAGCCAGAGTTGCGCTTCAGCTCGTGCACTTAGGTGTCTTTGGTTTCTGGAGAACGGATGCCGTGGAAAAGGGCGTAGTAGACCGGAACCATCAGCATAGTTACAACTGTTCCCACGGTCAGACCGGCAGCGATTGTGGTCGCCATGGCCACCCAAAAGATGTCCTGCAGCAGTGGCAATACACCAAGGATTGTCGTGGCTGCCCCAAGGAATACGGGATTCAGACGCGAGACTGTTGCCTCGACCAGCGCATCATAAGGCTTCATACCTTCTTCCAGATTGACGCTGACCTGATCCAGCAACACGACCGCGTTCTTGATCATCAAGCCGACAAGGCTCATCGCGCCTAACAGGGCCATAAACGAGAAGGGTTGATTGAACAGCAGCAGGCCACCAGTGATCCCAATCATCGCAAAGGGAACGACCGTAAAGACAACCAGCGCCGGACGGAAAGCGTTGAACAGCGCAACCACCAGGAAGACCATGATCACCAGCGCTGGGCCGGACCCGGGTTTCAGCGAATCCTGGGCATCTGCTGTGCTGAAAGTCTCACCTCTCCATTCGATCCGATATCCGGGAGGCAGTTCGATTGCCTCGATGTCAGCGCGGACCTCATCAACCAAAGAGGGTAGGGTAACGCCGTCCGAGCTGGCCTGAACCGTAACCGCGCGCTGGCGTTGCCAACGGACGATAGTCGGATCCTCCAATTCGATCTCGACCCCTTGCGTTACAGAAGACAATGGCAGCGACTTGGTCGAGAAGGCCGGCTGGATCTGGATTTGCTCAAAGTCACGCCCGACGGTCTGCCGTTCGTCTTCGGTCCGACGTAAGATGATGGGCAGCAGATCCTCATTCTCACGATAGAGACCAACCGGCAGCCCGTCATAGGCAAAGCGCGCGGCGCTGGCTATGTCGTTGCGGGACGTACCCGTCCAGATGCCGGTTGTCTGATCATACTCCGGAACCAGTTTGGCGACGCGGTTTCGCATATCGCTTCGAATGTCCTTGGCATGGGGGGAAGCGCGTAAGACATCCATCGTTTGTTCAGCCAGGTTGCGCAGTACTTGCGGGTCTGCATTGGCCGGGCCGCTAAAGCGAACCTCGAACGGCCATGTATTACCAGGCCCAGCCGTGTACTTGCGCACCCGCGTCATCGCCTCGGGGATTGCGCCTTCGATCCATGCGTCCAGTTCTGCGACAAGGTCGTTCACGACCTCAAGGCTTTCAGTATTGACCACAAGTTGTGCGTAGCTGGCATAAGGAAGCTCGGGGTCGACCGGCAGATAGAACCGGGGGCCGCCTGCGCCCATGAAGGTCGATACGCCTTTCACACGCGGATCGCCATTCAGTTTATCCTCGACTCTACGTGCCAATTCCGAGGTCTGGTCGATCGTACTGCCTTCCTCGGCCCAGACATCGACCATGAATTGCTGCCGTGTGGCGTCGGTAAAGAACAGGCGGTCGACATAGCTGAAGCCGTAGATCGCGCCGCCCAGCAAGGCCAGAAACACCATCGCGGTGATGCCACGATGACGCAGGCAACGCCCCAACACGGCACGGAACCCCGAGGTAAAGGCGCTTTCGGTATGCGTCGTCTCGACCTTGGGGGTGGGCAACATGTCAATGCACATCAGCGGCGTAATCGTCATGGCAATGATCCAGCTGATCAGCAGCGAGACGGCTACAACAACAAACAAAGATCCCGCGTATTCCCCGGCGGCTGCCGACGAGGCGTAGATAGGAAAAAAGGCCATCACTGCCACAATCGTGGCCCCCAGCAAAGCCATGCTGGGCTGGCCCGCGGCTTCGATCGCGGCTTCGATCTTGCCCATGCCCTTTTTCATGCGTGCGGCCATTCCATCGGCTACGACAATGGCATTGTCCACCATCATCCCCAGCGCGATCACTAACGCACCCAAAGAGACCCGCTGCAGGTCGATCTTGAGAACGACCATTACCATGAACGTGGCCAAAATGGTCAGAAGCAGTGCACTGCCTATGATCAGGCCCATGCGCCATCCCATGAATACAGCAACGACTATCAAGACGACCAATACGGCCTCGAGAAGGTTGACCATGAACGAGTTGATCGACTCGGTCACCAGATCGCTTTGCCAGGCAACTCGGTGCATTTCGATGCCGACGGGGAGGCGGGACGAGATTTCTTCGAGCGCCGCATCGAGGTTGCGCCCGGTATCCACGATATTTCCTCCGGATACGTTTGCAATCGACAAGCCGATTGCAGGCTGTCCGTCATAGCGCATCTGGGTCAGGGCAGGTTCCAGATATCCTTGCCGGATGTCCACGATATCTTGAAGTCGGATCACATCGGAGTCGCGTGACACAGGTAGTTGGACAGGTATGTCGGCCCCCTCTGCCACATCCAAAACCCGGTCTGTCAGGCCGGGGCGTAGTTGCAGGTTGCCGATATCCTCAGGTGATTGAAATTCCCCTGTCGACGCGATCCGCAGCCTGCGATCTCCGATTGTGAGCGCGCCGGAGTCGACCACCTGGTTCTGCAAGTTCAGGGTTAACAGAAAGTCCTGCGCAGACACGCCAAGATCCAGCAGTCGCTGCTCGGAGGCATCCAGATAGATCACCTTGGGCTGCAGGCCCCAGGTCTCGACACGGGATACGCCTTGGACCAGACTCAGTTCCTTGCGGATGGCTTTTACGTGTTCCTCAAGCTCTGCATAGGTGAATCCATCTCCGGTCACGGCCAGAACGAACCCGTAGACAAAACTAAAGTCGTCGATAACGTTCGGTGCACCAGCGCCGGGCGGTAGGCTGCTTTGCAAATCGCCTACTTTGTTACGCACTTTGTCCCAGACCTGGGGTAGGCGGTCGGCCCAATATTCCTGCTGAATTTCGACTTTTACGATGGACAGACCTGCATGAGAATACGAGGTTAGGAAACGCAGTTCCGGCAGTTCTTGAATGGCAGTTTCAATCTTGTCAGTAACTTCCAGTTCTACCTCGGTCGGGCTGGCGCCGGGATATTGGGTTACGACCAGCGCCGTTTTAACCGTAAACTCAGGGTCTTCCAGCTGACCCAGCCGAAAATAGCTGAGCGTCCCGATCACGAGGATCAGCACCAGCGCAAAATAGGTGACCGTGCGGTTCTTGACCGCGACCGAAGCGAGCGACATCAACTTATTCTCCGCCTGTGGTCAGAGTGACTTTCTGACCGTCCTTCAGAGTGTTCGCGCCGGCAGTCGCGATCCGCATACCAGCCTCAAGGCCGCTGACCAAAAATCCCCGGTCGTTGAATGCGTTAACGGTTACGGGTGTGGCGGATACGGTCAGGTCTTCGGGGTCGATGACCCAGACAAATGTTTCGTTCGGCGATTTCTGATTGGGTGAAAACACGGCGCTTGAAGGGACGTGAATGCCCTGATCGCTCCAGCTATCCGGCAGATGTACCTTGGCTGTGGCGCGACCAGCCATTCCGGGTTGAATAACGCCACCCTCTGGCTGTTCCATGATGATCGTCACCGGATAGGTCCGGGTCGCTGAAGACGCTTCGTTCCCGACATGTGCGACTTGAGCAGGTATCTTCAGGCCAGGCAGGCTTGAGAATTCAACTTCGATACCTTCGACAAAGGGCTCGAGGTTGATGAAGTTTTCAGGGACTGCAACCTCCATTTCGATGCGCGAGGTGTCGAGCACCCGAACAATGGGTTGGCCAGCGATGGTGTTTTGGAATTGTTCCACATAAGTTGCGGATATCGCGCCGTCAAAAGGGGCGACCAGTGTCGTATAGCCAAGATTCAGCCGTGCTTCATCCAATTGGCCTTGGGTGGCTTCGATATTGGCTTCGGTCGCCCTGACGAGAGCGATCTGATCGTCAACGCGTGCCTGGGCAATGTGATTGTTTTTCACCAGCTGCTCGCGCCGCTCCAACTCGATCTTCGCATTTGTCAGATTGGCTTTCAGCGCGTCGCGCTGTCCTTCCAATGCGCGCACACGCGCTGCGTAAGGGTCTGAGTCCAAAGTGGCCAAAACATCACCAGCCTCGACCTGCGATCCCACATCGACGGGACGTGCAAGAACCTTTCCGGGAACTTCGAAAGCGATGTTGACCTCGCGTACAGCTTTGGCCCGACCCGGATAGCTAGCTAACCGAACCGCATCCACATCCGCAACGACCGTTGACAGAACTGGTCTGACTTGGATCTATGTTGTCTGTTCTTCTTTGCATCCTGCGACAACGATCATCGCTGTCAGGGTGAACATGGTAACTGGGAGCTTTGCTGTCAGCATCTTTGGTGGCCTTTTCGAACTGAAGCCCAATGGAAATCACACGAGGCGATATTTACAACTTTAGTATATTTTGTCAACTTTAAGTTTGCTGTCTTTGAAAATGTGACCCAACGGCACACATTTGGCGTTTCCCTGCCAGTATTGATGATAGTTGAGTGAAATTTCATTAAACTCTTCTTGAAGCGGGGATGTCTTTGCCTCAGGTGAAGCCGCCGACTGCGGATCAGCTCTCCAAGCGTGACAAGTCACAAGGCTTACCATCGGCATTGAAAACTGAGGTGACGTAAGGTAAAGCGCGTATTACACTAGGGTTTTTTGCGAGCATGTCACACCGGGGAAATGAAATGCGATCCAAATACACAGACCAGCTCGGTTGTTTCGGCGGCGGTTTGGTCGGCGCATGCCATCGCATCTCGGGGGTTCGCACAATCCGTACGAAACTGCGAATGAGCCTCCGGTCAGTAAATCTGTACTGTGTGAACAGAAGCGGTGACGATTGCAGAAGCTTCCGATTTACTTTGGAGGCTATTTAATAATGCAGCGACCCCAGATCATGACGGGACTTGCCGGGCTGTTGGTCCTGATCATAGGCGTCTGGGCAATCCTGGCCTCGCGGGATGTCCGGTACAAAACGGTGACGTTGACCTTTCAGGCGCAAATGGGTGGTGAGCCTTTGGTCTACGACCAGTTCATCTACGACAACCCCGGCGGGGAAGGGGTGTTTGAAATTCACGACTTCAAGTTCTTCATCAGTAACCTGAGCCTGTCGCAGGGCGGCGAAACGTATGTCGTGCCTGACAGTTACCATTTGTTGCGTTTCGACAACGACTCGTTGTCGCACTCGATCACTTTGACAGATGTGCCACTGCGCGACGTTGAGTATCTGCGTTTTCTGGTGGGATTGGATGCGCAAGCCAATACGTCGCCGGAAATGCGGGATAAGCTTGACCCCGAAGGCCAGATGGCTTGGAGTCGAGAAGACGGCTACAAGTTTGTAGTTTTCGAAGGTGCGCTTCGGATTGGCGAAACTGTGTCGCTATTGACCTATCATGTAGGCTTTTCGGAAAATACGAGAGAGATTTCTGTGTCTTTGCCTGCGCAGCACGACACAGGCGGCAAGACTGAAATTGCACTGACCGTAGATCTGTCCAAAATGTTTGCCGGGTCGTACGAAGTCGACATGGGGGAATTGCCTTCGGTCGATTTCGATCGCGATGGCGCAAGGATGTTGGCGGACAACTACGCGTCAATGGTCTCGTTCGGGTTTTGACGGACGTCCCGGCCGAAATTCGGTTCGCATTCGCCCACAAAGTCAAATTTCCGCCCTTTTTTCGTCAGACCAACCGCAAATTCAACACCCAGAAAGGTTCTTGGCATTGGGCAGAGGGTCTTTGTGGTGAAGCGGATCTTTACACATTTCGAGCAGCAAAAGCGCAGGCTTTACTCTATCGCTTTTCTCGCCTTCTCTGCTGGTTACGTTCTATATTCGCATATTGACGTGATGCGGTATGGAATGCCGTTGCCGGTGTTGACCGGGTTGATCTATATGTGCGCTATTGTTTGCGCCACTGTGGTGACCACTTACTTTCTTCCGGGCTTAACCAAAGTGACCGACGCCGTTGCAGTGACGCGGCTTGGCTTTGCGCTTTGGATCGCCGCCACGCAAAGTCATGAACTGGCGGCATCGCCTGTACTTGGCGCGACCATCGTGGTCGGCGGTGCGATTGTGTTGTTGCAGGTTTCGACATGGGCAAAGGCAGTGTCACAAGTACTGTCAACCGATATGCCGGGCCCGCTTTGGACATCCCCAACGCCGCAACCTGTCGCTGTGCGCAGCGCCTGATTATCTAAACGGTTCGTATTTCAGAATCGGTAGGTTGCTCCAATCAGGGGGCCGGACTGATCGAATTTGAATTCATTCCCATCTATGTCGTGCTCAAACGAAATGTAGCGATAACCGCCGCGGATCATCCATCGGTCGTTTATCTCATAATCTGCGGTCAGCAGTACCTGCCATGTTTCACTGCCGCTTCTGAACCCACCGTAGTCAAAAAATGCTGTTCCCGACCATCGGTCAGCTAAGTCGAACCGAGCCCTGATCCCGATAACAGGATCCGTCCAGCTTTCGTTAACATTCGCAGAGCGACCGGGGGCCGCACCCGGTAGAACCGTCAGATCGGTTTCCGTCTTGAACCAACGAAACCCGGCAGCAAGATCCACGGTGGACTTTTCTGTGCTCAAAACCCGGTACCCCAAAAAGCCGCTTAGAAACTGCGTCGTCAACGACGTCTCCAGCCCTGAGCTGTTGGGAGTCGGGGCGCTGTTGCTGAACGACAAGTCCGTATAGTTGTAATCCCCCAATATGGACCATTGGCCGTTGGTCGCCGCGAATGTACCCATAAAGGCCAAATCAAGGTTCTCCAGCGCGTCCGAAAACGAGAGTGTCCCTTCTAAAGTACCAATTGCCGTTTCAGTCGATACGTTTGTTTCTGGCGTAAACAGGTAGATCGTCGCCTGATATGACCAATCCGACTGTTGCGCCAGCGCAGAGATCGGAGCGCAGGCGGCAAACATCAAGCCTGCGGTTGCGTCCCTTAAACTTTTAATCCGGCTCATTTGTCTCCTCCTGTCGTTCAAACACTAGTCGATGTGCTTTAAGCTGCGGTGCTGGTATCCTGCTTCTGTCCTAGGCTGACGCGGTTGATATCAGTGCTTGGAAAGAACTCGGCCCAGACATGCCAAAAGACACCTGCGCGCAGCGTCTCGACACGTCGTAGCCTGCCCTGATCCGACATGCCCCAGAAATCGCACCGGGTTACAGGTACGCCACTGTCGTTGTACCAAATCCCCAGGCTTTCATACTTGGGGTCCAAGCTCACGACCACATCGCGCCCGCCGACATTCGCATTCACGATCCAGTTGTTGTCGATCACAAAGTCATCGGTCCAGCAGGCGGCGTCCTTACCGATCGTAATTCCCCAGACATAGGTTTTATTTGGCAAACGCTCGTCCGTGCGGTCCATGTTGTCCATAACGGGCGCGTCCTCTTGGTGTTGGCGTCCGATTCCCCATCCGAAAGTGATCTCTGTGACCATGTCCAGCAGCCGAAGCATGGGATTGGGCGAGGGTTTGTTCAGAAAAACCTCTCCGGCCGGGAATGCCTTTTGAAAGCCGCGAAAGGTCATTCTGTAGGTTGGCCAGGGCGTCATCTGTGCCTCGGGGCGCACAGGGCAGGCTGGGCCTTCGGCGTATTTGTCGTGATCGGCTTCGCGAAACCCATAGATATGCTGGATTGGCTCCCCAGATTCGTTATCCCGCAGGATCAGGTTGTTGCCGTGCTGGGCCAAGACCTCGAGGTTCAGCCGTTTGCCTTCGATCCTTGGGATGTAACCCTGCCCAAGGTTGGCCATCGCGCAATAGGTCATCACGATATCCTCGCCCCCTAGACCGTCTGTATTCCCAGCAAGATGCGGCCGCATGATCTGTGCGTCCGGGTGCGCGCGGGCAAAGCCGTTATTTTCGATCACGATGACAGGAGCGGTTGGACCGACATATTTGCGGGCTTCGTCAATCGGGAAATAGGCGGCGTCGTTTAGTTGGTTCCTTAGTCCCAAATGCACCCACACATAGGGAAAGCCATAAAGGAAAACCGTCAGCAATGCTGCAATCACCCACAGCCAGAACGGTCCGCTGCCCGTAATGAAATGCGCCAGAGTGGCGACCACGAAACCGCCAAGGCCAACTGCGATCAACTGATATTCATGTCGGATAAACCGTATCATGTTCTTGCGTTTTACGGTCAACACCATCTGGGATACGTCGCCCAGATCGCGAAAATAGACAAAGCCGATACCCAACGAAATGACTAAGCCAAGCGCAAATAGAATGCTTCCGACCATCTGCTTCTCCTGAATTGAAACCAGTTACCGAGTTATTGCTGAGGTGACGCGCGTTTGATCAAGAACGCGTCGACGGCTTTCTGAGTTTCGGGGCGAATGTTCTCGATCCCCTCATACGGCGCGCCATACGCGGGTGGGGTGTCGGGGAACTTTTCCTTGCGGGCCATGTGACGCCCCAAAATCCGCGCGAATTCCTGCCCGCCCCAGGCACCCACCTCGGTCGAAACCGAATATTCTTCACGTGTGTCGCGGTAGAGATCGAAAAACTTTGCCAGAATCGCGCTTTCACCCGGGCCAGGGAGTTTTAGTTTTAGCTGATCTTTTACTACCGCCTCAGGTTTGTTGACCGAATAGATAATGACGTGGTCGCGGCGCGCCTTGGTTTCATCAGCAAACAGCAAAGCAGCAGACTGATCGACCCCGTCCACCAGCCGATCCCGAGGGATGTACTGATCAGCCCCTGCGAAACGCGATAGTGTCGTATAGAGGTCTGAAACATGGATTATGCTGTTCAGCAGACCATCAGCTTCGATCATGCCTGGCCAGCGGATAAAGGCATCGACGCGGACACCGCCTTCGGTCGTATCGCCTTTCCCTCCTGCGTAGATCAGCGGCGTGAATCCGGATTGCGGCGCGTATTTGGTGAAATGACCGTTGTCGCCCATGACGACTACGACAGTGTTTTCGGACACGCCCAGGTCATCCATTCGCGTGAACAGCTCGCCCAGCCACTGGTCCAGCAACTGCATCTTGTCAACGTAGAGGCCACCGTTCACACTTTCGGGGCCTGATCGTCCGGCGCGGGTATTGTCCAGCGGTATCATTGGCCAATACTGCAGAAAAAACGGCTCGTCGCCTTCAGCGAGGCGCTCGAGTTCTTCCAGAGTCTTGTCCTGAAATGCCTGGTTCATTTCATCATATTTTTCTGCGTTCCACCTTTCGCCGGGCTGCATTCGGATCTCGCGGATCGGCCCGCCGGCTTCGCCCTCGATCACGGTCATCATCGCGGCGGCATCAGGGCGGAACCAACCGTCCAGAGTGTACTTGTCATCAAAGTCCCGGATCGCGACCGAGACCTGTTCTTTTATCGCGTCGTCATTGAAGATTGTAAGCTGGCCCTGTTGATGGATCGCGTGTTGGGCGTAGTCGAACCCCTGGTTCATAGCCCAGCTTTCAGCGATATCGCCCATGTGCCATTTCCCAACATGGCTAGTAGCGTATCCCGCTTGCTTCAGAACTTCGGCGAGCGTGACTTCACCATCAGGCAGCCCGAACCCGGCAATGTCGACGGTTGTGTCGCCCATACCCATTCGCACTGGCAAGCGTCCTGTCATTTGCGCCACGCGGGTTGGGGTGCATGATGGCTCGGTATACATCCGGACCATCCTTAGGGCCTGATCCGAAAAATCGTTGATATTCGGCGTTTCATAACCACGAACTGCGTTCAACTCAGGGATTCCCATGTCACCAAACCCCATGTCGTCGATCAATACGCTGACGATATTCGGGGGTCTACCACCGTTCTGGTCCTGAAAGGCTGCCAATGCCGCATCGACCACAGAGTCGTCCTGCGCCCATTGATCGGCGTGTTGGGCGTGAAGAATATAGTATTCAGCATCGTGTTGAATCGCTTCGTTTTGCGCAGAGGCGAATGAAGCGCTCAAACTTGCTGTCAGAACAAGAAGGCAGGACAATCTCATTAGTTTCCCCTTGTTTTTAAATGAATCTCCGGGTGAGAAAGGCAATCGTATATCACATTGAAACATCAGAATGTGACGCAGGCAAGAGAAATGCCTTAGACGGAACGGCCCTCAGACACTGGGGATCTGAGATCGGTAAGGTGGCTGTTCGTTCAGAAATTGTGAACAACGACCATAAGGCGTCGGAATTATCTTCGGCCAAGCGCCAAAAAAAGGGTGATTTTGGCATAAAATGCCCAGTTAATATTGGGTTAAAGTTGCACGGGTAATTTGTATTCGTGGTTAAAGTAACGAGTAGAATATGTTTAAATCTATGATGAGAGAGCCGTTCCCGGCACACTGGAAAACTGCCATCGCCACGCGTCTGGGGAACGGCTCTTCTAAGCAGAACAGAGAAATGCTTGAACTGGCTCTGCCAGCCGCCGCATGCGTATGCCTGCTGCTGTACTGGCTGAAAAGCGCCTCCGTCGAAAGCTATGTTTCGGTCCTGATGTAAAGCGGGTTGCTACAACCTCGGTATTGCTTCGAGTCCTCGGTATCAGACCGCAGCAGTGGTTATAAATTCTGATACATGTCGGCAGCGCTTTGAGTAAGCTGAAGAGCACCTCATACGAGCTCTAAACTGCACCCTTAGGGCCGGACCCTGACGCTTTCTGGTGCCTTTCAAAATTGAAGTCTTCCGCAAAATGACAGGCTACAAAATGGTCTGTATCCAGTTCTCGCCACGCCGGAACTTCGGTTTTGCAGCGATCTTTTGCAAAGGGGCATCGGGTGTGAAACCGGCACCCTGAGGGCGCAGCCAGCGGGTTCGGGATTTCCCCCTTTAAACGGATCGGGTCATAATCTGCGTCGGGGTCCGCTGTGGGAATCGCGCTAAGCAGCGCGTGTGTGTAGGGATGTTTTGGCGCAAAAAACAGGTTTTCAGTCGGGGCATATTCCACGAATTTCCCGACATACAATACCGCCACGCGGTGCGACATCTGTGCGACGACACTCAGATCATGGGCGATAAACAGGAACGAGACACCCATCTCATCCTGTAGATCTTTTAGCAGATTCACGATTTCTGCCTGAATCGAGACATCAAGGGCCGAGACGCTTTCGTCGCAAACGACAAACTTTGGTTTGGACACCAAAGCCCGTGCGATACAGATTCGTTGCCGTTGCCCGCCGGAAAAAGCATGAGGAAAACGGCGCAAGTGTTCGAGGTTCAATTTGCATCGCGCGGCTATTTCACGAACGCGGGCGTCGATCTTGGCTCGGTCTTTGAACTTGCCTGACGCCACCAACGGTTCGGCAATTATATCGCGGACTGTCATTCGTGGGTTTAAAGACGAGTAGGGATCCTGAAACACGAGGCTCATTTCAGGCCGAAAGGCGCGCAGAAGGTCGCCAGCAAGGTTGTGGACGTTGATCCCTCCTTCTCGGAAGGCCATGTTCATTTTCGACCTTACCTTGCGCAGCTCAGTCTCGGATGCGTGGGCCAGATCGATGTCACCCTTGTTTTTGCGGTGAAAAATCACCTCGCCATCCGTCGGATCAATCGCGCGCAGGATCGCGCGGCCAACGGTTGTTTTACCCGATCCGGACTCTCCGACCAGTCCGACAGTCTCGCCACGTTTGATATCGAAACTGACACCGTCAACCGCACGCAGCATCTGCACTTCGTTTCTGAACAGCTTGCGCGTTTTGATCGGGAAATGGACCAAAAGGTCTTTCACCTCGATCAGAGTATCGTGTTTCGGCGTCATGCGGCGTTCCGATCTTTGTCGCTGTGCAACCAGCAGCGTACTGCGCGGCCGGGAATGGTTGAGACCTCGGTCGGCGCTGTCACGTCGCAGGTCCCCGCGATCGCTTGGGCGCATCGGGTATGAAATGGACAGCCCGTTGGGCGCGCGGTCGGGCTGGGGATATCTCCCGGCACCGGTTTCAGGCGGTCGTGCAGGTGTTCGACGCAGGGGATCGCGTCCAACAAACCCTGGGTATAGGGATGCTGCGGATTTCTGATCACGTCCCGGGCGGGGCCGCGCTCGACGATAGTTCCCAGATACATCACGGCAACGTCGTCGGCGATCTGGGCGATCACGCCAAGGTCATGGGTGATGAAAATCATGCCCATGCCAAGATCGCGTTGCAGATCGCGCATCAGGTCCAACACCTGAGCCTGAATAGTCACGTCCAGCGCCGTAGTCGGTTCATCTGCGATCAACAGGGCAGGGCCGGCAGACAGGGTCAGTGCGATCATGGCGCGCTGTCGCATCCCGCCAGACAATTCGTGCGGGTACTGGTCAAGCCGTGCAGAGGCATTCGATACGCCGACTTTGTTCAGCATCTCGATTGCATATTCTCGCGCGGCGCGCTTTTTCAGCCCGCGATGCAGCATGATGGCTTCCATCATCTGATTGCCGATCGTGTAAACAGGCGAGAAACTGGCCATTGGTTCCTGAAAAATCATCCCGATCTCGCCGCCCCGAATGCGGCATAGTTCCTTGCTGCCGGTTTTCAAGCGGCCAAGTGCGATCTCTTTCCCGGCCTTGTCTGTGTAAGTCATCCGGGTTTCACCGCTCAACGAGGCGTTGTCGGGCAAAAGCTGCATCAGGGCCTTGGTCGAAATCGACTTGCCCGAACCGGACTCCCCCACCAAGCCCAGCGTTCTGCCCGCCTCTACCCTAAAGGTGACGTCGTGCACCGGGGTGATGACACCTTCGCTGGTGCGAAACGAAATCGACAGGTTTTCTACAGTCAGCATTTTCGGCATTTCAGTGCGCCTCCGAGTACGGATCGGCGGCATCGCGCAGCCCGTCGCCAATCACGGTAAAGGCCAGTACGGCAACAACGACAAAGATCGCGGGGATGAACAGCCAGGGTGTTTGTTCGATTGCCCGCACCGATTGCGCTTGTTGCAACAGCACCCCCCACGAGACCGAGGGTGGACGCAGACCCAGCCCAACAAAGGAGAGCGCCGTTTCCGACAGGATCATGTAAGGAAAGCTGATCACCAGATCGACGATGATGAAACTGGTAAAGCTGGGCAGCATGTGTTGCGCGATAATCCGACCGGGTCGCGCACCTGCCAGCCGCGCGGCGATCACATAATCCTCGTTCCGGATCGACAGCAGCTGCGACCGTATCCGCCGCGCCAGCGTGGGCCAGCCGAACAGGCCCAGGATCAGGGTCATGGCGAAATAGACCTGCGTGGTCGACCACTCCTTGGGCATGGCGGCGGCCAACCCCATGTAAAGCGGGATGATGGGGACCACGCGGATCACCTCTGTCACGCGCTGGATGATATTGTCGATCACGCCCGCGAAATACCCCGCAATGCCGCCGATGATCAGCGCCAGAACAAAAGAGATCATCACCCCGATCACCCCGATCGACAATGAAGTTCGGGTGGCATAGATCGTGCGGCTGAATACGTCGCGCCCCAGATCGTCAGTGCCCCAGAAATGGATTTTCTGTTCAACATCGGGGCTTAGCCCCACCAGATGCCGGTCCGTCGGAATAAAGCCCAACAGCTTGACTGGTTCACCTTTGACAAAGAAATGCAGATAGTGCCGCACTTTGGGATCAGGGACCGAGATGGCACGCAGGGTGACCGGATCACGCTCAGTCTTGGTGCCGTTTACAAAGGGAAAAACGGAACAGCCCCCCGCATCGCAGAAACGCGGCACCTGCGGTGCGCCTTCGATATAGTTGGTATCCCGCGTCACTGGTCCGTAGGGGGCAACAAACTCGGCGAAAATCCCGGCCAGAAACATCAACCCCAGTACCGAGGCTGCCATCATGGCGGCGCGGTGACGGCGGAACCGCCACCAGATCAGGGTCCATTGCGAGGCCGAGTAGTATTTGAGCCGCGCTTCCTCGGCGGTAGTATCTGTTTGATGTGTTGCATCGGTCATGGATCAGGCCCCCAGTTTGATGCGCGGGTCCAGCCATGCCAGCAACAGATCGGACACGAAATTCATGAACACGATGGTGAAGGTCAGCATCAGCAGGATGGCTCCCGCCACGTTCATGTCCAGGTCCAGGTAAGCACGCAGCAACAGCTCTCCCAGTTCGGTAAGGCCCAGCACCACGGCGACGATGGGCAGTTCGGAAAAGATGCGGTTCACGTCGAACCCGATGGTCGAGACCACGGGGTTGATCGCCAGCCGCGCCGGGTATTTGATCAGCAGCCGTAACTCGGGCACGCCGCGCGCGCGGGCGGCTGTGACGGACAGCTTGTTCAGTTCGTCCGACATGGTGGCCCGCACGGTCTGTATCTGGATCGCCACCGCCGACCAGGCCAGTACGACCGCGGGCAGCCACAGATGCTTGATCAGATCCCAGACTTTGCCAACCGACCAGGACGCATCGCGGTACTGGTCGGAAAACAACCCTCCGATATCGGCGCCGAACCAGCGGTTCGCGAAATACAGCATCACCAGGGCCAGCAGGAAGTTTGGCAGCGCCAGACCCAGGTAGGAGAACACCGTCAAACCATAATCGACTGCTGACCCACGTCGCACCGCAGCAAAGATGCCGATGGGGATCGACACGATGTAGGTCAGCAGCAGGGTCGAGAACAAGATACCGGCTGTCAGCCAGACCTTGTCCCCAATCACTTTGGTCACCGAAGTTTCAAACGCAAAAGCCTGCCCGAAATCGCCGCGCAGAACGATGCCTCCGATCCAGTCGAAGTATCGCAGCAGCATGGGCTTATCCAAACCCAGATCGCGGCGGATCGCCTCGATATCTGCCTCGGTGACGTTGACGCCGGTGCCCGAATATTTGCGGAACGCATAACGGTCAGCATAGTCGCCAGGCGGCAGTTCCATGATCAGAAAGACCATCACCGATACCAGCAGCATCGTGATGACCATCCCGACGAGACGTTCCAGAGTGAATCTCAGCACTTAAAAAATCCCCCATCCGGCCCCACAAGAGGGGCCAAAACCGGAGCGCAGTCATCCCGCGCTCCGGTCCGGTTTTCAGACTGTGGTCTGTGTTACTGCTCCAGCCACCACTGCGAAGGGCGGTAAGGATAGGTCCAGTAGAAGTCGTAGGTTTTCGATTTGATCGGCTTCACGTTCTGCAGGTCGTTGCGATACAGGAACGGGGCGACGATGTCGCCGACAGTGCCGATTTTCAACATGTTGTCGGTGTGGATCTTGACGATCTCTTCGCCCAACTGGTTGCTTTCGTCGGTGCCCATTTCGACCTGAATGAACTTTTCGCTCAGATCCCATAGTTTCTGGATATCCGCCGGCGGCTCGATACCTTCGCTGCCACCGCTGGTTTTCCAGGCGGCCCAGCCGAAACCCGTGCCAGGGTTGAAGAAGTCACCGAACGGCGGGACAAAAACCGTGACGTCCTGGCTGATGGTCGGGCCGGCATTGCCGTCATATTTCCAAACGGTCAGGTCCAGGTCGTTGTTGTTGCCCGAGGCGCGGTATTCGTCCGAGGTGACCTCTTTCAAGTCGACCCGCACGCCCACGGCCGACCAGTAGTCGCGCACCAGTTCCTGCATCTTTACCGGCGCACCCTGCGAGGAATACACCAGACGCACGACCAGCGGCTTGCCGTCAGGGCGTTCCACGGTGCCGTCGCCATCTGCATCGGTCAGGCCCATTTCGGCCAGCAGAGCTTTGGCAGCCTCGGGGTCGTATCCGATGTCGCGGTTCAGCACTTCGTCCGAGACGAAGGACACGGTTTTGGGCTCGGCAGGCACGCCCTGCATCGGAGTGCCCTGACCCAGATAGACGATCTCGTTGATCTCATCGCGGTTCATCGCCAGCGACATGGCGCGGTTGAAACGAACGTCCGAGAAGATGTCGCGCAGGACCGGATCCTGATGGGTGCGATTGAACGAGTAGAACACGTTCTCGCCAAAGGTCGGGGCAAAGTTGATGGTGTACCCACCATTGGCCTCGTTTTCCTTCAGCAGCGGGAAGTCTTCCAAGAAGACCGCCTGCTGTTTCCAGACCACATCCCCATTCATGATCTTGAGGTTCTGGACTTCTTTGTCGCCGACATAGGTCTCAACGATTTCGTTGATATAGGGCAACTGGTTGCCTGCGGTATCGACCTGGTGGAAATAGGGGTTGGCCACCAGTTTACGGCCCTCGGCGGTCTCTTCGACAACAATATAGCTTTCCAGCGTCGGCACCACGGCACGACCGATCTTGGCAGCCTTGTCAGCATCTTTCAGCAGAGGGCTGGGCACGTCTTTCCAGTCGGAACCGCCGTAATAGAAGTCAACGGCAGCAGCAGCATTTTCAAAACCGTATTCCTGCGCCAGTGCTTCGGCGTTTTCGTTATGCTTGGCCATGAACTGGCCCAGGAAATGCTTGGGTTGGAACGGCTGGCCGTAGTCCACGGCAAAGCGGTTCAGAATGCCAGGGGTCGGCACCGGGAAGGTGAATATAACGGTGGTGTCGCCAACGGCCTCGACCTGAGCCTGTTCACCTGCGAACAGCCACCGATCCGGTGTCTTATCGTACACGTCGGGATTATAGATGATATCATTCATCCAGAACTCGACGTCCTTGGCAGTAAACGGCGCGCCGTCAGACCATTTGTGCCCGGCGCGCAACGTGATGGTCAGCTGGGTATAATCGTCATTCCACGACCACGCTTTTGCTATATTGGGAACCACGGTCTGCAGATCATCAGCATAGCGCACAAAATTCACATGGCGCACCGACAGCAGGTCCGAAGTGCCGGACTCGGTCGCTTTGGACAGGCCGGTGATGGCTCCGCCATACTGACCGATTGAGTCGTAGGGCATAACGACCAAAGGCTCGACTGGCAGACGATCTGCCACTGGCCCAAGATCCGCGTTCCCCAAAATCCGGGCGTTCAAATCGGCGATCGCCGGGTTTTGTGCAAAACCCAGCTCGCACGAGGCAGCGGCCTGCAGCTCGACCAGTTCCAGCTGCTGCGGGAATACGGGTTCCAGACCCATCGGGTCGGCTACGGTTGCAACGGGGCAGTTGGCCAGAACCGGGGTTCCCAATGTGGCCAATGCGGTGAATGAAAGGAGAGAGGTGCGAAGCTTCATAGCCATCCCTGCGTTTGTGTGACGCCAGAGCGCTAGAGATGAAAGTTAACAAATTTATGATGGTTTGGTGGGTATAGTGAAAAGCTATGTTGGATCAGTTGACATGAGATCGTTACAAATGATGCTTTCCTTCAGCAATCCGGAAAAAGTTTGATACCGCAGATGTATGGCGCATAGCTGGCAGGCAGGCCAGAAAGTGGCGCGCCGTCAGGTTCTTGTCTGCAACCGGAACGAAAGCGACCCCAGTTTCATTTTGGCATTCCTGCGCAAAAGCGACGCCAACGCCTACGCCTGTGGTTACGAGTGTTCGGATGGATCCCCATGATCCCAGGCCCAAAATCGTGGTCAGTTTAACCCGTGCAATCTGGGCGGCGGCATCAAAAATTTGCCGTGTCGAAGAACTGGGTTCACGTTGAATCAGCTTCAATGGGGCGACCTCGGCCCAAGAGACGGATCCGTTGTCTGCCAAAGCATGATCTTTGGGAACAACCAGGCCGATTCTGGTTTCAGATATCTCTTTGCCCGACAGATCTGGCGGCAATTCCTTGGCAGTGATTAAACCCACGTCGAATTCGCCGGTGTAGAGTAGGGGAAGCAGGTCATGCGAGGCCAAAGCGCGGGCTGTCACGTCGACCACTGGGAAGGCACGGACAAACTCGGATATAAAGGGCATCGCTATCTGGTACGTGGAGTAGCCTATCTGGAAGGTTCCAGAGTGCAAATTCCGAGCCTCCGTCAATCGATCGTCAATGTCATTTCGCAAGGCGATCAGCGCTTTGATGTCACCTCGTATGCTGTTCAACAAAGGTGTTGAACTGATAACCGACCCTGACCTGTCTAGCAGTCGGCACTGATAGTGTTGCTCCAACGAATTGACGAGGTTTGACACCGTGGGCTGGGACACCCCAAGCTCTTTTGCCGCCAGGGTAAAGCTGCCCAGCCGCACGACGGATTCCAGTGCTTGTAACTGTTTGAGGCTGATCTTTGACTTCATTCGACAGTGTCGTCCTATACATCTGACAGGCGACCCAAAGTTGGATCACCAATTCTGACCATTCGTGGGTCAGCAGAAACAGCTGAGATCCAATCGCCGACTCTGGCATGTGAGTAGCATAGTGGAATTGAGTATTCCAAAAGCAACTCGAACAAAAGCTGCTTACAACTCTCACTCGATTTGTTAGGCGCGAGTGCTACAGATTTTTGTAGACGTACAATGAAATTCAATAAACACTATGTATTTATGAAACACTTGATACTGTAGTAATATGAATTCACTAACCAGAATAACGCGAGGTGTCCGCGTTGCCCTTAAAGATGGCAGGGTGAAGGGCCTTCTTGCCTTTACAGCCGGTATGATCCTATGGGCGTCGGTGTTTTACCGCTATGTCGAAAGTTGGAGCTGGTTAGATTCTATCTATTTTTCTGTGGTGACAATTTCGACTGTGGGGTACGGCGACTTTTCTCCTGAAACCGCGGCAGGGAAAATCTTTACTATGTTCTACATCATTGTGGGGCTCGGTATTTTCGTAACCGCAGCGACCACTGTCGCGGATACAATTCTTTCCCAGGATGACAAGAACGAGGACGACTAGGTTTTTGTCTCGTTGAGCCGATGTGATTTGATGCGCAGACCATAATTTGACCGGCTAGCCCCTCTGAATTCTGAATTTACGAGAGATTTCAAATTTTTGCAGAGCTACTCGAAATTTTTAAAATTTATATATTAAGTTTTTTGAGTATAATGACCAAAAAACAAATGTTGGAGGGATGGTATGGAAAAGACTCAGGATGCGAGGATCGTCGATCTCGCAATTAGGTTACTATTTCTAGGGCTATTCCTTTATAGCGCTTTGGCGATGGTGGCCCCACTGGCAAGCGTGGTCATCTGGGCTACGATTCTGTGCGTAGCGCTGTACCCAGTTTTCGATTGGTTGCAGTCCAAGTTGGGCGGGCGGAAGAAACTTGCCACGACTATACTGGTATTGTTGGGCCTCGTTCTGACTTTGGGGCCGGTCGCTACTGCTGTTTCCGGAGCGGCGGAACTTGGGTCTGAATTTGCGGAACAAGCAGACAAAGGCGAGCTTAAAGTCCCACCGGCACCCGATGGCCTACGAGAGCTTCCGCTGGTTGGAAACAAGATTGCTGAAATCTGGGGCTTGTTTGAACGAAACCTCGATGGCGCACTTGCAAAATACGGCGCGCAGATTCTTGAGATCACCAAATCACTGTTCGGAAGGGTGTTAAGCATCGGGCTTGGGCTCTTGGCGCTGGCCCTGTCCGTTTTGATCATGGGGGCCTTGTTCAGCCCCGGTCCAAGCCTGGTGCAAGGCCTTCAGCGTTTTGCCAACCGTATCTTTGCGCCTCGCGGTGGCGAGTTCGTGACACTGGCCGGCGCGACAATCCGCAATGTGACAAAGGGTGTGATTGGCGTTGCTGCGATTCAGGCGGTCGTTGTTTGGGTATTGTTGGCGCTGTTCGGGATTGGCTCGGCCGCAACGCTGGCGTTCATTTGCCTGATCCTCTCGATTATCCAAATCGGCCCCGGCTTGGTTCTGCTTCCAGTGGTCATCTACGCCTGGAGCACCATGTCCGGTGGCACAGCGTTGATCTTCACCGTACTGGCCGTTCCCGTGGCGATAATGGACAGCTTCTTGAGACCTGTATTCATCTCAAAGGGCCTCGAAACTCCCATGCTGGTTATCCTTATTGGTGTTCTCGGTGGCATGATGGCGTATGGCTTGATCGGTATTTTTATGGGCCCTGTTCTGTTCGCCGTTTTCTATGAACTGTTCAAGGTCTGGATCGATGCGCCCGAAAAAGCCGAAAGCGCGGCTGAAGGAGCGGCGGAATGAGAAAGACGATTTGGACCACCTTGGCCGTCATTCTTGTTTTCCTGGTCTGGTACCTTGTCGCTGACCGAAAAACGCCGTTTACCGGTAATGCCAGAGTAAAGGCCATTGCGACCCAGATCGTTCCACAGGTCACCGGTACAGTGACCGAAGTTCTTGTTGAGAATGGACAGGTCGTCTCGGCAGGTGATGTTCTGGTTCGGATTGACCCCAGGCCCTATGAAATCCAACGCGACAAGGCGGAAGCTGATCTCGAAGCTGCTACGCAGGAGGTGGGCGCCTCCTCGGCAGAGGTGAGGGCCGCGCAAGCTAAATTGGCGCGGGCCCAGAGCGATCTTGATACGATGCGTCTTCAAACAGAGCGTGTGTTTGCGTTGGAAAAAAAAGGCTTGATCGCCGTTTCAAAAGCCGATGATGCCCGAGGTCAACTGACAGAGTCAGAGGCCAATTATGAGAATGCCAGAGCGGATTTGGAAAAAGCAAAGCAGAGGTTGGGCGAAGACGGAATAGAAAACCCAAAAATTCAGCGCGCATTGGCAGCCTTGGCAGATGCAGAGCTAAACATCGAATGGACTGAACTGCGTGCCCCGGCGACGGGTGTCATATCCAATCTATTGATCGCCCCTGGTACATATGCACGGTCCGGTCAGGATCTTTTGACGTTCCTAGATGCAACCGACGTTTGGATCGAGGCGTATTTTACTGAAAACAACTTAGGTCGGGCAGAGTTGGGTTCACCTGTTGATGTCGTATTGGATATGCACCCTGGTCAAATCATTCCAGGTGTCATTGAGAGCTTTAGCGCGGCTGTATCTTTGAGCGGTGGCGATGAGCCTGGCCAATTGGCAAGCCCGCCTAGTACCAAAGGGTTTCTGCGTGAACCAGAAAGATTCCCCGTTCGGATCGTGTTGCCGGGTTATGAGGCCGGAAGCGCCGAAGACGATCTGCGCTTTCAGCTCAACGGGCAGGCCGACGTGATTATGTATCTCAGCGACAATGGGTTCCTGAACCTCGTGGGTCGAACCTACATCCGCGTGGTTTCCATTCTGTCCTATGCGTACTGACGACCGCCAAGCCGTTCTTCGCCTTGCGCTGGGCGTAACCGGTGTTTTTTCGATGGGTTTACTTCTGGGGTGGCCGCTTGCTGTGGTGGGGGCGGTGTTCACAGCTCTGTTTTTGCAAGCCCCTGCTGCGTTGCCTTTGGCAGCCTTTGGCAAGCTGTTCGTGTTCTCGATTGGGCTGATGTTCCTATCCTTTCTGCTGGCGTCAGTTTTTGCCCCATATCCTGTTGTGTTTCTGATCCTCGTGGCCATTGGAATCATTCTGTCGTTCACTTGGTCCGTTTCCGGTGCTGGGGTTTTGCCCGGTGTTATTGCCCTAATGGGAGCATTGATGATCCCAAACCTTGTGCTTCAGTCACAGGATCTGGCATTGGTCTTGGTGTTTTGGATTCCTCTGAACCTGCTGTTCGCCGGGTTTGCAGCAACGATGATGTTTGTGCTCATACCTGCTGAACCACCGACAGCTGCCCAGCAAAAAGCAGCAGTGGCTCAGGATTTCGATCCCCATCGGCGCATTGTCCGCATGTCACTTGTCACCGTTCCATTCGCCTTGGTTTTCTTTGTGTGGGGTGCTTCAGCGCTGCTTGTCCTGTTCTTTGTCGCACTTCTCAGCCAACAACTTGCTGCAATGCCTGCAGCAGGCAAAGCCGTAGCCAAGGCGATGTTGACGGCCAACCTGCTGGGCGCGGCGGTGTCGATCGTTTGTTATGAAGCGAATGTCATCGCACCGGTCATTTTGACACCCATATTGCTGTGCTTTTTCTTTTGCCTGACCCTTGGGGCGCTTGGCAAAACCCAAACGCCTTTGGCCGCAGCTGCCGGATCTGCTATTACAACGACCCTGATTGTCTATGGCGGATCAATCGCACCTTTTTCGGACGAGGCAGATGTCAAAAGCATTGTCCGTGTTTTGCAAGTTGCCAGTGCGGCATTCTTTGTGATCGCCGCATATATCGTGGTGGATGAGTTCTGGCCCGAAAAGAAACGTCAAAATGCCCCGCAAATTCCAGGTGTCAAAAGCCACTGATGCGTTCGACAAGCCAATAAACTGACACCGCGCCGATCACGTAGCCGGTGGTTGGCGTCGCTATCATGTGGAGGCGCGAACTTGCCGCCGGAGCTAACATTCGCCAGATAAATACCACTAAGGATAGTGCCGCAATAAACGCCAGCTGGCCTCCTTCGACACCAAGATTAAACGCAAGCAGCGCCGCCGGAATATCCTGAGCGGGCAACCCAATTTCGGACAGAGCGCCAGCAAAGCCCAGCCCGTGTAACAGGCCAAAGCAGAAGCTGACGATCCATGGGTATTGTTCCGCCAATCTGATCTTCCCTTCTTTGCGTTTGAGTATTTCAAGGGCCAAAAAAACGATGGATAGCGCGATTATCGCTTCGACAGGCCCAGAAGGGACCCGCAGAACCCCCAGGGTTGCCATCGCCAGCGTCAGAGAATGAGCTACGGTGAAAGCCGTTATTGCCCCCACCAATCGCCACGGGTCGCGCACGAGTATGAACAAGGCAAAGACAAACAAAAGGTGGTCGACGCCTTCCAGGATGTGTTGAAAACCTAACCAGAAATAGGTGCTCATAGTCGACCAGGTGGAGGGGCTTTCCGGGATCGTCAGTGCCGTTGTGTCGGGCGTGAACCGCATGGTTTTGGTTGCACCGTTCAAAGGTTGTATGCGTAACAGAACATCATTTCGCTGTCGGCCTAACCCCTCGATAGAAACGATCTGACCCGCCAACGGGACATCGCATTCGGCAACCCAAGTGGATACCCAAGCGACATCGTCTGCGGTCAGACCGGTACTGCGCGCCGGAGAACATTGTCCGGGTAAGACAGCATCAATTTCCATGGGCTGACCATTCACATCCGGAACGCGCCAGAGGATTTGCCATGTTTCCGGACCCAATTGGCGAAGGTCCAGAAACCCCGGGTCAAGCGCGTGTGCGTTTCCGCGCTGCGGTACACAGCAAAGCCAGAGTGCGAACAAGATGTACAGGCACAGCTTCACTGACCAGCCTCGTGGTCAGGTCGCATATCCACTTGGTATCCAGCGGCAAAGCTCTCGTATTGGGCTTGTGTCAGTTTTTCACCAGTTTCGCGGCGCCACTCCCGCAACACAGCATCGCGTATTGCTTCCAGGGGCGGTACCTGGCCGGCCTCAGACGCGGTAACCCGGACAAAATGCAGCCCATACCCCGATTGTACCGGACCGGACCAAACCATTGGCTCCAAATCTTGGATAGCGGCAGAAAACCCGCGGCCAAAGGTGGAGTCTACCACGTTCATTGCTGACAACGGCATCGTACTGAGCAAAAGAGAAGAGATGCCAAGGCTTGACCAATCCTCTTTGGCATTCAACGCAGACAGGGTCTGGGCGATCTGGCTCTGTTCAGGGGATTCACCCAAAAAAACCTGATCGAACGCGACCATAGAAGGGGTTTCGAAGCGGGTCGAATTATCCGCGAGATAGGATCGCAGTACGGCGTCTTCTGGCGTCACAGACGATGCTATGGCCCCGGTCAGGAAGTCCATCTTTTGCACAAGCCGCGCCCGGATCACCTGATCGCCACGATCCAATCCAAGCTTTCTTGCTTCGCGTACAAGCACCTCTTCCCGGACCAAAGCGCCTATCAACACCTGTAGTTCGGCGTCGTCGGGTGCCCGTTTTCGCCTTTGTTCAAATCGTGTGGCCAGTAGGGCGACGTCTTCCGCGCCAATCGTGATCGTTTCGACGTTCTCGGCTGTTTCCTCTTCCGGAGACACCCAATAAAACCAGCCAAAGATAGCTATTCCAATCAGAATGAAATGGAATAGAGGCTCTCTCATTACCCGCATAGGCAACCTTACTTAAACTGTTGTCCGGCACCGGTTAGGCGACCCTTACAAATGGGCTTGGCAACCGCGCCGCTGCCCATTCCAAGCGTCAAAAATGCTTGTGGTGCAGAAATTTCTGCCCTTGATACAAGAAACTTAGCCAAACTTGGTCATTCGCTAGGTGTGTACCAGATTGGTGAAGAATACGCCCGCTCCTGATGGGTCAACTGGGCGTTTTCTGGCAGATCAGTTCCAAAGCGAACTTTATCATACAACACCCAGCGTGGCGTCGGAATTTCGATGGCGCGAACATAGTAGAATGACCGAACATCCGGGTCGAAGTCCGGATCAGTCCAGACAGTTACCAGTTCAGCTGATCCGATAGTGTTAGTCCAGCTTGCCGTATCGACATCCACCGTGTTTCCAACGGCAGGTATCTTGCCGCTGTCATCTGCGGTCCGGTCATCCGACCATACGACATCATAGACTTTCTCGTGCAGCTCTCCTTCGGAATCCAGCCAACCCTTGATTACCTGGGCCCGGTCCAGATTGGCGCCGATTGGATCGCGCAGTGCTGCAATCAGGAAAGAGGGCGCCGTGTCGCCTTCGCGCGGTCTAAGGTCCGACCCCATCGGAACACCCTTGGTATAGCCGACATCAGCAAGGAAGCGGGTTTCGATATCGGAATCGTCGAACGCCCATCCGCCAAAGAACCGCAGGCCGATCCGAGGGCCGGTGGTGGCATAGGTCTCGCGCCGCTTGAATGCATCGAAGATCGCTGCGCGCGTGTTTTCAGTGGCCCAGACGGCTGTATATCCCGAGGCCACAAGAAGATCACCGGGAATTTCGCCCAAATCATTGGCTATAAAGGGATGCTTGATCCGTTCCGCTGACGGTTCGACACTGACGGATTTGCCGAAAAAATTGTCCTCTTCGGCGGTCGCTAGTGAAGTATGGCTGTCGGTCGCTCCACCCATTCCGAACTTATAGGGGTTCACGCCGAACTTCTCTTCCAGCAACAAGCCGCGCTTCAGCGCCTCTCTGGCGTATTCACCGGCCAGCATATCGTCTGTTTTTAGTTCGGTGATATCCAGATTTCCGACGTCCCAGTTCTCATAATCGGCGAACTCATCATCCGGGCTTAGGAACGGGTGCGCTTCACCGTCGCCCTTGATCTGGGTGACTTCATAGTGGGGCTCCCATTTTGCGCGAGCCTTCACGTATTCCTCATCAACCTTGCCGCCGTGATAGGTGTCTTCGGTTGGGAACATCCAGCCGTTAGACAAATTTCCGTTGTGGGCAAAGGCTACAGCGCGGCCGCCAGTTTTCGCCTGATACTCCTCTAACCACGAATAGAGCGCTTTTGGGTCGGTATTCCCATAAGGCGGCTGCGTCACTGGTGGCACCATTTGAAGCGCCCGAATTGGCCCGTCGCGCAGCATGACATTCCGATGAAGATTGAACCCCTTGGGTACCGAGGTCCATTCAAACCCAATAAAGGCTGTAAAGGTGCCGGGATCATTATGTCTTTCTGCCGCCAGAACGATGTTCTCCCAGGTAAATGCAAATGCGTCAGCGCCGGGGCTGTACGACTCTAGGAGGATTTCGGGCAGGGTCATCTGCGAGAAATTGGTGATGATGTCGAAGGCGGTTTTTCCGGCTTCTTCTCCTCCGGCTTTGTATCCTTCGTACCATTCTAGTCCTTTCGGATCGGAAATCACGCCGGGCTTTCCGGCCTGCAGGTCGGGCGCAAATCCCATCAGATCGGTATGATCGGTCAGAACCATCCAATCTAGTGGCCGTGCCAACCTTACCGGCTGACCTGTCGAGGAAATGACTTGTTCACCCTTTGCAAACCGCCAGGCTTCATCAGGCAGCAGTGTATTTCCAAAGGCACCTGCATCTAGCGACAGGCCGGTATGCAAATGTGTATCCCCCCAAAGTGGCCGTTCAGGGAACGAGCGGTTGGCATATGGGGAAAACGGTCGTTCCGCAAAGGTACCTTCGGCGGCCTCTTTCGTGGGTATGGCGTCGGCCCATGCACTCAGCGGAACACCTAACAAAGTCAGCAAACAAGCATAGCGCCCAAGCATATGAACCTCCCAATTCAAGATTATTGAACACGCAAGAAGTGTTGTATTAATAAATATTCACGTTTTATTATAGCATTTTGCAGGTACCCTCTGTCAAAAATTTTCTCAATTGCGTCCTGTTGCAGCGATGAAAAAATGCGAATTGCTACTTAGGACAAAAAAACCAATTTCAGTTCGTCGGGACGCTTTTTAGCCTGACAGTATCGCTTGATCCTACGGCGAAACTATGGATGCGCCCGAAGGGTAACAAATTTCCGATCACTAACAGGTCTTTTGGCTTGGTGTTGTCTTGCTTTTGTTGGCAAGGATTGAGCCCGAGGATTCATCTATCTTTCCGAGATGCGGAAGCCTACTGGCAATGGCTGGCTGACTATGTCGTCAACCGTAGACCACCCTGTATACCAACCCTCGGCGCATCTTAACGAGTTGCCGCGGGAGTTCTGCTTCTCTTTTCTTTTTCCAAAGTGGGCATTGTTTGAGGGTTGGTTAAATGACGGTACTGCGGACAAAGCCGTCACTCAGTCATTGGGTGGTTCATAGGGATCCGGCGTTCCCGGGGGGATCGGAGGAAATTTCTCGAATGTAGCAATGTGCTCCTGCAACTGCGGCAGCGCCTTTTCGGCTGCCCATGTGTGCGGGAAGAGTACGCTTTCACGCTCGTGTGGATCATTCAAAAGGTTGTAGACCCTTGGTGTGTCGAAAGACTCCGTTGCACCAAAAGCAGTCGTATTCTCTTTGAAAAGAACTTTCCAATCCTTCCATTTTACGCCGAATATCTGCTCACCCATGTAGACGATAACACCTTCTCGGTTTGAGTTTGGTTGGTCACCAAGAAAGAACTTTGACTGGTCGACACCATCAAAGGCCCTGTCATCAGGCACCTTGCCCCCTGCGAAAGCCGCAAGAGTCGGATAGAGATCCATTGAGTGGACAACATCGTTGCTTTCAGAACCGGCAGGGATCTTTCCCGGCCACTTGATTGCAAAGGGTACACGCATACTTCCTTCGAGGCTGGTGAACAGAGTACCGCGCCAAGGCCCGGCCGTACCATGTACCGCAGGAACTGGCGAGACGTTGGCGTTCCCAACCGGAAGAGCTTCGGGGCCGTTGTCAGCAGTAAATATCACCACGGTGTCGTCGGAAACGCCTGCCGCCTCAATCGCATCAACAATACGTCCGATATAGCTATCTGTTTGAAGCAGAATGTCGGCCCAGACGCCGTTTCCAGTGGCGCCTTCGAACTCCTCGGACGCGATGTTCGGATAGTGGGTCTGAGTATAAGCAAGATAGATGAAAAACGGCGCGTCTTCGGCACTCTTTGCTTCGATAAACTCGATGGCCTTTTTCGTCAGGTCGCCATCTATTTCGCCGCGATAGTCCAGATCGTAGTCTTGAGCGATGGTTGCTGGCTCGCCAGCAACACCTTGCATCACAACCGGCTCTTCCATGTTGGCATCGGCAAAACCCGGAAGCGTGCGCCAGACTGTAACGTCAGTGGTCTCAACGCCGTAAAACTCATCGAATCCTTGATTCGTTGGATAGCGCCCTTCGGTCCATCCAAGGTGCCATTTCCCGTACATGGCCGTGCTGTATCCTACATCCTTCAGCATCTCAGCGATCGTGATTTCCCATTGGGTCAGACCGTAAACGCCACCTCCCAGTGGGACCGTATGGTTGCCGCTCCGGATGCCGTACCGTCCAGTCATGGTCGCTGCGCGGGACGGCGTGCACTGGCTTTCCACGTTGAAGTTCGTGAGTCGTAGTCCTTCCGCAGCGAGGGCGTCCATCTCGGGAGTCGCAGTACCACGGATTATGCCACCTCCATTGAACCCGGGTTCGCCCCACCCAAAATTATCTAGAAATATGAATACGATGTTAGGTTTTTCTTGAGCCGAAGCGGCCTCGGCAAATAGAAGAGATAAGGACAGTAGGAATGTGCGGGACAACCACTTCATAACAACATCTCCAATTAAGCTCACGGACTCAAGACTGTCGAACGAAGCTGCCAGTCGTCAAGAACGGCCACTCGTTGCGGTATTTTCTCACAGCGGTAGAGCGTCAGATTTGCGGGCGAAGCTGCGGTCCGGTTTTGGTCGAATCTCCCTCAGGCTCTCTTTTGCTCAACAATGAAAAACCGTTGTTTTCCTTGACGAACAACCGACTCAGATGTTGCCATAAGCTGGCATTCATCTCGGCTGGGAGGTTCATATGAAGTTTTTTCTAACGACATCGACAGCAATAGTTTCCGCAGCATTCATAACAAGCTCTTCAAATGCTCAAGAGGCCGCACAAGGTGGGCAAGTTGGAGAAATGACCATATCGGTTGATGATATGCGTGAGCCCGCACCCGCCGATTTCTCACCCTATGCAGGTCGGGATTTTCCTACACGACCTTTGTGGGGGGACACTCACCTGCACACATCAAATTCACTCGATGCCCGCGGATTTGGCGTTATTCTTAGCCCCGACGATGCCTATAGGTTTGCACGTGGTGAGGAAGTCACCACATCACATGGCCTCCGTGTGAAGTTATCGCGTCCGCTCGACTGGCTTGTTGTATCCGATCATTCTGATGCCATGGGGGCAATGAACGAAATCATCGCGGGAAACTCCACGCTGATGCGCGATGCAACGCTCCGAGACTGGAGCGAACGGCTTAATGCGGGCGGAGACGTTGCACTTGGCGCCACTATGGAAGTTATTGAAACCTTTGCTGGCATCACGGGCGAGGCACTTCCCGAGGCTGTTGCAGATCGAAGGTTTGTGCAATCCGTATGGGACGAGTTCACGCAAACTGCGGATCATCACAATGACCCTGGCACATTCACTGCGTTCATCGGATACGAGTGGACATCTACCGAAGCTGGCAACAACCTCCACCGCAATGTGATCTACCGGGATGATGCCATTCGCGCTCGGCAAATGTTGCCCTTCACAACTGCAGAAACATTTAATCCGGAACGGCTTTGGGACTGGATGGAAACTTATGAACTAGAGACTGGTGGTCGTGTACTGGCCCTTGCCCACAACGGCAACGTCTCCAACGGCTTGATGTTTCCGGTCGAGACAAACCCCGAAACGGGTGAGCCTTTGACAGAAGACTACGCAGAGCGGCGTGCTAAGTGGGAGCCGATGTATGAGATTACCCAAATCAAAGGTGATGGAGAAACTCACCCGTTTCTCAGCCCGAACGATGAGTTCGCAGACTATGAAACCTGGGATAAATCCAATCTGGGTCCGACTCCCAAAGAAGACTGGATGCTTCAGTACGAATACGCCCGCGAGGCCTTGAAGAACGGCCTCAAGCTAGAAGCTCAGCTCGGCACCAATCCATACAAGTTCGGAGTAGTGGGCTCGACCGACAGCCATACAGCTTTGGCGACGGCGGAAGAAGACAATTTCTTTGGCAAACACTCTGGCGTCGAGCCGGAACCTGGCCGTTGGCAGCATGTCGTTGGCGAGTTCGATGCCCTGAAGATTCTCGGGTGGGAAATGGCAGCCTCTGGCTATGCAGCGGTCTGGGCTCAGGACAACACACGCGAAGCCATCTTCGACGCGATGGAACGGAAAGAAGTATACGGGACAACCGGTAGTCGCATCGCGGTTCGTTTCTTCGGTGGTTGGGATTTTACGGAAGCTGACGCAAGATCTCGATTGCCCGCAGAAATAGGATATGAAAAAGGCGTTCCGATGGGTGGGGACCTCGCGGACGCGACACAAGGCGCGGACGCCCCAACCTTCCTGGTTGCTGCGCTGAAAGATCCGTTCTCCGGCAATCTCGACCGTGTTCAGATTGTGAAAGGTTGGCTAAATTCCAGCGGCGAAACTGAAGAGCGGGTCTATGACGTGGCTTGGTCGGGAGACCGAGAACCCGATGCGGACGGCAACCTGCCAACGGTAGGGAACACCGTGGATGTTGCAACGGGCACGTTTACGAATTCAATAGGTTCCCCGGAACTGATCACCGTTTGGAAAGACCCCGATTTCGATCCTTCTATGAGCGCTTTCTACTATGCCCGTGTCTTGGAAATTCCCACACCGAGATGGACAATTTACGATGCCGTTCGGTTCGGCGACGAACTGCCTGCCGAGGTGCCTACGTCAACTCAGGAACGTGCTTACACTTCGCCAATTTGGTATACTCCGGGGGGTTGAGACATTTTGAAAAACTCACGTTGGTCACAACTGGTGCCCTGAACGCCTCGGGCCATTTCGGTTGCAATGCTCTACCCACAAGAACGTGCATTTAGAGTTCTCAAAGGTCCTTCACCGCACTAAGCTGGAACGGCTACTCCACCCCAACTCGCCAGCACCTGCAAGCTCCCGGAACGACTCGTTAGCGGTGGTCAGCGCCAGTGAAGGTCCTCTAGCGGTCAGAACACCTGAAACAACTGGGGCATTTCTCGGAGGGTTTAGCCCCAAGAGCCTGTCGTCATTCCATGCATGAATGAACTGGCTGGGGTGGTAGGAATCCTAGCCGATCGATGATTGTTATAGGCATTTCCAACCGGCGGCTGAAACTGGGGCGGTTTCGGGGGCGGAATGGAGCGTCAGCGGAATGAGCACGGGGCATTTTGGCGATAGAGGGGGCGCTTATTGTAACTTGAGGGACAGCCTACGAGACCGTTGGAGACCCGCCCACCGGCGCTGAAGACCCGCTGACGAGTCGTTCCGGGGGCTGAAGACTGGTCGCTGGTGCTGGCGGGTGGTGGGGGTTAGCTCTTTCAAAATAGCTGCAATTTTTTCAATATTATGAAGGGTTAATTATTGAAGGAATTGCAATAATGGCAATTTGCTGGATTAGTGTTCGTACTCTGGAATCGGAAGTAGAGGGGCGCGTCGACTGGACTCTGGTCCCGAGCAGAGACGCTGATTCCAACGAAACTTTCTTTCCTGTGGACGACCCATTTAACATTAGAAAAGCCGTTGTTCCGCTGTTTCACGCAGGGCGCAATGGCGAACTTACGGGACTAGCGACCGCGTTCGGCTTAGACGCCAACGGCCTTTTGCTGACAGCAGATCACGCTATCTCAGATTTTCGCCAACACTCGGAATTGTCTGTATCCGACAGACTATAACCTCAGTTTGAGTATTCCGGTGAAATGTCAGTAGTCGCTTTTTTGTCGCCCGGAGCGATTTTCGGGACGCCTCTTGTTTCTCCAGATTACTTCGCTTTAGTTGCTTTGGCGCATGCCCCTATAAAAGAAGGTGATGATCCGATGAAGGATCTGCGTGGAGAGCCAAATTTCGATACAGCGGACGTCGCTATACTGCGTATGCATGAGCTTAGTGACCTGCTCCCCTAAAATGTCCTCGAATTTTGTTTAGCCTGCTCTCTACCTGAGGAGACAGACGATGAAGAGAAGCCGTTTCAGCGAAGAACAGATCATTGGTATCTTGAAGGGACTTCAAGCCGGGTTTGGTGCGAAGGAGCTGTGCCGCAAGCATGGGATCAGCGATGCGACGTTTTACAAATGGCGGTCGAAGTATGGCGGCATGGAAGTGTCCGACGCGCGGCGTTTGAAGACGCTGGAATCTGAGAACGCCAAGCTTAAGAAGATGCTGGCCGAGCAGATGATGGATGTAGCGACGCTGAAAGAGGTGCTCGGAAAAAACTTCTGAGGATGTGGCCTTTGTCCGCCATTGGTCCGAGGACAATGGACGCATGTTCGAGGAGGAATGCTGTGAACTGGGCGATGAAGACCAAGGGTTACAATCAGAGGCGCGCCTGTGCGTTGGCCGGGATCGATCCGCGGGTCTATCGGTGCACATCCAAGCGCCCCGCTGACACGGAACTGCGGGCAAGGATGAAGCAAATAGCGTACGAACGGCGTCGGTTCGGCTATCGCCGCCTGCACATCTTGCTGAAGCGTGAAGGGTGGGAAGTGAATTGGAAGAAGCTGTATCGGCTCTACCGCGAAGAAGGGTTAACCGTTCGTAAACGGGGCGGACGCAAGCGCGCAGTCGGCACCAGAACTCCTATGGTCATCCCCCAGGGCCCAAACCAGAGATGGTCGCTCGACTTCATGTCGGACGCGCTGGAAGACGGACGGCGGTTCCGGGTGCTGAATGTGATCAATGACTTCAGCCGGGAATGCCTGGCTGCCATCGTGGACACATCAATTGGCGCTGCGCGTGTCGCCCGTGAACTGGATCGCATCGCTGAACTGCGTGGCTATCCCTGTATGGTGGTCAGCGACAACGGCACGGAACTGACTTCGAACGCGATGCTGAAATGGCAAGAAGACCGTAAGGTCGGCTGGCACTACATCGCACCCGGCAAGCCGATGCAGAACGGATTGGTCGAAAGCTTCAACGAAAGGATGCGGGAAGAATGCTTGAACGAACACCTGTCCCCGTCTCTGCGCCATGCCTGCCGCATGATTGCGGCATGGCGCAACGACTACAACCATCACCGCCCGCATTCGAGCCTCGACGAGCTCACCCCGCGGGAGAATCACCAACGGTCAAGAAAGGACCAAACCCTGAACAGAGTTAACTAAAAAATGCGGACTCAAAGGGGAGCAGGTCACCGCAGGGCAGGTCAGCGACTACATCGGTGCTGGGGCTCTGCTTAGCGGCATACCGAATATCGATTGGCTTCTCGGAGATCGCGGATACAATGCCCATTGGTTCCGAGAAACGTTACAAGGCAAAGGGATACGCGCTTGTATCCCCGGTCGGAAGCAGCGAAAGACAACGGATAAGTACTACACGGGTCGTTACAGACAGCGCAACCGGATCGAGATCATGCTCGGCAGGCTGAAGGATTGGTGCCGTGTGGCAACCCGTTACGTCAGATACCCGAAGGTCTCCCTCTCAGCTCTGGTCATCTATTGGCTATGAGTCCTGACCCTAAGCGCAGCCAGCATCTAAAAGCGCGAAGTTGCCATTTTCAACAATTTTTTGTTTCTAGCTCTCAAACCAGTGCTGGCAAACAGTATCGGCGTTGGGGGGCGAACAAACCGATTTTAAATGAGAATTTGACTCCGACGCTAGCATCATGAGGGCAGAGTATGACCCCTTCTTGGAAAACAATACTTCGACCCACATTTCTCCATGGCCATTCGACTTCAAAGTTTCATCCAGAAAGGTCTTCATTTCAGCCAACCGCTCGTCTTTGAAGAAATGGATGCTCCAAAAGAGAACGGGGCAGGTTTCGGGGTCTCCAGCCACGCGCAAGACATGGTTTTTTAGCGCGATCATTTCAGACGCAATATTTGATTGCTGACGCGGTATTTTCAACCACTCTCTTTGCGCATTCGGTTCCAGGTAGAAGCCGTAAAATCGTTCTGGGTCGTCTTCCGAAAAATGCTTTTGTTCAAACCATGAAATCGGAATTTTCGAAGACGAACAGCTGTCCAGAGATGCGATGTAACGTGCTGATCGTTTCCATGGTTCCTTCGGAGGTATGCTCTCGATCATATTGTGTGCGGTCACAATGATCAACGCAGTCGATAAAGCCAAGGTTGTTGTGATTTCAAGTACCGGTGGAGTGTCGCGCAGGGAGATCATGCGGTAAATCCCTTCCATGAAATAAGCGACGGAAATCCAAAGTATCGGCGCAAAAATGAGAAAGAGCCGAAACGAAAACACGGGCACAAAAAGAACAGAAATGATTATTCCAAAAACAATCGTCAACACAATTACGGAAATTAAGAGCAAAACCCCCGAAGATAGATCTGGGGTAAAAGTTGATTTGAGTATCGCCAAATCCCAAGATTTTACAATCAAAACTGTAATTAAGCACACGAGTAGAGCAAAGATCGCGACCACCATTGGCGAGCCCGCGACGTTTACTCCTCGCGCGATGTGTTCCAAAATAAATGGCACGCTGGCTTCGAACCAGGTGTTCTGTACGTCAACGACAATTTTGGGCATGTGCCAAATCACAAGACAGACTGCAAAGACTAAAACTGCAGACCCTGAGCAAGTAACCAGAACCCGATGTGACCATTTAGTGCAGCTTAGAAGTAAAACTCCAAAAATCGCCCCGGATAGTAAAATCGAATAATAGTGAATAAAAACCGTCGATATGGAAGTGACAGTTAACGTGAAGAGCCAAACAGCAAAAGGCAAATTGTTTGAAAAGCTGCGACGACACCGAAGGCCGCTTAATATTGCAATCGCGACAAGGCAATAAACGATCCCGTAAGAGCGAGCCTCACCAGCATAATACCACCAGTTCCACGAAGTGACTGCAACTGCAACGGACACCAAGCGCGCTTGCCATCTGACGGTCGGGAGTGGGGCTAGGTACACTAGGACAAGCGCTATTGTCGCAGTTAGCGCGGAAAAGCCGCGCGCGACGGTCACGAATTCACCGTCCACTACGCGCAAAACCGTCCAGAGGATAATGTAGTACCCTGGGGGGTGGCCATCTTCGGTCGCGCGCGCCAGCAAATTATCGAAATTCGCCAGCTTTGGGTCGGCAAAATATGCGGTGAACAGTTCGTCTGTCCACAAAGAGGCGTGCTCCAGCCCTGAAAACGCCCGCAACACTGAAAGAAAAACGATTGAAAGGCTAACAAAGCAAAGTAATTTCATTATCCTTGACGCGTTTCGTATGCGACCCAGTGCCAGTTTTTGATACAAGCGAAGTGGCCTTGAGTACGGTTTCCAATTTATATGAATTAGAGAGAACATTCCGAGTAATCCGGCGTCAAGCCCGAGCTAAAAAATCCCGTTGAGTGTTGGACACTTGCAGCAAACCCAGCTGCTCGCGCCCTGTCCGATGCCGGATCGTTTCGGTGATTAGCAGTTGTATCGTAGTCTGAGGTATGTGCGTTCAAGTGCCAATGAGAGCTCAGCTATCCGGTTAGTGTATCCGGATAGCCTGATGGCGGAACGCACCCATTTTTGGTGCGGTCATCAGGCATGAACAGCTCTTTCGCCGCACAGGAGCTGCATCATCGATTTTACGCGAGTTGGAGAGTTAAATGGGGGTGATGTTTTAGAATCAGGACCCATTGATTTCTGTTTTGCGGCGTGATTCACGGTTCAAAAACGAGCGGTGAACATGTCTGATCTCTTCTGGCTTACGGATGCGTAAATGGCGCGTCCGGAGCCCCTCTTACCCAAGCCCCACGGCAAGCCGCGCGTTGATGACAAGCGTGTGTTGAGCGGGATTGTCTCCATCAAAAGCAAAGGTTTGCGGTGGCGGGATGCCCCTGCTGCCTATGGACTGCACAAGACACTGTACAACCGATGGAAACGGTGGAGCAACAAGGGCATCTTCGCGCGAATGATGGCTGGCCTGGCCGCCGAGCACGGCGAACAGAAGACTGTGATGAGGTGGAACGAAAGACACCCAGGTTGGTCGATGACTACATGGACATGCGTTATCTCCCTCGCCACCCAGCTTATAGGGTTCGTCAGCATATCTTCAGCGAGCGGTTAGCCTATCTGGATTCTCTGGGGGATGAGGAAACTGGGTGATTGGGAGGGAGAGGTTTGAGTTTCTCTTCTCCTTATTATCCCGCGTTTTCCACTACTTAACCCTATGCCCGACTATACTCAGCCATAACCGCTATCGGCCTCTCCCTCTGTCTGGGGGAGGTCGCCGCTGACGTGCAGACAGCAAGACAGTCTAGCAAGACGTGTGTGATCTGGGCGGGGGCATAAACGGGGGCATTTCTCGGAGGGTTTAGCCCCAAGTGCCTGCTGTCGATCCATGTTCTGATGAACTGGCTGGGGTGGTAGGAATCCTTGACGTCCGATGATTGTTATCGGCTTTTCAGCGAAGCCCGAGAAACTGGGGCGGTTTCGGGGGCGTTCCTACGGCGAACCGGCACGCGAGATGATCCTGCGGATCGTCTCAATCAACTGAACCCATCCCAAATCCTAAATCTGAAAGGAGGAGACCCATGTCTGCTCACATTCGCTATGCCTATTTGAAGGGCCACACGTGGCTGTTCAGACGTAACTATCCCGCTGACGTGGCTCTCGCGCTGGGCGCTCAGGCGCTGAAGCAGAGCCTCAAGACCAGTGATCGTAACACCGCTCGCGTCCGAGCCGCTGAAGTCAATGCCCGGTTCGAGACACTGGTGGAACAGGTTCGGTCTCAAGCAGAAGACGCCCTGTCTGTCCCAGAGAGCACCGCTGACGTTCCTGATTGGGTTGACCAACCGGAGTCGTCTCTCGTCCGTCTCCGAGCCACTCTGGAGGACTCTGGATGCAATCTGGAGAGGTCTAAGTTCATCAGGCCATCAGCGCCGGTAAAGGTGCCGGTTCGTGACCTGAGCCGGGCTTATCTGAACAAGCGCAGTGACGAGCTTCGACCCAGCGGGTTCAAATCGGTCCGATACTCTGTCGGGTTGTTCACCAGTCGATACGGTGACCAGTCGGTTTGCAGCCTGACCAGAGCGGACGGAAGAGAGTTCCTGTCCGCAATTGCCCAACTGTCTCCAATGATCGGCAAGTCAGAACGGACCCGAGGGCTGACCCTGGACCAGTTAGTTGCGTACTCGTCTCGGGGTTCGGTGACCATAACGGCCAGAACCCAGCGGCGTATCTGGTCGCAGGTCAATCACTTCCTCGACTGGGTGGTCTATTAGGGGCATCTGGAGGTCAATCCCTTCCGGACTGTTCTCTTTGATCGGAAGGTCCGTCCTCAACCCTATGCCGTCCCGACCGACGATGAAGTCGTGCGATTGCTAGGAGCCAACGACCGGGAGTTACATCCTGTTCTGTTGACCTGTCTGCTGACGGGAATGCGAGCGGGGGAAGCGGTCGGGCTGCTCCGGGAAGAACTCGTGACCAAGGGCAACCTCGGTTGCTTCGTTCATGTTCAACCAAACGAACTGAGACTGCTGAAGACCGATGCGGCGGAGAGACTGGTTCCAGTCCACCCGGTGCTAGACGATACGTTCCGTCAGTTACCCTGCCATGGCCCTCTGTTTCCTGAGTTGACCGTGGCCCATGTCACCAAGGGGTTTGCGAGACTGAGACGTCGGTTGGGACTGGAGCGACCGGGACTGGTGTTTCACTCGACCCGCAAGTGGTTTGTGACCCAGTGCGAACGAACGGGTGTTCCTGAGCACTTCACGGCCTCTCCGGTTGGTCACCAATCGGCACGGTCGGAGAACGGGATCACCTACGGCATCTACTCGGCTGGCATCAGCGACGAGCAGCGGCGGTCGATCGTTGACCAGATCCAACTGCCGACATGACCTTCCCCGACATTGATGCGTTCGTGGAGCGAGCTGCTATCGCTGAGTTCGATGGCGGGTGCACCCGTAAAGCTGCGGAAGATCTGGCTGCTCGTGCTCAGGGGTTTCCTGACGCTGAAGCCTATTGGAAATGGCTGGCTGACTATGTCGTCAACCGTAGACCGCCCTGAATACCAACCCTCGGCGGCCCTTTGCGGGTTGCCGGGGGTGCTGACTTTGCTTTCTTTTTGCCGAAGCGGACTTTGGTTGAGGGTTGGCTGAATGACCGCGATGCGGACAAAGCCGCCGGTCGCGAGGTTCAGCCAGTCGACCGCTTCCTGCGTATTGCCGCCGTTGGATCGCCTGAGTGATTTCGCCGGTGCAGCCTTGGCAATCAAACGCGTCCGACCGAATACCGGACATTGAGGCAAGTCGATTGGAAAGGCAGTTAGGCGTCCGGATCGCTGACGTAGCGAACGCGTAGTTGTCCAAGATCGCACATTGTAGAAGTCTTAGTAAGCCCGTGTCGTGACCGTTGCCGACGCCTGAAGTTGAAACTTGATCCTCCCGAACAATGACCTAGGCTTCCCTGGTTAGTTTAGCGAAGGAGAAGCCAATGAGATTCATGATAGGCGTGTTTGGCGCACTGATCGCCGCGTCGGCGGTCACGGCACAGGATAGTCCAATCATTCACGATGGAGAGTTCAACTTCCTGAGTGCCCAGTTTGGCGAGGAATGGGCCGCACAGGACGTTCGGATCGATTCACGTCTGACAGAGCTTCGCGACGCCAATAACGGGAAGCCTCCGAATATCCTCTATGTACTGATCGATGACGTCAGCTTCGGTTTGATGGGCAACCGGGCGATGAACTATGTCGCCGGTTTCGACACCCCGAACATCAATGATTTCGCGTCCGAAGGCCTTGCGTTGATGCGCATGTATACGGAACCCTCGTGCACACCGACGCGCACCGCGTTCCTAACAGGAAGCCACCCGGTCCGGGCTGGACAGGAAGAAGTAAAGGTCGCCTTGGTGGGCGAGGGCCTGGCCGGTGAAGCCGTCACAATTGCCGAAGTGCTCAAGCAATCAGGCTACAACACGGCTCACGTCGGCAAGTGGCACCAGGGGGATATCGAGGAGTCCTTTCCCCACAATCAAGGCTTCGATGTCGCGTTTTTTCCTGTGCACCAGCAGGTTCAATTGAGCCTGATGACACCGGAGGCCGCGGCCGCAGGCAATCTGAACGGCTGGCATCCATCGACCCAGTCGAGTGAGTTTGCAATCGACCAGCGGTTCAAACCCTATGGCTTGGTTACCGGGCTCGAAGCAAAGGCGGGAGAGCAAGCCCGCGAGGTGGGCCTCGAGGCCGGCGAGGAATGGACGCAAGAGCATTACGAGCGCATGAACGCGACATACCAGAGGCAGGTGCTGGAACAATTGGAACGCCTCGCAGGCGAAGAGGAGCCGTTCTTCCTTCAGTACTGGCCGCTCTATCCACTCAATTTCACCTCTAGCGATCAACAAAGGTCCCGCAATGGCGGCTTTATGGCCGACAAGATGGAGCAGTTGGATGATTGGTTCGGCGATCTCATGGCCAAGGTCGACGAGCTTGGCGTAGCCGAGAACACGCTTGTGGTGTTCATGGCCGACAACGGTATCTTCAAGCAGTACTCACCAAATTCCGGCATGATCGAGTTGATCTATCGGGGAGGCAAGGCAGAGCATCTCGAAGGCGGGGTACGCGTGGACGCGTTCGTGCGATGGCCGCAAGCAATCGAAGGTGGAAGCTACGCGGGAGACATTATCCACGTCTCCGACCTCTACACCACGTTGGCCCGCGTCGCTGGTGGTACGGAGTTCATTCCACGTGACCGGGTGATCGATGGTGTGGACCAAACCGCATTGTTGCTGGAAGGCGAAGGAAACTCGCGCCGGGACTATGTTTATATCTACGAAGGCCCGGTCTTGCGCTCGATCGTAAAGCAGGAGTTCAAGATGCACATGCCCGCACCGGGTGTGCCGGGGGCTGCAGCGCCGGTCTTTAACATCCTGCGCGATCCTCGAGAGACAACCCCCGACATCGGTGGATCGCTCTGGTCCGGGGCGTCATTTCAGGACATGGCAAAGCGCCATGCCAAGATGATAGCGAAGTACCCGCACCGCCCGATTGGCAAGGATGAACCCTACGGCGGCATCGAAAACCTCCGCCCTGAGAGCGAGCTAGCCCGTAAGACGTTTGCGAGTTGGCAGGACGAGTAACCACGGCCAACGGCGGGTGAGCACTATTCGGCTAGTACGTTAACACCCTGGGTTTCAGCCGAGGTTTGCCAACGTGGTGAACCTCGGCTCAGAGCACGAAAGGGCCTGTCGGGGTAACTAGGGTGAACGACAGGGCAACCTGCTTGGGTGACCTTTTAGTGGTCACTACAATTGTCGGGTTTGCGTTAATTCCGTCGGTTGCTGGGAGCGGAGGCGGCAGCAGGCGGCACCCGCAGCGAACGGCGACTAAGTCGGCATAGCAGACGGTTATGGTGGCTCAAGTGAACGGGCAGTTTGGGCTCAGAGCGGTCGTTCGCTGCGCTCCGTCTCAATGACCGCTCTGCGGACAAAGTAGCCGTTTGGTTTCGCCACTCACTGACTACCTTTCGTTGAAATGTAACTAAGACCTTTCGAAGAGCACTTTTCCATAAGTTGGGGGATGGCCCACTCACAAACCACCCCCCAGCCGCACTGGACTGCAATTGTCCAGGGCGGTTGACTAAAACCCTTCAATTGCGGTTTCGACCTGGCCACAAAACTTATCAATATCGCGCTCAAGCATATCGCTTTCTCGGGTCTCATCTCTGACCGCAGATAGTTCATCTACAACAGCCAGCAAATCTTCTTCTGGAGCTGCCTCTGCGATGCGCACCAAAGCGCGAATAAGGGCGGCCGTTACGAGGCCATTACCCCGGGCAGCGCGTCTTAGAGCTGGCATAGAGTCGTGAAACAGTGCCTCAGCCGTGATGGACGGGTAAACCACCCGTACGTTTCCGTCATCATCCCGATACACACCCGTGCAGAGCTTTGACGACCACGCTCGAGCCAGAGACGCCGACAGTCGGTCGATGCAGACTATTGCGGTAAACGTGTCGTTGACACCCGGTGACAACGCCCGAAGTGCGATTTCAACGAGAAGATGGACAGAAAAGCGGATATCGCCATTAGGATCTCGCGCGGAGATTAACGGAGCTGCCGCTTGCACCAGATCATTAAGACTTTCGTCACTATCACCATAAACCTTGGCCAAAGTGTCCGATGGAACCATAAAGTCTCCTGGCTGCACATCAAAAACGACGACTGCTCCGGCTTCCTTGGCCGCACTCACTAGACCTTCGGTATTGATCGAATTCACATATCCAGTGCCCGAAGCCAAGACTTGGCGCTTGTCTCCCTCCTCAGGGACTGCCTCTGAAGATGGAGTATCTGCGCTGTTTTCGATTGCGGTGCTGACTTGGCGATCCAAGGCCTCAGAAATCCGCGCCGCCTCCTGATCAATGGTTACGCGCGTCGATACTGTATGAACGAAGAGCAACAGCAAAAGAACTGAGATGATCGAATAGACTATTCCAATCGCAACGGCCAAATTTACGGATGTGTCATCGCGTATCAGCCACAAGATCAACAAGCTGTATAAAAACGTCGCTCCAAGTGAGCCAACTGCAATCTGATTTACCCTGTCTTCGCCAAAACGCTGCAAGAGCCTGGGCCCAATTGATCCGGCTGCTAAGGTGTAGACCAGCAAAACAATGGAATAGACCATGACCAACGCGGACATGGATGCTGCCGAGATTGCGCTTAGTACATCGCTCGCAGTACGATTAGAAACGCTCAGCCAATCGGAAGCGGACCAACCCCAACTCGCGAGCGCTTGCTCCGTCTTGAAGACAATCCCAGCCACCAAAAGCCCTGAAAGACTAATGGCGGCAGGGATAGTTAGGAACCCACGAAAGTACCTCACTAATTCTCTAGGTGTTTGCATTCCTGTCTCCATTTACGACACGAGCTTTGTTCACAAACACAGCTCTACGAGAACCGGTCGGCCGCTTTTTTCAAAGCACTCTGCATATCGCCCCATGCAGCCTCGTAGCCCTTTTTGACATCTTCCCAGGCCTCGTCGCTAGTCGACTTCAAATCATTCAGTTGAGCCTCTGCGTCAGATCTTGCCTTGTAGAGCTTGCTGAGCTGCTCCTCGAGCTCGAGTTTGGCGTCCGCTTCGGCCACCTTCAGCTTGGCTTCGAGAACATCAATCTGGGCATTCCAACTATCCAGTTGCAGCTGTGCCTTTTTCTCGTACCCAACACGTGTCATCGTTTTTCCTTTCTTCGCAAACCTTGGTTCAAATCGAGGGGAGCCGCCAATTAGGCCGCAACAATTGCCTTGAGCATCCAGACAGCTTCCTCATGCTTCGCCATCCTGGCGTTCATCAGATCCTCTGTAGCTCCATCGCCATAACGGGCTGCGGTCGCGGCAGTCTCACGCAGGTTCCGAGCAATCGCTTCGTTGTCTGCGACCAATTGTTTGATCATGCCCTCTGCATCTTTAACCGTCTCTTCTTCGGTCAGCTTGGCTTGGCTAACCATGTCCGTGAACGAGATCGGTGCCACCTGACCCAACGCACGCACACGCTCGGCCAATTCATCCGCAGCTTCGAACAGGTCGCGATACTGACGCTCTGTTAATTCATGGATCGGCAGGAATAGCGGGCCCACGACGTTCCAATGTGTGCCTTGTGTTTTCACCATCAGGACCATGGTATCGGCCAGTACTTCCGTCACCGCGTTGGCGATCCAGGCGTTCTTGTCGATGCCTGTGTCGTTGGTTTCTTCCTGAACTTCAGACTTTAAGACTTGCTGTATCATTTTCACTCCGTTTCGTTGCTTGCGGAGTAAACCTAAGAGCGATTCATAAAATTTCAAATAAAATCATATACTTAATTTAGGTATCCGACACATCATGGGGCGCTTCATGATCCTGGGTATCCGGCACAACATGCCAAGATTGATGTAGACACACAGGCCCATTGCCATACATGCTTGGAGTAACTGACGTAAGCTACTGAGGTCATGCCAGTGTCTGATCAAAATCGACCGCCAAAGCGCACGGAAAAACTGCAACTGATGCTCGACCTCGAAGAGCTTAAAGCCATTGATGATTGGCGGTTCGAGAACAGACTGCCATCCAGAGCGGCCGCCATTAGAGAACTCATCCGCCGCGGTCTGATTTCCAATGAGTTTGAGGAACCACCTACTGATGCGCCTTCCGGTGAGTTTCGTGTTGTGGACGAGTGAAAAGACTATTCGCAGAACATCCCAGCGAAGTCCCAGTAAGGTTCGCTGTATCGCGCGCTCGGTTTTTTTGGATACCGCATAATGCTCGATCTTCTTTCAAAGAAACTGTGTCCACTTCGGGCTCAGATCCGCCATTCGCTGCACTAGCCTTGAACGTCCACCCCACCAACCGCCAGCACCAGCGAGCCCCCGGAACCAGTCGTCAGCGGTCCAGTCAGCGCCAGAGGACGGTCGATCTAAGGGTCTCATCGGGGCACCTGTTAGCAGCAGTGAACGACCTCTCTAGCGGCCAAATTGCCGGTCGCAGAGCTTAGCGAATGCCCCCGAAACCGCCCCAGTTTCGGCCACCGGTTGGAAAAGCCTATAACAATCATCGGTGGGCAAGGATTCCTACCACCCCAGCCAGTTCATCAGAACATGAAACGACAGCAGGCACTTGGGTCACCGATACCC
>NZ_JBXWLY010000013.1:0-137901 GCF_059609525.1 Ruegeria sp. YTSC325
ACGCAAAAATCCAGACAATAACGTCCGACCCTCAACATCACCGCTCACAGCTACGCCGTTCACAGTCATCGAAACCTTCATCAGATTTTCCTCCCTTTAATTTTCGGTTCAACCACCGAACAGGCGCTTGAACCATCCTTTTTTCTCTTCCGGCGGCGGCGCTGCCGGAGCTGGCTCAGGCGACACTTCGGACACAGCAGCGGCCGCTGCCGGTTCGGGCGCAGCCTCGGTAGGCACGGGCTGAGGTTCTTCCTCGACCGCATTCTGGAAATTTTCAAAGAACTGGTCGGCCATTTTCTTGGCCACACCATCAATGACCCGCCCCCCTAGCTGAGCCAGCTTGCCGCCCACACGCGCATCGACATTGTAGGCCAGCAATGTTCCCTCGGGCGCATCCGACAAGGTGACATCTGCTGCACCCTTGGCAAATCCGGCGGCCCCGCCTTTGCCTTCCCCAGATAACTTGACGCTTTCCTGATCCACCATGTCCGAAAGGGTCACTTCACCTTTGAAGGTCGCCTTTACGGGTCCGACCTTCTGCACCACTGTCGCGGCAAACCCATCTTCGGCTGTTCCCGACATTTCTTTGCAGCCGGGGACACATTCTTTCAGAATGTCGGCCGATAGCAGTGCCTCCCAGACTTTGGAACGTGGGGCCGCAATGACGCGGCTGTCATGTAGTTCCATGTCACTCCCTCCAGTATTTTCGGTTAAGCTACGCGGTGATCTGCCCGGTGCCTATAAGACCTTGGGTGTAGTCACCGCAGTTTCGGGGGCGAATGTGTCAGGCCATATTCCGCAAAGATATTAGCAATACGCCCGTCCTGAAGCGCTGCAAAAATGGCGTCATCCACGGCGTAGCTGAGGCCGCGATACGCAAAGTGAACGGCGACACCATTCGTCCAGGTGCTGACAGCAAACCCAGGAAGCGGTGGCGCATGGACTCCCAAGTCAGGCGTCAATCCGGTCTCAAGCTGGCCCCGAGGTCCCATAGCAGCCATGGTTTCGCCTGCCGCCAATGCCTCCATAGCTTTTTCGGCTGTCTTGAACCGACGAATGTTGCGCGAAAGTTGCCCCCCCGGAAAGGCGGATAGGTAGAAATCCGCGATTGAGTCATTTTCGACCGCTACCGAATCGAACCGGAAATAAGCCGGGACCGGAGGATCCTCGGGGTAGGCATCCCGACGATAGGCAATTGCGATTTCTTCGTCGTGGTACTGGCCAGTAAAAACAACCTGCTCGACCCGGCACGCGAACTCGCTGTCGTAGGGGATATGCAACATCACATTTGCAACTCGGCCGTTAATCAGCGGGCCTTTCCAGATCCAATTGCGCAAGTCGGCTTCAAGGTTTTCTCCGGCAGCGACCAGATTGAACCGAGCTTCGACCCCTAGATCACTGGCGATGAGTTTTCCAATCTCAATATCGACACCTTGGATAGTACCGTCTCTCTCAAACGACCAAGGGGGAAAGTCTTCGTAGGCTGCGAATTCAATATAACCGCGGTCGATTATGGTATCGAGATCGGCACCGACGATATCTCGGCTTGCGTTCTGAGGTTTGGGCTGGGGCACATGATCTTCGCACCTGGCCAAAACCGGTCCTGAAAACAGGGTGGTGGCCAACAGGGAGAAAACGAAAACGTACTTGATCATGCGCCCCATTCTGCCGCGCTACTGCGCGGCGGACAATCCAATGGTAAGTTGTTCAGCGGCTTCGGCGAAATTGGGTGCATTCCCAGATATCAATACCGCCGCACGCAGAGCCACGCTGTCGGCCACGGGCGCGCCGGATCCGGTTTCGATAGTTTCGGCTATCTGGGTCAATTCCGATTGAAGCGCTGCCGTGTCCCCCTCGGCGCCGCCGGCCATTGCTGCCAGAAGATCCCTGATTTCCTTCAGGCGGTCCGAGTGATCGTCCAGCGCGCCGTCATCCGGACGCGTTTCGATATAGGTTCGAATGGCCCACGCTGCTTTTTGTCCTAACAATTCGCCAAAGGCGGGCATCTTAGTAATACCGTTTTGCGTATAACCTTCGCGGAACCGCTCTACATACCATTCGTCGCCATATTCCTCGGCTTCAAGATACCGCAAATCAGGGGCTAACCCTCCCGATACGACACCAAGACCATGGCAGCGGGCACAATTCTGGTTATAGCCGGAATCGCCTATTTCGATTGCAGCCTGCCATACCTCTTCGCCCTGGTCGCGATAGGGGTTTTCAATCAGCCAATCTTCTCCAACATCTGGAAGGATGTCTGTGTTGACTGGTTGTGGGGCGACATCGCCATGGGCCAGCGCCATACCTCCGGCAACAAGGCCGCCCAGCAATGTGCTGTGAAATCCAAGACGCATCTTCTCCTCCTTTACGATGCTTTTCACGGTCATACCGCAGCAGGACTCAGCGTGAAATTCGACCTTGGTTGCACATCCGTGCAGGTTTGCGACTAAGGTCTTATGGTGGGCTGCATTTTGGCCGTTTTTACTAAGGCGGCGCAGGAGGAGGCGCGAAAATGATTAAGATGTTCCGTGCGGTAGCGGCACTGATACTTCTGCCTGGCACTGCATTGGCAGAGATTGGTATTTCAGTGACTTACCTACAACAGCAGGTCGCGCGTCCACCCGTTTTATCCAACCTTGATCCGATTCCAGATGATCTTGGTTCGGCGGGTGCCAAACTGGCGCTGGAAGACAATCTGACGACCGCTAAGTTTCTGGAACACGACTACACGCTTACAGTCACTACCGTTTCTGACGGTGAGGATTGGATTACAGCAGCGCGTAAGGCATTGTCGGACAGTCCGTTTCTAATTCTTGATGCGCCTGCCTCTGCTCAGTTGCAGGTCGCGGACTTGGCCGAGGCCGATGGTGCGGTGCTTTTCAATGCATCTTCCCCTGAACTTTCCATACGCGAGCAGGACTGTCGGCCGAACCTGCTGCACACTTTGCCGTCTGGGCTAATGCGCACGGACGCATTGGCTCAATTTCTGGTCAAACGCCGCTGGCAGGATCTCGTTCTGATCTCTGGAAACCACCCAGAAGATCAAGCTTTTGCCGACGCGCTGAAACGGTCATTGCAGAAATTCCGTCTTGATCTGAGGGCTGAAAAGACCTGGGTTTTTGATGCTGACCTGCGTCGCAACGCAGCGCAAGAAGTTCCGTTGTTCACGCAGGAATTCGGCGACTATGACGTCCTGTTATTGGCCGATGAATTGGACGATTTCGGCCGCTACGTCGAATTCAACACCTGGAAGGCGCGCCCTGTTGCTGGTTCCGATGGTCTTAAGCCCGTCACATGGTCGCGTGTGGTCGAACAATGGGGTGCGGCCCAGATGCAGAATCGGTTCTTTGAGCAGTCGGGCCGAACCATGATGTCCAAAGACTACGCCGCATGGGCGGCATACCGAACGCTGGGCGAAGCCGTGACACGTACCCAGTCCGACGACCCTGCGGTCTTGCGTGACTATATTTTGTCGGATGAATTCGAACTTGCCGGGTTCAAGGGTAGGGCGATGAACTTCAGGTTTTGGAATGGGCAATTGCGGCAACCAATTCCTTTGGTCACAGACCGCGCGGTGGTCGCCATGGCGCCACTGGAAGGCTTTCTACATCAGAGTACAGAACTGGATACGCTTGGAGTTGATGAGGCGGAAAGTCAGTGTCAGGCATTCAAGGAGTAACGGGCATGAGACTAGCGACACTATTGGCCTCTGCTGCATTGTGCGTTCCCGCAGCAGCGGATGAGATGTGGATCAGCAACGAAAAAGACGACACGCTCAGCGTGATTGACATCGAGACTCTTGAGGTCATCCGCACGATTGAAACTGGTGAGCGGCCGAGGGGAATTACGTTTTCGAAGGATTTCTCGGTGCTGTACATCTGCGCCTCCGACAGCGACTCGGTTCAGGTCATGGATCCCGAAACCGGAGAGATACTGCACGACTTGCCATCTGGCGAAGACCCTGAGCAGTTCGTTCTACATCCCAATGATCGTCATCTTTACATCGCCAACGAGGATGACGCGATCACCACTGTGGTCGATACTGAAACGCGAACGGTTATCGCGCAGATCGACGTCGGGATCGAACCCGAAGGCATGGCGGTGTCGCCGGATGGAAAAATCGCAATCACGACTTCTGAAACCACCAATATGGCTCATTGGATCGACACGGAAACGCAGGAGCTTTTCGCCAATACTCTGGTCGATTCCCGCCCACGCCACGCCGAATTCCTTAAGGATGGAACCGAGCTTTGGGTGAGTTCCGAGATTGGCGGTACGATCACTGTCTTTGATGTGGAAACCCAGACCGAAAAAGCCAAGATTGAATTTGAAGTCGAAGGTGTGCATCCTGATCGAGTTCAGCCCGTAGGGTTTGAACTGTCCAACGAAGACAAAACTGCCTTTGTCGCGCTTGGACCTTCGAACCACGTCGCAGCGGTCAATCCCTACACCTATGAGGTTGAGGATTACATCCTCGTCGGTCGTCGGGTTTGGCACGTGGATTTCAACGCGGACAAATCACTCTTGTTCACCACAAATGGTGTGTCCGGCGATGTGACCGTCATCGATGTTGCAAAACGTGAACCAATCAAAACCATCAAGGTCGGGCGGTTCCCATGGGGCGCAGCGTTCCGCCCGACAAACTGATCAGGGAGAATTCAAATGAAGCGTTTATCCACGCTGGCAATTGCTGCCGCGATGACCTTACCCAGCGTCGTTAATGCCGACGATGACTCGGGGTTCGGTCTGGCCGGGTTGTTGTCGGCCAAAAACAAAGAAGACCTACCGCCCATCATCCTTTCAGCCGGAGAACCCTTGGCCGATTCTCCATGGGAACTAAAATCCGGCACTTACTACGAGTTCGAAATTCAAGGTGACGGAAGTCAGGAGCTTGCCATCATCGGCCCCGAGTTCTTTCGTGCCATCTGGGTCGATGAGATCGTGGTAGAAGGTTTAGAGATCCGGCCGCTGGGTTTGGATTCGATCGAATTCGACGAAGCCGGTGAAATGGAAATAGGCTTTGTCGCGATCAAGCCGGGCAGCTACTATCTGAAAGTGCCGGGAAGCACCGGTGAGACACAGCGGCTGGAGATTACCATTAAGTGACAGGGCTAACGGTCCGAAACGTCAGCTATGCCTATGGCGATAAACGCGCTCTTGATGATGTGAGTTTTCACGTCCCGCAGGGCGCGTTTTGTGCGTTGCTGGGCCCGAATGGGGCAGGTAAGTCAACGCTGTTTTCCCTGCTGACACGATTGTTCACCACCAGGCAGGGTGAGATTGAAATCGCTGGAATTGACATCGCGAAACACCCGCGGAAAGCCTTGGCTAAGATAGGGGTCGTTTTTCAACAGCCTACGCTTGATCTGGACCTGACGGTTCATCGAAACCTCAGTTATTTTGCCGCTTTGCACGGTATGTCCGGCCGCCAAGCTGAGGGCCGCATCACGGCCGTACTAGAGCGTCTGGATATGGCTGAACGTGCTACTGAACGTGCGCGTGATCTGAATGGAGGTCATCGCAGACGGTTGGAAATAGCACGATGCCTGATACATGTGCCTTCGGTCCTTTTGTTGGACGAGCCAACCGTTGGACTTGATGCTGCGTCGCGTCATGCCATCACCAAACATGTGCATGACCTGTCTTCGCAAGACGGTTTGACGGTGTTGTGGGCTACCCACTTGACCGACGAGATCGGGCCAGACGACCAAGTGGCGATCCTTCATCGTGGTAAGTTGCTGGATCAGGGTATTTGCCGAGACATCACTGGCGGCGCTCCGATGCAGGATACCTTTTTGTCGATGACCAGAGCGGCTTCATGATCGATGCAATGATCGCTTTGCGCGCAATCTTGATCCGAGAAGCCTTGCGGTTCGTGCGGCAACGCAGCCGGTTTGTTGCGGCGCTTGTACGTCCTCTGGTTTGGCTAGTGGTCTTCGCTGCTGGTTTTCGCGCAGCATTGGGTTTGTCGATTACTCCGCCGTACCAGACTTATATCACCTATGAGATCTACATCGTCCCCGGCCTGTGCGGCATGATCATGTTGTTCAATGGCATGCAAAGCTCTCTCAGCCTGGTTTACGACCGTGAAATGGGGTCGATGCGGCTACTGCTCACCAGCCCTTTGCCGCGGTGGTGGTTGCTGTTTTGTCGCTTGTTGGCAAGCACGACGATATCGATCCTGCAGGTTTATACTTTTCTGGCGGTCGCTGCGGTTTACGGTATCGACATGCCCTGGATCGGATACGCCTACGTGTTTCCAGCGCTGATCGTCGCTGGATTGATGCTGGGCGCGTTGGGCTTGGCTTTGTCCTCGGCGATCAGGCAGCTTGAGAATTTTGCGGGCGTCATGAACTTTGTGATCTTTCCAATGTTTTTTCTGTCTTCAGCACTTTATCCACTTTGGAAGATGGCAGAAAGTTCGGCCTTATTAAGAGATATCTGCGCGCTTAACCCTTTTACGCACGCGGTCGAGCTAATCCGTTTCGCGCTCTATGGGCAGTTTAATGCTGTGGCATTGGGGTGGACGATATTGGCGGGTATTATTTTTCTTGGGTTTGCTTTTTGGGGCTACGATCCGGCGCGTGGCATGAAGCGCGGCTAAGCATCTACGACCAATACCACGGTGAAATCGTGGGCCGACTACTGTACATTGTCGAAAACCGGAGGGTACTGCCATGATCCGCATTGCTGCGTTTTTTCTGCTTTTGGCGTCTGCAGTCACGGCGCAGACCATTGAGGACGAGTACGGAACGCTTAACCCGCAGGACACGGGCTGGGGCAAAATCCTCAGCAACATCGACAATGGCGTAACCGACATGACCACCTGCGCTTCGGGTTACTACATGACAAAGTCAGGCCGCCACGATCTGGCGCGACGCTTGTTTCGCACCTGTGCCGAAGCAGGGTACACCGGTGCAATGACCTGGATGGGTCAGTTGGATAACAATGGGCTGGCCGGACCCTATGACCCTGATGCAGCGGCCGCATGGGACAAGCGCGCCGCCGATCTGGGCGATCCGGTGGGCAAGTTCAACTATGGTCTCAACCTTTTGCGTGGTCACGGTGTAACAAGGAACGAGGAACTGGGTCGGGCCTATGTTGACGAGGCCGCACAGGACGGCCTCAGGATCGCCAAACGCCTAAGGGATTCGGGCTATGATCCTAACGAAGTCACACCCGACGCTGACGAGTGGAAATACGCACCTCTATTCTGAACCCAGTTTTTTTCTGAGAACTACGACTAAAGGATGATGCTCTTCCTCGGTTTTCTTGACCCACGTCAAGCCGGTATCGATGGACGCGGATTTACAGTTCGGCCAACGTTAGGAGGACCACATGAAACATCTTACCCTGCTACTCGGCCTCGCCGTCAGTTCCGTTTCGACAGCGCCAACACTTGCTCAATCCACATTCGACCGAGTCAAGATTGAGGCGGGCGAGACGCTCTTTTTCTCTGAATGCCGACGCTGCCACGCGCCAGATGCAACTGGTCCAAGTTATGGTCCGCAACTTGACGGTGTCGTTGGGCGCAGAGCAGGGACTGTAGAAGGTTATCAGTATTCGGATGCTCTGGCTGGTTCCAGTATCGTTTGGACACCGGCCGCTCTGCGGGCATGGATGGAAGACAACGACGGCTTCATGCCGGGCACCAAGATGCGGCATGTCGGCATCGATGATCGCACGGTTCAAGACTTTATTCTGGCATATCTAAGCAGCATCTCAGACTAGAACCGAGCGTTGGCCGAAGCTGGTCAGGAAAACTGGTTTGTCCAGAATAATTGACGATCGCGCTTGAAAGCCATGATTTCCGCCCTACGACCATTGTGCAATTTCACCACGAGTTCTGCCCGCCAATAATACTCTCGCCTGCAATCCCGATGCGTCGGAGATTCGGCGCGGAGGAAAGACATAAGTCTAGGGAGGACACAGATGAGCCGGTTTATCATGGCAACTGTTGCAAGTGTGATTGCAGCAGGCGCGGCCTATGCAGAAGTTACCGAAGACGATCTGGCCAATGACCAAACGATCACCACGCAAGTCGTAACCAACGGTATGGGGCGGCACCTTCAGCGCTATAGCCCACTGGACATGCTTAACAAGGACAACGTCAAAAACCTGCTGCCGGCCTGGGCTTTCAGCCTTGGAGGGGAAAAACAACGCGGACAGGAAACCCAGCCGCTGATCTACGACGGCACGATGTATATCACCGGCTCTTACTCTCGCCTGTATGCGATTGATCTTGAGACCGGTAAAGAGGTCTGGCAATACGATGCCCGTCTACCCGAAGGTATCCTGCCCTGTTGTGACGTGGTTAATCGCGGGGCCGCAATATACGGCGACAAGATAATCTTCGGAACGTTGGATGCACGGATTGTGGCGCTGAACAAGGACACTGGAGACGTTGTCTGGCGTGATAAGATTGCCGACTACAAGGCGGGATATTCCTATACCGCTGCTCCATTGATCGTAGATGGACTGGTGATCACCGGCAATTCCGGGGGCGAGTTTGGCATCGTCGGGGCCGTTCAAGCGCGCGATGTGAACACTGGTGATCTGGTCTGGGAACGCCCGGTGATTGAAGGCCACATGGGCACGTTGAATGGTGAAGAAAGCACTATGACCGGAGAGCTGAACGCAACGTGGCCCGGTGACATGTGGAAAACCGGTGGCGGGGCGACCTGGCTGGGTGGGTCTTATGATGCGGACACGGATACGCTGGTCTTTGGCGCGGGCAACCCAGCGCCTTGGAACTCGTGGCTGCGGGACGCTGGAACTCCGACTGAAGGCAACAAAGGCGACAACCTCTATGCCGCCAGCCGTATTGGGATCGACCCAAAGACTGGCGACATCAAGTGGCACTTTCAAACCACCCCGCGCGAGGGTTGGGATTATGACGGTGTCAACGAAGTCGTGGCCTATACAGACCGTGATGGCAACAAGCGTTTTGCCACAGCGGATCGCAACGGTTACTTCTATGTTCTGAACCGCGAAGACGGTGCTTTCGTCTCGGCGACGCCTTTTGTCAAAGACATTACTTGGGCCGATGGCGTGGATGACACGGGTCGCCCGATCTTTGTCGAAAACAATCGTCCCGGTGACCCGGCTGCAGCAGCCGATGGTAAGAAAGGTGAGGTTATCTTTGCCTCGCCGTCCTTCCTGGGCGGCAAGAACTGGATGCCAATGGCCTTCTCTCAAAACACCGGTAATTTCTATGTGCCTTCAAACGAATGGGGTATGGATATCTGGAACGAGCCGATCACCTACAAGAAAGGTGCCGCCTATCTGGGCGCGGGCTTTACCATCAAGCCCAATTACGAAGACCACATCGGTTCTCTTAAAGCCATCGACCCGGATACCGGGGAGTGGAAATGGGAGTACAAAAACGACGCGCCGTTATGGTCAGGTGTGATGACCACTGCCGGTGGTTTGGTGTTCTTTGGCACACCCGAAGGCGAGTTCATCGCGCTGGATGATGAGACCGGCGAGAAACTCTGGTCGTTCCAAACAGGGTCCGGGATTGTCGGCCAGCCTGTGACATGGGAACAGGATGGCGAGCAGTATGTCTCGATCATCTCTGGCTGGGGTGGCGCAGTTCCGCTTTGGGGTGGCGAAGTGGCAAAGAAGGTTAACTATCTGAACCAGGGCGGCACGCTGTGGACTTTCCGATTGCCCAAGGAGCTAGCGTCGGCAAATTGATCTTCTTCGCAACTCATGACTTTAACGCGCGCCTCGCTTGGGCGCGCGTTTTTTATACGACTTTCCGCCAGTTGGCGTGACTCTGTTCTCTTGCTACGCTTTGGTAGGTTGGGCAACATGATTGCAAAGGCCAATGCGAATGCTTGCAAATGCCGTCGGGCAAAACGATTTCGAGAATGTGCTGATCGTCGATGATCATCCTTTGTTTTGTGACGCTTTGTCGATGACATTACAAAGCGTGGCTCATATCCGTGAAATCCACACCGCCGACCGTCTGGAAGATGCGCTTGAGATGATTGCAGGAGGTTTGAAGCCTGACGCAATAATGCTGGATCTGAACTTGCCTGACGTTGACGGATTGGATGGGCTTGTCCGTCTGAAGGCCGTCGCAAATGCGCCTGTGATCGTTGTGTCTTCAATGACGGACAATCGGGTGATTAGCCAGGTTATTCACGCGGGTGCGTCTGGGTACGTTCCAAAACACAGCCAGCGTGACGTCTTTCGAACCGCGTTTGAAACCGTTCACGCGGGCAATGTCTTTTTGCCGGATGGATGCGTTCTGATCGATCTGGACGGCGCAGATGAACAAAGCGATGCAGTCGGGCGGCTTGCAACGTTGACCAATCAGCAGTCCCGTATTCTTCAGCTGATCTGTGAAGGCAAGCTGAACAAGCAAATTGCCTATGACCTTTCGATCGCCGAAACCACGGTCAAAGCGCATGTCACTGCAATCATGCGCAAGCTGGGTGTCCAAAGTCGTACGCAGGCCGTTTTGATAGCAAAGAAAGCGTCCTTTGCCAGTGTCTTGCAAGAGTCGAGTTAAGCTGCATACTCACAGAAAATCGTCGCGCTTTAGGGAGGAGGCTCGATGGACCAAGCTGTCGGGTGGGCAACGGCTCCGACCCGCGCGCCAGGTATCGTAAGAACTGCATGTGTGCCATACGACACCGAAGACGCGGTCACCGGACTATTGAAGACTTTCGGTGCCGGAGAGTTATCTCTGGTCATTCTTTTTGTGACGGATAGAGCTGACGCTGCATCGGTTATTGCACAGGCAACCGAAGCCTTTGCGCCCGCGCCAGTGGTTGGTTGTACAACAGCCGGTGAATTGGCGGGGGCCGGCTATACAGAAAACCAGATCGTGGCCATCGGCTTGCCTGCATCACATTTCGACGCTCGCATCTTGCCAGTACCTGATCTGGATACATTTCTGGCTAAGGATCTGATTCATCAGATGATCCGAAACCGTAATGAAATGACGGAGGCAAACCCTGACTGGCACCACGAATTCACCTTTTTATTGATTGACGGGCTTTCAACGAAAGAAGACGCGCTGACTTCAGAACTCGCGTTGGGGTTAGGGCCAGTTCCGTTGTTTGGGGGTTCCGCCGGGGATGGAACGGATTTCGAAACAACTTACGTCCTGCACGACGGGCAGGCATTGGAAAATGCTGCAATCCTGGCGCAAATACGAACTCGATGTCCGATCAAGGTTTTCAAGACAGATCATCTGGTGCCAACAGCGCAACGGATGGTCGTGACCAAAGCCGACCCCGCCCGGCGGATCGTTCGTGAGATCAACGCAGAACCTGCCGCGCGCGAATACGCCCGTATTCTGGGCAAAGACCCCGAACAGTTGACGACCTTCACCTTTGCTGCGCATCCGGTCGTCGTACAGATTGGCGGGCAGCATCACGTTCGGGCCATTCAGCGCGTGGATGAGAACGGGGATTTGGTGTTTTTCTCGGCCATCGACGAAGGATTGGTTCTGACTTTGGCTGAACCTCGCGACATGGTCGAGCATCTCGAGCAAGAGATCGAGGGCCTAACAGAAGCCGAGGCTCCGGATACTATTCTTGGGTGCGACTGTATCCTCAGGCGTCTGGAAGCGCAGGAAAAACAGATGACGGGTGCTTTGTCTGCAATCCTCGCCGACAATCACGTGGTTGGGTTTTCTACTTATGGCGAGCAATTCAATTCGATCCATGTCAACCAAACGTTGACGGGGGTTGCGATTTACCCGCCGGAAGAGGATCGACATGATTGAATCCCTGATCAACCCGGACGACCCGCCAGACCGGCAGAATGAAAAGCTGCTGAAGATTGCCGAGGCACTGATGCGCAGGGTTGAGGAATCGACTGATGCAAGCGGCGCGGCTTACGCACAGTTTCAAAGGGCTGCAGTGTTGGAACAGGAGGTCCGCGCTCGTACATTCGATCTTGAACGTGCGCTGGATCTACTGAACGACTCCAATGCTCGTCTGGCTCAAGCCAATCAGGCAACAGAGGCGGCGCGGGCGGACCTCGCGAATGCAATAGAAACGGTGCAAGAGGGCTTTGCCCTGTTCAACTTGGAAGAAGAGCTTGTGCTGTGCAACAGCCGCTTTGGTATACACATGCCCGATATCCAGCCTCATCTGGTGCCTGGTTTGCAATTTACCGAGTACGTTGAACTGGTTAGTCGCTCGCGGTTTTTGTCACTCCCCGAGGCAGTGTCGCCGTGGGACTGGGCACAACGTCGTATCGCGCGCCATGCGGATGACCACGTTGTTTTTAACGTCAGGTTGAATGGCAATCGTTGGATGCAAGTCTCTGAACATCGGACACCCGACGGTGGCACAGTGATCTTGCAAACTGATGTCACGGATATCATGCGTATCGAACGTCAGGAGAGGGACCGCATTCTTGACGACAAGGCCCGACTTATCCGTGCTACTCTGGAACATATCGATCAGGGTGTATGTATCTTTGACAGTAAGCTGAGGCTTATTGGTTGGAACAACCGGGCCAGTGAATTGTTGGCAATCCCAAATGCGCAGTTCCAGATGGGTGCGCAGTTCAAAACTCTGTTCAATCGCCTGAGCACCACAATCCGCTTTGCACAGGGCGTAAGTGACGCCGACCTGCTTGCGTGGGTTAACCGAACGTCCGAACGGCCACCGTTGAGGTTCGAGATGCATAGCGGTCGGGCAAAGATCCTGTCTGTTTTCGCGCAGGAAATGTCCGACCGGGGATTTGTGATTTCGTTCACCGATGTGACCGCTGAGCGTAAATCTGCCCAGGCGTTGTACGACTCGAAAGCCTTGCTGGAACAGCGCGTCGCAGCCCGCACCGAAGAGCTTGCGGATGCGCTTAAGGACGCGGAACGGGCAAATGCTTCGAAATCGCGCTTTGTTGCCGCAGCAAGTCACGACCTGCTGCAACCGCTGTCGGCGGCTAAGCTCTACGTTGCCACTCTTGGAAGTGGGTTGAACGAAACAGACGCGAGGGACGTGGCCGCCAAGGCGGAAAGTGCACTTAGCAGCGTTGAACATATTTTGGATGCGCTGCTTGATATTTCTAAACTGGATTCAGGACGGGCAACTGTCCATTTGTCGACATTGCCAATAGATGACGTGTTTTCGCAGCTCGAAGATTCCTTTCGTCCGGTCGCACAGGCCAAGGGATTGGAGCTGTGCGTCGTCTCTTGCGGCGCGCTGGTTCAAAGCGATGCAAGTTATTTGAGGCGCATCCTGCAGAACCTTCTGTCAAACGCCATTCGCTACACTGAAGCAGGCAAGGTACTGGTTGGCGCCCGGCGTCGAAAAGATTCTATCGTGATCGAGGTTTGGGATACCGGTATCGGAATTGCACCGGATCAGAGAGATATCATCTTTCAGGAATTCCAACGGCTTCATTCGGATGCCAGCGCTGCCGAAGGAATGGGACTTGGGCTGGCTATCGTTGAGCGCGCGTGTGTCCTGTTGAAACATCCTATGAAGTTACGTTCCGAATTGGGAAAGGGGTCGGTCTTCTCGGTAGAGGTGCCTTTGGCTAAACCGGCGTCTCATTGTTATAGCCGGTCTGCTGATTTGGCTTCGCCAGACACCAAGGTTCTGACACGCGCGGTTGTTTTGTTGATTGAGAACGACGAAAATCTGCGCACGGCGTTGACCATGACAATGGAATCCTGGGGCGTGCAGGTTTTGGAATGCGAAAGTCAGGCACAAGCGGTTGGCTTGCTGCAGGAAATTGGCATTCTTCCGGATATTGTGGTTGCCGACTACCAGTTGAACAAAGGTATGACCGGAACTGAGGCGATAGACGTGTTATGGCAGGAATTCGGTCCATTACCTGCCTGCGTGATCTCGGCCAATCGTTCGCCAGAATTGACCGAGTATTGTGAGGAAGTGGGTCTGCCTTTGCTGCGAAAGCCGATTGACGCTCGGCACCTGAAATCAATTATCGAAAGCGCACTGAAAGGCGCGTCCGCCGCTTGATTGTGCCTAGGTTTAACGCCCGCGGGCAGAGATTTTACTCTGCCCGCGCCTGACGTCTATCCGTAAACAATGCTTGGTAACCAGGTCACCACCCAAGGGAACAGCATACAGATCACCAACCCGACAATTTGAAGGAACAAGAACGGCAAGGCGGCTTTAAAAATGTCCGTCATTGGGATCGACGGTGGCGCTACACCGCGCAAGTAGAACAGCGCATAGCCGAAAGGTGGTGACAAAAAGCTCATCTGCATGTTCACAAGATACAGAACTCCGAACCACAAGACCAAATCATTGGGGTCATCAAACCCAAAGGCAGCCGCCCCCAGCGCCTTGATGATCGGTACAAAGATCGGGACACACAGCAACAGGATGCCGACCCAGTCCAAGAACATGCCCAGAACCACCAGCAGAATCTGCATCACGATCAGGATACCCCAAGGGCCCAGACCCGCGCCTTGCATCGTCTCTTGGACGAATTGCTGACCGCCTTCCAGAACGTAAAGTCCCACAAAGATCGTTGCACCGAACATGATCCAAATCACCATAGCCGAGGCTTTCAGCGTGGTCAGACATGCCTCGCGCACTGTGGGCCAGTCCAGTTTGTTGTGGATCGCGGCCACGATGAAGGCGCCGAAGGTGCCGATACCCGCCGCCTCAACCGGGGTTGCAACGCCCGAGAAGATCACGCCCAGAACAATTACGATCAGCGCAATGGGCGCGGACATCTTGCCCAGCAGGCGCATTTTTTCTCGGTTCGAGATACGCTCGTCAACCGGGATTGGCGGGCCAAGAACCGGGTTGATATAGGACCGCACCACCACATAGATGATGTACATACCCGACAGCATCAGGCCGGGAATGACCGCGCCGATGAACAGCTCCCCAACCGATTGTTCGGCAACAACGGCGTAGATAATGGCCAGAATTGAGGGCGGGATCAGGATGCCCAACGTCCCCCCGGCCATGATCGAACCCATGGCGATCTTTGTGTCATAGCCGCGTTTCAGCATGGCGGGCAGGGCGATGATGCCCATCGTCACCACAGCTGCGCCGATCACACCCACCATCGCCGCCAGAACGGTCGAGGCGATGATTGTTGCCGCAGCCAGACCACCTTTAAGCCCACCGAGCACCTTGTAGATCACATCGAACATGTCGTTGATGATCCCGGCCCTTTCCAACATCGAGGCCATAAAGATGAAAAGTGGAATTGCGGATAGCTGATAGTTCGTCATGAGCGGGAAAATCCGACTGGGCACAATGTTCAGTGCACGCGCATCCCCCAGAACGAACAGGAAGACACAGGCCAGGCCTCCGGTCACAAAGGCCAGCGGCAGGCCTGCCATTAGCAGAACCAGCAGCGAGCCGAACATAACGAGCGTCAACAGCTCGATGGACATATCAAGACCCATCGGTCAGTACCCCCGTGCAATCGTTCGGATGTCTTTGGACAGTTTCGACACCCCTTGCAAAATCAACAGAACCGCGCCCACGACCATCATCCATTTCATTGGCCACAGCGGGATTTCCCATTCGTTAAAGCTGATCTCACCCCAGCGAATATTCGGATCGGTCCAATCGCCAAAAGTCAGCGCTCCGAACATCTGGAAAAAGCTCATCTCTCCGCGCGCCCAGTCCGAGACGACCGAGTTGCCGGTCGGAACCGCAATCGCATCCATCGCGAAGATGTAGGACGTCACCAGCAGGGTTCCGGCGAAGATGAAGAAGAAGACCGAGGTGAACAGGTCCGCCCACGCCCGTTTCGGCTTGGTCAGCGGTGCATAGAAGATGTCCACACGCACATGGCTTTCGGTCAGCATCGCATAGGACCCGGCGATCAGGTACTGCATCCCGAACATCAGATACATGGATTCATGCGCCCAGTTTGTGGGGGCGTTGAACACATAGCGGACGATCACTTCGTAGTAGTAGACGAATACCGCGATTACGGCCCAATAGCTGACGAACTCACCTGCATAGAGAGACAGGCGGTCAATCCAGTTCTCGGCATAATCCTGGTCCGCCTTGCGTGCACCGGGGTCCATTTCTGCAGCCCGTGCAGCAGTTTCTTCATCAATCTCCATTTCAGGCTCATGCGGATCCGCAGCAGCCTTGGCGCGCGCACTTGCCACTAGTCGCGGTAGCATTAGAGCATCGATCGCCATAAAGGCCAGAATTGCATAGAACGCATAACGTGCTACCGAACTCCACAAAGCGCGGTTTGCACCGCTGGCCTCGGCCAGAGGTTGCGCCTCGGCTAGGGCGGTTTCGGATTCGGCCAGACGTTCGCGCCCGGTTTCAATGGCCTTCTCGGCCCGCTCCAGAGCACGCTCGGCTCGGCGTTTTTGCAATGCTGTCCCATCCTGCGCAGACTCGGCGGCGGCGCGCAGTTCTTCCAGCCCTTCCTCGGCGGTTGCAACCCGTTCGGCTTCGCGCGTGATCGTACGCTCGGCCTGACGGACGATATTGACCGCATTCGAGAATTCGTTGCGGGCCGTTCGCTCTTCGCCATTGGCGTAGAGGATCAGCAGGAAAACTGGCAGATAGACCAACCCCAGCAAGCTGCGCAAGTAAAAGCGGTGCAGGCCCAGCATTCCTCCGGTGACAAGGATCAGATAGCCCAACGGTAACCCGTAGGTGCGCTGTTCAGGTTGGGCTTTGCGTGCCAGCACCATGGCCAGGGCCGGAAAGGCGATCAGCCCGACCCAATATAGCCAGTGCGGCAGCGTGAAATCGACGCTCGGCATAGTACGTTCCGAATTCCAAGGAAAAGGCATGCCCGCGCGAAATTCGCGCGGACTTTTGGTTAGGCTTCAGCGGACTACAGGTCCAGCGTATAGCCTTCGATCATTTCAGGCGTCACATAGCCCAAGGAACCCGACATCATGTAGTCAAGTTGGATCTTGAAGACCCGCGCCGCATCTTTGTCGCGGTTGGCATATTTGAACCAGATCGGCACGGCGACCTCGGTCATCAGCTCGACATCGTCCTGCGACAAGCGAGTGATCTCGGTGCCTTCCGCTTCGAATTTTTTCCAAGCTTCCTGGTCGGCGGCCTGAATGGCGGCGTGGTGCAAATCCGAATAGACGTGGGTTTCCATTTCCACGAATTCCTGCATCTGTGGGCTCAGCTTGTCCCACGCGGCCTTGCCCACGGTGATGTCCATGATGTCGACCGGCTGATAAACTGACATAAAGCCCGGAGGGCCCATGACGATATAGTCCGTCACCTGGCTGAAGCCCAAGGCGTGGTTCACGGCGGGGCCCACAAAGTCGGCCACGTCGATAGTGCCCTTTTCCAGCGCCGGGAAGATTTCCGAGCCCGGTAGAACGGTTGTCTCAGCACCCAGTTCCGAGAAAACCTCGGCAACCATACCGCCTGGCAGGCGCATCTTGCGGCCCGCGAAGTCGTCAACCGAGCGGATCGGAACCTTCGAGTGGATGATGTTCGGCCCGTGATGCACCGGCCCCACAAAGTGCAGACCCTGACGGCCCAGCAGCTCGCGCGCGATGTCGATGCCGCCCAGACCGTAATAGAACGTGTCATATTCATGCGGCTGACGCAACCCCAGCGGGTATGAGCTGAGGAAAACGGCGGCAGGGATGATGCCCTGATAGTAGATGGTGAACGGGTTGATAGCGTCCAGCACACCGTTCTTCACCGCGTCGGCCAGTTGGAAATCCCCAACCACGTCATTGGCGCCAAAGGCCTGGAAGGCCAGCTCACCGCCGGTTTTTTCTTCGATCGTAGCGCACCAGTCTTTGAACGTCTGCAACCCGATGCCCCCGGGCCAGGATGTTTGTATCTTCCAGGTGGTGGTTTCACCCGCTGCGGTCGCGATATGAGGGGCCGCCAGCGTGGCCGCACTTGCACCTGCAATAGTTCTAAACGCGCTGCGGCGCGTGATGAGCTTTTTGGTCATTTCTTCCTCCCATTGATCATCGCCATGCACATGTCAGGCCATGTCGATGCGAGGATAGCATAACCTGTGAGCCAGAAATTGGTAATATTTTTTTTCCAATTAGCGCTTTGCTCACTGTCGTGTGAAGAACTGAGGGCTTTGCTATCGATTACATTCGGGCATTCCGCCCGGCGTAGACGACGCGACCAATAGCTATGCCGAAAACGTGTGCGACAGTGTGGATTGGGTGTTTCGTTGCCGCTTGCCAAGTCTAAGGCCCCTGTATAACAGGGCACATCCCGGTCGCAGCCTACCCGGGTAACAAAACAAGGGTTCAAAATATGAAAACGATCGTAATCTGCTCGGGCGGGCTGGATTCGGTATCTTTGGCGCATATGGTTGCGCAGGATCACGAATTGGCGGGCCTGATCTCTTTCGACTATGGCCAGCGTCACCGCAAAGAGCTGGACTATGCTGCGCTATGCGCGCTGCGCCTTGGCGTTCCCCATGACATCATCGACCTGCGCCCCGTTGGGGCGGTTCTGACCGGTTCGGCGCTGACCGATGATGTGGATGTGCCTGACGGGCACTATGCCGAAGACGGCATGAAAGTGACCGTGGTGCCCAACCGCAATGCCATCATGCTGACCGTTGCATTCGGTGCCGCCGCCGCCCGTGGGGCGGATGCCGTGGCCACTGCAGTGCACGGTGGGGATCACTTTATCTATCCCGATTGTCGCCCCGCCTTCACCGAGGCTTTTGAAGCGATGCAGAAACTGGCGCTGGACGGCTATGCCGATGTATCGCTGTTCACGCCGTTCGTGCATCGCAGTAAAGCCGACATCGTGACCGAGGGCGCGCGTGTGAACACCCCCTTTGCGCAGACATGGTCTTGCTACAAGGGTGGTGACAATCACTGCGGGCGCTGCGGCACCTGCGTCGAACGGCGCGAGGCGTTCCATCTGGCGGGTATCCCCGACCCAACCATCTATGACGACCCCGATTTCTGGGTGGCCGCCACGGCACAGAAGGAAAGCGCCTGATGTACCGGATTACCAAGGAATTCCGCTTTTCTGCCTCGCACCAGCTGACCCATCTGCCCGACGATCACCAATGCGCGCGGATGCACGGTCACAATTACATCGTCGAGGTTGAACTGGCTGCCAAGGACCTGAACGCCGACGGGTTTGTCCGCGACTATGGCGAGCTGAAGCCGCTCAAGGCTTATATCGACGAGACGTTCGATCATCGCCATCTGAACGATGTGATGAACATCCTGACCACGGCTGAAAACATGGCGCGGCATTTCTATGACTGGTGCGCCGCCCGCTGGCCGGAGACCGCCGCCGTACGGGTCAGCGAAACGCCGAAAACATGGGCCGAGTATCGCCCATGACCCGCCTACGCATTGCCGAGATTTTCGGCCCCACGATTCAGGGCGAAGGCGCGCTGATCGGTGAACCAACTGTATTCGTGCGCACCGGCGGGTGCGATTACCGGTGCAGCTGGTGCGACAGCCTGCATGCGGTTGATACTGCCTATCGTCATGACTGGGCGGCGATGACCACGGATGCAGTCTGGAGCCGGGTGCGCGACCTGTCGGGCGGGCGGCCTTTGACCGTTTCGCTGTCGGGTGGCAACCCTGCCATTCAGGACTTTGCCCCTCTGATCACGTTGGGACGGACAGAGGGTTATCGGTTCGCCTGCGAGACGCAGGGCTCCATCGCAAAACCGTGGTTCAGCGAACTGGATACGCTGGTTCTTAGTCCCAAACCGCCCTCCAGTGGGGAGACGGTAGATTGGGCTGCGTTCGACGCCTGCTTGTTGGCTGCTGGAAACGGCCCCAAAACAGTGATGAAAATCGTGATCTTTGACGAGCGTGACTACGCTTGGGCCCGTGCCGCGGCGGATCGCTATCCGGCGCTGCCACTGTATCTACAGCCGGGCAATGAGACGGTCGACCCCACTCAGCCTGTCGATCCGCAAATCCTGTCGGACCGGCTGTTGTGGCTGGTCGATAAAGTCACCGCAGATGGCTGGTTCACCCCTCGGGTGCTGCCGCAACTGCATGTCCTTTTGTGGGGCAACAAACGCGGGGTCTGAAACCCCATCAGGAGAAGACAATGGAAACCATCTACAGCGATCTGACCCAATTGGGCGGGAAAACCGAACTGCCTACCTCGCCCGAGGCGGCAGAACTGGAACGGGTACAGAACCCGCAGGCCGATATCGACTATTGCGTGCGGTTCACTGCGCCCGAGTTTACCTCGCTGTGTCCGATGACGGGGCAGCCGGATTTCGCGCACTTGGTGATCGACTATGTGCCTGGTGATTGGCTGGTTGAATCAAAATCGTTGAAGCTGTTTCTGGGCTCGTTCCGCAATCACGGTGCGTTTCATGAAGACTGCACAGTATCCATCGCACGTCGTTTGGTTGATTTTCTGAACCCGCGCTGGCTGCGGATTGGTGGGTACTGGTATCCGCGCGGCGGCATCCCCATTGACGTATTCTGGCAGACCGGAGCCACTCCAAACCATGTCTGGATTCCCGATCAAGGCGTGCCTCCTTATCGCGGACGCGGCTAGTTGCCAGACACGCGCCACGGAATACCCAAGCGCTCCGTGGCGCTTGTACTCCTGAGAATTCACAGCGTGGTTGTGGCTAGACGATCCAGATGGCTGTCAATAATGCTTAGCACTCGACGCAGATTTGCCGCAGGCTCAGCTTGGTTTAGGCGATGAATATAGAATTGACCGAAAGGTTTGAGCCTATCGTCAATGTAGTGCAGGTCACTGGCCACAGGCAGATTGTGAAGAAATATATCCCCTACATACCCCAACCCAACGCCAGCTTGCACCGCATTCAGATAGTTGCTCAGGTTTTGAGTCTGGTAGATCGGCCGAAACCTGTATGATGATTTTTCGAAATACGCCGAGAAAATCTGCGCCGGCTGCCATTGTTCGTGCCAACCAACGATAGGGACAATGGGACGCGCCAGAAGGTCATCTACATCGACAGACTTGGCCGCGACCCAGCGAACGTCAAATGGCCAACTTTTTTGGGTCAGCGGGCTGGGCACCTCACGATTGCAAATATAGCACGCATCCAAATTGCCCTTTTCCACGGAAGCCAGCAGGTTTTCCGTGTCATCTGTCGGGATTGAAAGTGTCGTGTCAGCCCGGCCCAAACCGAGGCTTGCGATCGCTGAGCTCGAGCACAAGTTTTCCAGGCTGGCGGACACACCGATCCGGATGACTTTCCCGACTTGGGTTTGCGTCAGAACCGAGATCTGATCCAACTCATTCTGGATCGAAAGGCATCGTTGATACAACAGCTCGGCCTGCGCGCTCAGCCCCGAGTGCGGTGTCTTATCCTTGAACAGTGCAAATCCAACTTGATTTTCCAGCAAGCGAATCCGATTGCTGATCGTAGGCTGAGACCGTCGGAGCATCTTTGCGGTTTCTGAATATGACTTCACCTGACACAAGGTCACAAACGCTTTTACGAGGTCAGTCGATATTGGCATCTTTTTATTTCCTGATAGGGATGTGATCTAGAAAGACGAATAAAAAAACATTTGGATATTATAAGTAAAACTATGCGGTATTGTGTTCATGTCTTTCTCCACCCCAATTACGCTAATATAGTTCCAAAATGATCCTTTTTTCTTTTCAAGGAAGCGGTCAATATAGCCCTAAAACAGATCAAACTACTTTGCGCAAATAAATAAACACGCGAGAACCAATATATATTCACGTGCAATCGAAAAAAAATTCAAAATAATTATAAACATAAACTTATCATATAGTTAGACTGCAACTCCTCCGAGCCGGAAAGCAAAGACAAGCAAAGTTTTTGATGTCTGGGGCTGGGTTAAAGTTTTTTCAATACCTCATTCAACTTTCGAATTTGACTGCTGCAGTTGCTTCGTAAAGTCTTGCCTAAAATCTACGCCACTTTTCTTTCACAAAGTTGTGGAGAGCATATGTGGTCACCTGGGTGGAGAAGAAGATGACGGTTATGCAGAATATGAACCAGCACAGAGATGGTGAAATAACTGGTTATTCTTCAAATGAAGGACCGTCTTTAATTAGCGGTTCCAATTCGAATGCGGCGGGAAAATACGGCGAGAACGAGAGATTTAAATGCCAGCAAATTGGAGAGATTTGCTTGGTATTGTCCCGTTCGCCCCACTACGCACGGATGCCCCTTCGGCACTTGGGTGAACGTTTCCTCTTTCCGATAAGCATTGGTCAAGGTCGTATTTTTAAGGATCGGAATGGAAAGCCATTTGGCATTCTGAGTTACGCCTGGTTGTCCGACGAGTTGAGCGAAAAAATGAGGCACCAGGGGCCGTTTGAGCTGCGGCCTGAGGATTGGAATTCGGGCAGTAACCTTTGGTTTATGGAATTCGCAGCGCCTTATGGGGGTACTCGAAAAATGACTCGGGTGATGCATGACTTCGTGCGCGACACGTTTCCCGACGTTCAGTTTGTTTTGGCGCACAGAGTTAGAAATCAAGGGCGCGATATCCGCGTCGCCAAGTTCCACATCATTCGAAACTAAACAACACACCACGGACACGGCCTGGCTGCGGTGATGCTGCTCACCCGTCCAGAGCGTTAAGAAAAGGGATACGGTATAATGGGTTCTTCCTACGAGTCATTCTACAGCACGACCTACGACAACGGCCGCTACGCGCATATCGACGACGTGGGCGATATTTATGTTGAACACTACGGCAGCAACAGCACCATCAGGATCACCAACACTTTCGACATCGAGAACCTGATCATCCATGGTGACAACAACATCATCTATCTGGATGATGTTGAATACATTTACAATTTTGACGCCCGGGGCAACAACCTGGACATTGATATCAGCCGTATTCGTGAAGATAATATCTCGCAGGCCGACGCCAATATCGAGCTGTGGACATCCGGGTCTGACGTTAACCTTGTGGACGGCTTCAACCTGGAGCTGTGGTTTCATGACAATGGCGTCAATGGGAACAACAATATCAGTATTGTCGACTTCTGGAATATCGATGTCGACCTTTGGGGCAACTATAACTCTCTATATGCTTACGACGTTGATGATGTATGGCTGGATGCCTATGGGGGTGGTCAGACGATCACAATCATCGACGCCTTCGATATCGAACGCCTCTATATCTCGGGCGGTGACAACTATGTTTACCTCAACGATGTAGAGTTTGTGACCGTCGATATTCGCGGCGGCAACAACACCTTGAATCTATTTAACGTCGCTGAGAACGGGATCTCGTTCGCAAATTCTGACGTTGATATCTACGGCGGCAGCAACACCCTGAACGTAGACGATATCTTTGACCTAGACTTGGATATTCGCGGCGGGTTCAACACCATCAGTGTCAACAACGCCACTGATATAGACATCAACACCCATGGCTATGGCGAAAACAATATCACATTGACCGATGTGGATGACGTGGCGCTGCATTTGGTCGGACGCAACACCACCCGTATTCACTCGACGGCCGAGTTCAGCGCCGATATCACCGTGCATGGCGGCACGGGAACCAACCACATCACCACTGCGGGCGGGTTCGAGGCGACAGTCAACACCTATGGCAACACCGATGATACTGTCATTGCAGGGGCTGGTGGATCTTATATCTACACGCATGGCGGGAACGACTATATCGACTCGACCGGAGCGTTTAAGATCAATGTTTATGCAGGGGCAGGCGACGACACGATCATTGCCCGTGGAGCGGATGCCTATATTGATGCAGGCAGCGGCCACAACACGATTACCGCCAGTGGGGTCGGTGTGGGCGTTGTTGCCGGGTCGGGCAACGATACGCTGACAGTTGATGCTGCCATCGGTTACGCCAGCCTTGGCGATGGTCACAACACAGTGAATTTCAACGTGGGGGTTGGCTCGGTCACGGTTGGGTCCGGCGACGATACAATCAACGTCAACGCGGCAGGTGCTGCGATCAACGCGGGCGAAGGCAACAACACCATTCGTTTCAACGGCTTTGCCGGGGATATATCGGTGGGCAGCGGCAATGATACGGTTCACGTCAACGCAGCGGGTGTCCGCCTGAATGCTGGCGAAGGGGATAACTCGATCCATTTCAACGGGTTTGCAGGCGATATCACCGTTGGTGGGGGCAACGACAGAATCTATGTGAACGCTGTGGGTGTCGGCATTGACGCCGGTGAGGGCAACAACCATTTCGACGTGCGCGCGTTGGGGGCAAACCTGACTGCAGGCAGCGGGAATGACAGCGCTTATGTTGGTGCCGCTGTTGGTGTTCTGGATTTGGGTGAGGGCAACAATACGATCGAGTTGCACGCCATCGGAGGATCTATCCGAGTCGGGTCTGGCGACGACACGATCCTTGCGCGGGTGGTCGGAGCCTCGATCGACGCAGGTCATGGGAACAACTTCTTTGACGTTCAAGCCGCAGGCGCAAGCCTGACTGCGGGCGATGGCGATGACACCGCGTTTGTTGGGGCTGCTGTTGGCTTGCTGAACCTGGGCGAGGGAAACAACGTTGTCGAACTGAATGCAGTTGGTGGCAACATCACGGTGGGCGATGGCGACGACACGTTCGTGGTCAACGCTTTGGGCGCGGATCTGAACGCGGGCAACGGTGACAATATCATCACCGCAAAGGGCTTTGGCTTTTCGGCGGAAACCGGGTCAGGCAATGACCGTATCTGGTCCTTGGGCGTAGGCGGACAAGAAATTGACAGCGGTGATGGCAATGACATTGTCACCGCCTATGGCGGGGTCAACGTGGTCCATGCCGGGCATGGCCACAATCAGGTCGAGGTCGCGGGTGGCCTGAACGTCGTACAAGCAGGCTACGGCAACAACGTGATCGACGCTTATGGCGGCGCAAACGTGGTTCTGTCGGGCCACGGCAACAACGATGTAGACGCCTTTGGCGGCGCCAATGCCGTTTTCCTCGGGGATGGAAACAACGAAGTCGTCGCCGGCGGTGGCCTCAACATCATCGCGGTAGGGGATGGCGAAAACAACATCTTCGCCGCAGGGGGTCTGAACATCATCCTCGCGGGCAACGGAGATTCCAGCCTGAACACTCGCGCGCAGGTGGTCACCAATTCGGATCGCGGCGCAAATCTGGTCGAGAACGGCTCGTTCGAGCTTGGCACCGATATCGGAACCGGTATTTTTTTCCGCGTCCCTGATGGCTGGACGCAATCCTTCGGCCAGTTGGAAATTCACGACACTTCGATCTTTAACGATCAGGTCAGCCCGTATGGGTTCTCGGCTTCGGGCAGCGGACGGCACATTCTGGAACTGGACGGCACGCGGAACTCGGGTGTGTACCAGGATATCGACACCCGTGACGGGGCGACCTACGAGATCACGCTCAGCTACCGCGGGACGACCACCGTGTCGGTGGAAAGCAACACGATCGAAGTCTGGTGGGATGGCGAAAAGGTTGGCGAGATCGCCGCGACCCATACCGATTGGCGTGACTATTCCTTTGCGGTCACCGGCGGCGACACCTCGCGGCTGGAACTGCGCGCAGCGGGCAACTCGGATCTGCTGGGCGGAGCCGTTGACAACGTGCGCGTGAATGAAATCCTGGGCACCCGAGACATCGGTGACGGCGTGTTGGATGCGGATTTCAATGCAACCGCCGCTGAAAACGTGCAGGACCTGTCGGAAAACATCGTTCAGAACGGGTCGTTCGAGCTGGGCACACAGGCAGATACCGCCATTTCGTTTTATGTGCCGACGGGCTGGACACAGTCCTTTGGGCGACTCGAAGTCCACAACACCAACTTGATCAATGACAGCATTAACCAGTTCGGCCACAGCGCATCTGGCCATGGTGACCACATTCTGGAATTGGACGGAACCGAGAATTCAGGAATTTACCAGGACCTAAACACGCGGGCTGGTCTCGAATATGATATCACCATCAGCTATCGCGGAACGACAACGGTGTCTGCGGAAAGCAACTCGATTGAGGTTTGGTGGGCCGGGCAACTGGTTGGGACGGTTGCAGATACCCACACTGATTGGCGCGACTACACTTTCCGGGTCACTGGGGAGGATACATCACGTCTTGAATTCCGGGCGGCGGGAACATCCGACCTGTTGGGCGGAGCCATTGACAACGTACGGGTTGTTGCGAATTCGCAAGCAACCGACGGTAACCTTCTGACCAACGGCAGTTTTGAACAAGGTAACTATGGCGATGCCAATTTCGGTCTTGGTCTGCCAGACGGCTGGACATCGTCCTTCGGCACACCCGAGTTCATTAAACTGGCAAATGCAGGGTACGGAGATGCCGCCGACGGCGACTATATCATCGAACTGGCCGGCGGTGCGGTCGACGGTGGCTTTGGTTCGGGCATTTACCAAGATGTCGACACCAATTCGGGCAGCACTTATCAGGTCTCGCTGAATTTCCGGGGACGGGATGGTGCAAATGGGGCAGACAACGCCATCGAGGTCTGGTGGGACGGCGCAAAGGTCGGAGTGATCTCCGAGGCGCATTCGGACTGGCGGACTTACACGTTCGACGTGAACGGCGCGGCCGGGGATACGTCGCGGCTGGAACTGCGCGCAAATGACAGCACTCATCTGGGCGGGCTGATCGACGATGTGCGCGTCGTCGAGACCGGCGAGCTGAACGCAAACCTGACCGCTGGCCTGAGCAATCCGGGCGCGGGTGACAATCTGATTACCAATGGCAGTTTCGAGTTCGGCAACTACGGCGATGCCAATTTCGGACTGTCTCTGCCCTATGGCTGGTCCTCGTCCTTTGGCACGCCTGAGTTCCTGAAAACCAGTACAATTGGTCTGGGTGCTGCTGCCGACGGTGAGTTTGCTCTTGAACTGGCCGGCGGTGCAGTCAACGGCGGATTTGGCTCGGGCGTTTATCAGGATGTCGACACCAGCTCGGGCGAGACCTACCAGATTTCGCTGAATTTCCGGGGACGGGATGGCGCAAACGGGGCGGATAACGCGATCGAGGTCTGGTGGGACGGCGTACAGGTCGGAGTGATTTCCGAGGCGCATACGGATTGGCGGACCTATACATTCGAAGTCTCGGGCGCGGCCGGGGATACGTCGCGGCTGGAGCTGCGCACAACCGACAGCACCCATCTGGGCGGGCTGATCGACGATGTGCGGGTCGAGCGTATCGTCGAAGGAGCGCAGCCTGCAGCCGATGAGCCCGGCAATGACATTCAGGCTTACGGCGTTGGTAACCTTGTGGTTAGCGGTAGCGGCAGTGACCGCATCGTTGCGGGTAGCCTGTTGAACCTGGCAGCGCTTGTTGCAGTGGATGCCGCTGCCGCCAGCGACGATAGCGGGCTGGTCGGCGGCCTGTTCGGAACGTCGGATGGCACGGCCTTTGGAGAAGATCAGGCCGGGTCCATTCTGATCAACGCGCTGGCCAGCGTGACCAACCTGGCCAACGTGGTCATCGCGGGCAATGGCAACAACCAGATCAAGGCTTATGGCGGCCACAACCTTGTGCAGGCCGGAGAAGGCGATGACGACATCACCGCGATCGGCAATGCCAACCTTGTGGTGGCCGGTAATGGCAACAACGATGCGCAGCTTGTCGGCTCGCTCAACGCGTATTGGGGCGGCAGCGGCGATGATGAGATCGACCTGATCGGCGGAAACAACATCCTGCTGCTGGGCACCGGCGACAATACCGTGACTGGTCTGGCGCTGGGGCAAAACCTGATCGTGGGCGGCGGCAATGCAGGGGATACCGATGACATCGTGATCACCGGCGGCTCGAACTTCCTGTTCCTGGGCAGCGGCACCAATAACGTGCTGACCATTGGCCAGAGCAATATCGTTCTGGGCGGCGACGGCGAGGACACGATCTTTGCACTTGGCAACTTCAACTTTGTCAACGCAGCCAGCGGCACAAACAGCATCGCAGTGGCCGGTGTCACCAACTATGTGCTGGGTGGCGACGACAACGATCAGGCGCTGATCCTGGGTGGCAACAACGTCTCGTTGCTGGGCAATGGCAACAACGATGTGATCACGCTGGGCTACAGCAACGTGGTCTTCACCGGATCGCACAGCGACACGGTTTATGCAGGTGGCCGGTACAACGCGATCTCGACTGCGGCAGGCGAAGACACGATCATTGCCGCGGGTCAGGCCAACGTGGTTCTGTCCGGTGCCGATGACGATTTTGTCACCATCGCAGGCCAGCGCAACTTTGCCCTTTCAGGCACTGGCGATGACGTTGTCGTCTCGGTCGGCCAATACAATATCCTTTTGACCGAAGCCGGGGACGATACCGTTCTGACTGCGGGCAAGGACAATTTCGTGCTGACAGCCAGCGGTGACGATACTGTTGCGGCCTTTGGCAAGTTCAACCTTGTGGCTTCAGGCAGCGGCTCGGACGTTGTGATTGCCTTTGGTCAGACCAACTTTGTTGTGACCGACAATGAAATCACGATCGACCCGCAAGAGATCGCCGATTACCAAAAGCGCGTCAAAGACAAGAAAGAGGCCGACAAGGCCGCAGCGGATGCGGCTGATCGAAAAGCCAAGGGCCTGCCGGAAAAAACTGCGCAGGAAACACCAACCAGCTCTACCACCAACACGACCAATGCCACGGGTGTCAGCACCAAATACGAAGACAAGGATATCGGAGCCAGCTTTACAGCCGGTATCGCGGTATCGGGGTCGGCTTCGGTGCTGTTTCCCGATCTCGAATTCTCGACAGAAGGGGTGCCGGATGTCTACATCCCGGGGTTCAGCACGCCGCAGATCAATCTGGATATTCCCGATATTCCGGAACTGCGCAGTCGGCCTGATTACCAATATGGTGAGTTGGGCGCCTATGGTCTGCCAGAAATCAGCCTGCCGGACCTGACGATCCCCGACCTGACGGTCGCCGGGCAGGCTCTGCCCAGCTTGTCGCTGCCCGATGTGTCAGATTTCGGGTTCCGCGATGACGGGTTGGATTTCGACTTCACGTTGGATATCGACTTTAACCCCAGCGCTTACGCCGAAATCAGCAATGTCTACAAAGACCTTGTTGGCGTCGAAAGCGCGGACGGGAAGGCGGGCATCTTCAACTCGTCCAACGGAATTCGCCTCAGCCCCAACAGCGGCAATGCGGAATTCCAAGCCTACACCGAACAGCGCGGCGATGTCGGGCCTGCAAGCGGGGGCAACAACACCTTCTTTACCGGCACCGATCTGACCAATTCGCCTTCGTTCACGGGCAGTGCCAATGGTGGGTATCAGGCACTGCAGACCGGGGATGAGTTTGACGTTCAGGTCAATCCTGCCGAAGCCGCGCCGGAAACCGCTCAACCCACGACAATCAGTCTGCCAACCTTTACGCTGCCTGAAATCTCGGTGCCCTCTTTTGCCATCGGCGGAGCAGATCTGTCGGGCCTGTCGGATATCGACACCATTTTGGGAGGACGCGAGTTCTTTGGTCTGTCGATCCCCGAATTCGACATTCCGGCCGAGTATCTGGAGATTTCCGATTTTGATCTGGACGACTTCGCCAGCCGTGATGCGGTGACGCTGGGCGCACAGACCTTCACGATCCCGGAACTGGCCTTGCCCACGGTTGCTGGCGTCAACTGGGCACAACGGTTTGGCAGCTTTAACCAAACCTACAACTTCCTGCAAACCGATGCGGATGGCGGCGAAGGTGACATTGCAGTGGTCGGTGGACGCGAAAACCGTGTCTACACCGGCGGAGGCGACGACGCGGCGTTGGTTCTTGGCAAAGCCAACAGTGTCTATCTGGGCGCGGGCAATGACGCCGCCGCCGTGTTCGGGACCGAGCGCAACTTTGTCAACGCAGGCGCTGGTGCGGATATCCTGCTAGCCGTGGGCAAGACCAACAGCCTGAATGGCGGGGCGGGCAACGATATTGTCTTTGCCATTGGGGAATCCAACACCGTCCGCGGCGGCACTGATCCCAAACCCGGCGTGACCGACGACAACATTCTGATCGCCATCGGCAAGAAGAACGACATCGACTCGTCCAACAATGGCAATGATCTGAATGGTGGCGTCGACATTGCCATCGCGATCGGCTCGGAAAACAAGGTCCGCACCGGCGGCGGTGACGATACAGTTCTTAGCGTCGGGGTCAAAAACGACACCGGCACCGGTGGCGGCAACGACATCGTGGTCAGCATTGGTAAAGAGAACACCGTCGATCTGGGGCGCGGCAGCGACGTTGCCCTTGTGTTGGGGGTCAAAACCGAAATCAACGGTGACAAACAGACTGACTTAAATGGCGATGACATCATCTTTGCCTTGGGTGGCCGCAACAAGATCGAAGGCAACGGAGGCAATGACAGCATCTTTGTTGCCGGTCTCTATAACACAGTATTGGCCGGCGGAGACGATGATCTTGTGGTCAGCACTGGATCGCGCAACCTGACCTCGTTGGGGTCGGGTGATGATATCGGCATCACCATAGGTGTGGCCAGCCTGACAACCGGTGGTCTTGGGGATGACACCATCATCAACGTCGGCGCGCGCTATGCTAGCCTTGGGGGTTCTGGGAACGATGTGTTCCTTGGTATCGGCAACGGATATCTGGATGGTGGCGACGATCAGGACGTCTTCCTGAACTTCGGGACCGGGACGTTGGACTTCCTGTTCAACGCGGGGATTTCGGTTGTGTCGGAAGCGCTGGCAAATGTGGTTGGCGCCCTGGATACAGTGCTGGAATCCTTCGAAGTCAGCGGATCAGCCGCGTTGGGCGGCGTCTTCAGCTTTGTCGAAAACTCGGTACTGAACGGCGGCGCGGATAGCGATGTGTTCGTGGCGGGCTTTGGGAACTCGGTGGCCTTTGGTGGCAGCGGCGCGGACCAATATATCTATACGCTGGGCAGCGGGCGCTTTGTGGTTAGCGACCAGATTCAGACCAACCTGCAGGACAGCGCATCTGCTCTGGCGGCGACAACAGGCGAAGGTCTGTCGCAATTGTCCAACGGCGATGACGCAGCATTCGGCACCTATTTCGACGACGTCGAAAACGGGGTGCTAGGAGATGCCTCGGGGTCCGCCGCATCGGTTCTCAGCAACGATGCTTTTGTCGATGTGCTGATCTTCCGTACTGCCAACGGGGATACCACCGATATCGCTACCGACAACCTTGTCTTCTCGGATGCGGATGACACGATTGACGTTGTGGTTGACGGGGCCTCGCTGGGTCAGGTGCAGATCAACCAGTTCGGCAGTGACGACATAATCCGCGTCGTGGATCATGACAGCACCTCAGAGATCACGTTCGGGCAGCTCATTTCAAACTCGACTGATGCGCAAGACCCTTTCACCGAGTTTGATGTTGTTGCCGCAATCCAGTCCGGAGTTGATGCAACGATCGCGTATCTCAGTGAAGGCGTGGCCGATCTTGCAGCCAGTAACACTTCCGCAACACGCAGTATCGAAAACGGTGCTTTCCAGGAAGTTTCGTCAATATACGACGATCTGTCGATCCTCAGTAGCGACAATCTGGTCTTTGTCTGATCCCCCCGGCTCGGCGCGTTGTCCTGCGCCGGGCCACTAACATCCCTCTGCGTAAGGAGCGTTAAATGCAACACGTTTATATTGATGGCATCACGGATATCTCGACGATCAACGGAGTGGTACGTGTCACTTGTGGGTGTCTGAAAAAATCCGCGACCGAGGGGGAAGCTCCGGCAAGCGAAAACACCCTGATGATCAACATGTCGCTTCATGCGCTTCTGCAATGCCATGCGCAGATTTCAACCATGATCAAGGTGCTTGAAGAGAAAGAAATCTACAAACACGTGGAAAAAACGTCCGAAACCGATGCCTAGGCTGAGTTGGATTCTCATAGGCTTTCAGGCAACGGGCTCTGGCAAAGCCAGGAAGATACTTCTGGCTTAAGGCGCTGAAAAGACGAGGCAAAAAATGGCACCTTCAGAGGCCAGGCAGATTCAGGCGGGGCGCGCCGAATTGCGCGGTGCACGGCGTCAAAGCCGCAGCCTGTTTTGGTGTGTCGCCATTTTCAGCTTTTTTGCGAACCTGTTGATGCTCACTGGCCCGCTATACATGCTCCAGGTATATGATCGCGTCTTGGGTAGCCGCTCGGTCGAGACACTGGTCGCCCTCTCTGTGCTGGTGGTCTTTCTCTACGGTATGATGGGATTGCTGGACTACGCGCGAGGTCGACTTTTGGGCCGAATAGGCGCGCGGTTCCAATCCGACCTTGATCCTCGTGTTTTTGATGCGGCGCTGCGTAGGGCGTCAGGTCCGGGGAAATCAGATAACACTGCCGGTCCAGCTGATCTGGTTGCCATTTCGCGGTTGTTCTCGTCACCAGTTTTCGGAGCGGTTTTTGATCTGCCCTGGACCCCGGTATTTTTCCTTGGAATTTGGGTTTTCCACCCTTGGCTGGGCATACTGGCCCTCGTCGGTGGGGTCATTCTTATTGCAGTAACCGTCATCAACCAGGTCACCACGCGCGCACCTAGTCAAGCGGCCAACCGGGCTTCTGTCGAGGCGCAAGTCATCTCGGACCAAATGCAAAATGAGGCCGAAATGGTGCAGGCGCTGGGAATGCGTGGCGCAGCCTTTACAAGGTGGAGCAAAGCACGTGACAACGCATTGTCCGAACATATGCGCTCGGCCGATCTTGGAGGGACGTTCACCACCACGACAAAGACATTCCGACTGTTCTTACAATCTGCAATGCTGGGGCTTGGCGCACTGCTTGTGCTACGGGGTCAGATGACGCCAGGGGCAATGATTGCAGGTTCGATCCTGATGGGCCGTGCCCTTGCACCTATCGAACAGATCGTCGGTCAATGGCCAATGGTTCAGGCTGCTATGCGAGGCTGGGGACAACTGGCCGAGCTTTTGGGAACGGTTCCAATCGAAACAAAGCGAACACCGCTGCCAACGCCGAAAGCTCGACTTGAAATACGTAACCTCACCATTGTTCCACCCGGTGAAACGCAAGCCGTCCTAAAAGCTGTCAACTTCGCTGTTTCACCAGGGCAAGCCGTGGGGGTGATCGGTCCGTCAGGTGCTGGTAAATCAAGCCTCGCAAGGGCGTTAACCGGCGTATGGCCTTCTGCAGGGGGGTACATCCGGTTGGATGGGGCCAGTCTTGATCAGTATACGCCAGATGTTCTGGGGTCGCATATCGGGTATCTTCCGCAGGAGGTGACCTTGTTTGACGGAACAATCGCCGAGAACATAGCTAAACTGGCCCCGGACCCCGAAGCTGAAAAGGTGGTATCAGCTGCGCGTAAGGCGGATGCGCATGAAATGATCATTAAGTTGCCAAGGGGTTATGACACGCCTGTCAGGGCCACGGCCAATCGTCTGTCTGGTGGTCAGATTCAACGCATTGGTCTGGCCCGAGCGATGTATAGCGATCCTGTCATTCTTGTTCTGGATGAGCCGAACTCGAACTTGGACAATGAGGGAAGCGAAGCAGTGAACAAGGCGATCCGGGGGCTCAAGGCTGATGGCAAGTCCCTGTTGATTATCGCGCATCGGCCCGCGGTTCTGGCAGAATGCGATCTGTTGTTGATGTTGGATGGCGGAACTGTACGGGCCTTTGGACCCCGAGACGAGGTTTTGCGAAAAGTGGTCAGGAACAGCAGTGATGTCGCCCGAAAAGATGCGCAGGGAGGTGTCCAGTGACCCGACCGGTTCAGCAAAACAACGGGCAATGGTCCGCGAAGGGGCCGTTAATTCTGGGCGTTTTGACACTGTTTCTGTTACTTGGAGGTTTTGGCGCCTGGGCGGTACTTGCCCGTATCTCGGGCGCGATCATCGCTAGCGGACAGATTGAGGTCGATCAGAACCGTCAGGTGGTTCAGCACCCCGATGGTGGCGTGGTGGCAGAAATTCTGGTGGATGAAGGAGACGTGGTCAGGGCAGGTGAGACCCTAATTCGTCTGGATCCAAGCGCTTTGGAGTCCGAGTTGGCCATCGCTGAAAACCAGCTCTATGAGTTGATGGCCCGCCGCGGACGGCTAGAAGCTGAAAGGGATGGGCGCGAATCCATCCGGTTTGACGTTATTCTGTCGGAAGCTGCGGCCAAAGACTCAGATGCTGCGGATCTGATTGCGGGTCAAAAGCGGCTGTTTTCCGCGCGCGCGGCATCGACGCGCAACGAGATCGCCCAACTTGAGAAGCGCGCCAATCAGATAAAGAACCAGATAGATGGTCTGGCGGCACAGGAGGCGGCGCTGTCCCGGCAGCTTGAATTAATCACACAAGAGTTGGCCGGGCAGCAAGAGCTGCTGGATCGCGGCCTGGCGCAGGCGTCTCGTGTTTTGGCCTTGCAAAGAGAAGATGCCAACCTGTCGGGCCAGATGGGTGACTTCAAGGCGCGTAAGGCAGAAGCCGAGGTGCGGATCACCGAGATTGGAATCGAAATCCTCAAGCTCGCCACTGCTCAGCGCGAAGATGCTATATCCCAGTTGCGCGACCTGACGGTTCGTGAGTTGGGTTTGCGGGAAGAACGCCGGGCTCTTTTGGATCGTCTGGCTCGCCTTAACATCAAGGCTCCGGTCGCAGGCGTAGTGTATAGTCTGCAGGTCTTTGCACTGCAATCCGTTGTCCAACAGGCGGATCCGGTTCTGTTCATTGTGCCGCAGGACCGACCATTGGTGATCAACACACAAGTTGAGGCTATTCATATTGACAAGCTGAGTATCGGCCAACTGGTCACCCTGCGTTTTCCAGCGCTGGATCAGCGCAAAACACCTGAACTTAGCGGTCGCGTTGTGACAATTTCGGCAGACGCTTTCGAGGATAACACCAGTCAGTTGCGATATTACCGGGCCGAGATCACATTGAACGAAGGCGAAACGCGAAGGCTGCCAGAAGGATCGATTCTTGTACCTGGCATGCCTGTTGAAGCTTTCATCCGAACCGCGGATCGCAGCCCTTTGGGGTATTTGGTCAAACCTATGGCAGACTATTTTGCGAAGGCATTTCGTGACTAGTGTCTGGGCGATCGGACGCCGTCGTTTGCAGCAACCTTCCATACCCATGCACAGAATTGGCAAGACCCATGATGTGCCGAGCCTGATACATCATTGCTTGGTTTGACGTGACAATTGGTTTGCCCAATGCCTGTTCTAATTGGTCGATAACTTCGACACTGCGCATATCGGTACAGGAAAGAACAATCGCATCAGCCTTCGGGTGGTCTGCAGCTCGTCCAAGTTCGAACACGGCTTGGGGGCCTATCGTGCCCTGTCCATAATTGTCCAACGTACTTGCGACTTCCGAGCGGTTGACCGTGTGGATTCCGGCCTCGGTCAAAAAACTGACGGCAAGGTCGTTGATTGCGGGGACATACGGCGAAGCAAACCCGATATTTTTCGCGCCCAGTGATCGCAGTGCAAACACGATTGCTCCGGCAGCGGTTACAGTCTCGGCTCCGCATTCGGCTTTAATCCGGGCCGCAAGTGTGCGGTCAAAGGCGAACCCATGGGTCAGGGTTGCAGATGTGCATCCATAAAGTATGACCTCGGGCCGGACCCCTTGGAGCAAACGAAGCGGCTCTTCAAGATTTGCGGCTCCAAGGCCGTGCATCTGTTCGGCATCAGGAATCTCATCCTGATCATAACCGCCCATTCTCGCGAAATGCAGCGACACCCCGTCGGGGCGCAACAAATACATATCAGGTTCAAGGTTGGTGTTCGTGAAGGGCACAAGAATGCCGAAACGAGCCAGCCCTCGGGAATGCTTCATGGTGTGTCCCCTTCGATCCATGCTTCCAACAGTTGGGCCGTGCGGTCCATTTCGGCGGATTGGCCGACAGTGATCCGCAGGCATTCGGGTAAGCCGGCCCCGGCCTGACCACGTGCTATGATGCCGTAGGCCCGAAGCGCATCATTGGCCGATCGTGCATCTTGGGGGTTTGCAAAGCGGATCAACACGAAATTGGTGAAGCTTTCTGGAACCTCGAAACCCGCACGGCGTAGTCTTGTCGCGAAATCGTCGCGCAGTTGGATCGTTGCTGACCGAGTGGCCTTCATATAGTCCTGATCATTCAACGCGCCTATCGCCGCAGCCTGAGCCGCCACTGATATGTTGTTTGGATTCATAATCTTACGGGTCTGTGTCGCGATATCCAAAGGGAACACGCCCCAACCGATCCGCATACCCGCTAATCCGTAGGCCTTGGAAAACGTCCGCAAAACAACCGTGTCACCGCGTTCGACCAGATCAAAGATAGGCTCGTTAAGATGGTCCGCATATTCGCCGTAAGCCTCGTCAACAACCAGTAACACCTGATCTGGAAGAGCCTCACGCAAACGCACAAGATCTGCTTTCGGGATAACGGTACCAGTCGGATTTCCCGGATTGGCAACAAAAACGATACGTGTGTCGGGTTGAACATGGTCGATCAGCGCATCAACGCATACTCCGCGCGACTTTTCTGGGGCAGTGTCAAAACGTGCACGCGCGACTTGTGCGGCGGTTTTGAAAAACGGATATGCATGTGCCGGTGCAAGTACCGAACAGTTTTCGTCTGCGTAGGCTTGGGCCAGACATGAGATCAACTCCATAGACCCGTTGCCACATAATATCCACGCGGCTGGCAGATCGTGCAGCGCGGCCAGTGCCGAGCGGAGATCACGCCAATCGGGATCAGGATAAAGATGACCTGCTTCCATAGCGCCAGCAGCGGCAGAAACTGCCAGCGGACTGGGCGGTGTCAGACTTTCATTTTGCGCCAGGGATATTAAGCGCCTACCTTCAAGATCGCTCAATTCAGCAAGCGCGTAAGGCGACAGTCTTGAAACATGCGACACTGGTTGGATCATGTTTCCACCCCATAGACGTCACGCGCGAACTGCTCCGTGATCAGACCCGCCTCTAAGTCACGCAGAACCTCGGTTCGGCTACGGTCCTGGGGTAATCCAAAACCTCCGCCGCCCGGTGTTTCGAATACAAGAGTCTGACCCGCCTGTATTCGGACCTGACCTTTTCCTGGCAAGTCAGAACTATTGTGGCCCATCCGAATGCGCCCATTGGCACCTGCTAATCCACCTGATCGCCCACGTGCTGGGTTTTTAACCCGTTCCACTGAAAGGAACAGCAACAGGTCTGCGTCACAAGCGGATCGAAGCTCGATATGCTGCCCTAGACCGCCCCGCCTTTGACCCGCCCCGCCGGAATCTGGTTTTAATTCTCGTCGGGTTATCAATACTGGTGCGACCGCTTCGGTCGTTTCGACCTGCGATCCCCAAACCCCAGATGGGAACGCAGTTGCCGAGAGGCCATCCAAGCCGGGTCTCGCGCCAGTACCACCACTGAACACCAACTCAAGCGCGAACTGTTCGCCTCCGGTCTGCGGCGCTTCGGGCGCATGTCGCAAAGGCAGGTCGTACATGCACGACGCGCCTTCGGCAGGTACGCGATCGGGTAGGGCCTGCGCGAGGCACCCATACACCAGATCCGGCGTCATCTGGCCCAGCGTGTGACGCATTGCAACAGGCGCACCCGGCTGCGCATTCAGAATGCAGTCTTTCGGCCCCGACACGAGGAAAGCCGCCAATGATCCTGCATTGTTGGGAATATCTGGGCCTATTAAGCACCGCAGGGCAAAGACCGAATAGGCGGTCGCGTAATTCAGGGGTACATTGATACCCTTGCTGGACAGTCCCGAAGTACCCTTGAAATCCAGAACGATCTTATCCGCCTCAATCGTCAGGGCGGCGCGCAGTTCAATCTCGCGCTCGTACCCGTCTACTTTCAGTACGTTATGCCATGTGCCTTTCGGCAATCCAGCGATGACGTCAAGCGTGCCGCGATACGATGTTTCGATAATATAGTTTGCCAATTCATCCAGCCGATTGATGCCGAACTCTTGCATCATGCCAGACAATCTAACCGCTCCGGCCTCGCAGCATGCAATCAAGGCGTAAATGTCACCTTCATTTGCAACAGGTTCACGTGAGTTTGCCTTCACGATCTCGATCAGCAGAGCGTTGACAGTGCCGGCCTCTACCAGTTTGCAGGGTGGAATAAGCAACCCCTCGTCGTAAACATCCGATCCTTCCGGCCCCATACCCAGACCGCCCAAATCGACCAGATGAGACGTGCAGGCCGTAAAACCAATCACCGTATCATCCAGAAATACAGGCATCATCAGCAGGAAATCGTTCAGGTGCCCAGATGCGATCCAGGGATCATTGGTCACGTAGATGTCGCCGGGCTGCATATCTTGCACGGCAAAGCGGCCACGCAGGGTTTTCACCGCTTCGGCCATCGTGTTGATATGCCCCGGGGTTCCTGTAACGGCCTGCGCTAGCATCCGCCCCTGCACATCGAATATCCCGGCCGAAATGTCGCCACACTCTCGCACGATCGGAGAAAACGCGGCGCGGATCAGCGCTTGTCCTTGTTCTTCTACAACCGCCAACAGGCGGTTCCACATGACCTGCAACCTTGTTTCTGACAGATTCATCATGATCCTCCAGCGTTACGGACCAGCCAGATGTTCCCGGCCTCGTCCAACCGCGCCGAGAAATCAGCGCTGACCAAGGTTGTTGTTTGCGGTTCCATAATCAAAGCCGGTCCTGCAAGATGATCACCCGGTTTCAGAGTGGCGCGGTCATAGAGACCTGCCTTTCGCCAATCACCAGTGACGTCGCACAGGATTGACCGAAAGCCGTGAGGCTTGGCTTGACGTTTTTTTGCCGAAGCCGCAGCGGGTGTTAAAGCGGGAGGAAGCGATGAGACTTCAAGCCCCCAATTCATGATTTCGATGCGCATGCCCGGAACTGCGCGGCTAAACTGTCTGATGTATTCATTCTCGAAACTATGGTGCAGTTCTGGAATGTCTTCTTCTTGCAGTGACCTATTGGGCAGCTGAATTTCTATCTCGTGACCTTGTCCGTGATACCGCATGTAGGCCCGCCTTCGTTGCACTAGCGCGCCAGTTGGGGCGCCGCTGCGAACAACAGACCGGGCCTCTTGCAACATCAGGTCAAAAAACGCGTTGAGATCCTGCAAATCGAGTTTATCGAGTGTTGTGTAACGCGAGCGAATGATCTCGAATGACACCGGTGCGAACAGAAACCCGACCGCTGAGCCCACGCCCGGGTCGTGTGGAATAACGATCCGGTCGACCTGCGCGCGCCGAGCTACTCGGGTGGCATGTAACGGCCCGTTGCCGCCAAAGGCGATCATAACGCGCGCAGTTAAATCCTTGCCGGACTCCACAGCGTGCATTCTGCCTGCGCTGGCCATGTTTTCGTCAACGATTTCGCTAATACCGAGCGCCGCCTGATCTGCCGCCAATCCCAACGATTTTCCAATGCTCTGGTCCAAAGCGCAGTGCGCAGCGTGCGTGTCTATTTTTAGACGCCCTTCGGCAAACCGGTCCGGATCTATATACCCTTGCGCCACATCCGCATCAGTGACCGTAGGCTGCGTGCCGCCATTGGAAAACGCCGCTGGGCCTGGTTCAGAACCAGCGCTTTGCGGGCCGACATGCAGGCGCCCCAAACGATCTACATGGGCAATCGAACCGCCGCCCGCGCCGATCTCGATCATTTCGATAACCGGAATACGAACGGGCATACCCGATCCCTTGATAAAACGCGCCGCGCGGGCGATCTCGAATTTACGCGCGGTCTGTGGGCGAAAGGCGTCGATCAGGCAGAGTTTGGCCGTCGTACCGCCCATATCAAAGCTCAGAACTTCCCGCTCGTCCGTCTCGGCGGCAACCCGCGCCGCAAGTATTGCGCCTCCGGCCGGGCCGGACTCGACCAAACGGATAGGCAGGCGCGCCGCTGTTTCGAGCGTCGTCATACCTCCGCCTGCGGTCATCATTAGAATAGGGCAATCTAAGCCTTCGGCGTTAAACCGTGTTTGAAAGTCCGACAAATAGTCTGCCATCTGCGGCTGGACATACGCGTTGGCAATGGTTGTCGACAGTCGATCGAATTCTCGCGCCTCGGGGCTGACCTCATGCGACAAGGAAATCGCCACCTCTGGCAAAGCCTTGGACAAAAGCTGCCGCAACCTGATCTCATGCGCCGGATTGGCGTAGGCATGCAAAAGGCAAATCGCGAGAGCCTCGGCGCCACAGTCGGACAAGTCGCGAACAAGCCGTGTGACATCCTCCTCTGCAAGCCCGGACAGTTCGCGGCCACGCGCATCCATCCGCCCTCGGATTGTAAAGGCGCGCGTGCGCGGCACGATCAGGTCTGGCTTGACCAGGTTGATATCATACTGGCTGTAACGGCGCTCATAGGCGATTTCCAGAATATCCCGAAACCCTTCTGTTGTCACGGTCGCGACCCGAGCACCGCGCCGTTCGATCAACGCATTTGTGGCAAGGGTTGTGCCGTGAATAAATCCGGTGATGTCGCGCCAATTTGCGTTGGCATCTGACATAACACGCCGGACACCTTGCAGCGCGCCCAAAGTGGGGTTGCTGGGTGTCGTGGTCGTTTTGGTCGTTGCCAAAATCTGGTCATGTGCGTTGACCAGGACCGTGTCGGTAAATGTACCACCAATATCGACTGCAACACGCAGGCCGTTTTCAGGTTTCATTCAAAGCCATAAGGATTGAGTTAAGGGATTTTGAGCCTGTGTCGCGCTGACAGCGGACCCAACGACGTTTCACCTAGTGACGGTCACACGACCAAGTCACAGCCAGTCGCGCGGCGCCCCAGCTGTGAGCCCTCGGCCATAGTAGGTATGTCTGAAACTACCACGATTCCCATGTTTGCAACTCTGCAAGAGGTTCTAACGCGCTGTCAATAAAACGAGCGCGGTAACCCCCCTCGGCTTGCACCGTCAATCCAGCTGGTCGGCACCGCCGGATTTACGGTGGCGGGCCGCCCGCATGCGATCAGCAAGGGTTTCGATCCGGCTTTGAGCGTCCTGTGCGTCTTCCAAAACCTCGACCTTTTCGGCAGTCATCTGAAATGTTGCGCGCATGGGCACAAATCCATCGACGACCATTACCATTTGATCTGATGGAGCGATGGCCAAAGTTCCGGTCACCCGGATGGGCTGGTGCATATAACGCGGCACCCAGTCTGAATCCAATTGCAGACGGATCATCTGATTTGGTGGTGGCGGAGGAAAATGACTGCACATCCCCAGTTGGGGCACAAGATAAGCCACGGGCTGACCATCAGTGTCAGGCGGAGCGGGGATAGCATACCCTGATACAGTGAAGGACCGACCATCCAGTTTGGGGTTTCCAGCCGTGGCAGCACGCTCGCGCCGTGCGGTCACAGCCTCACGCTGATCCAGAAGCCAATCAATGTCCACGCCTTTCGCCGCCAAGGCGTTTTCGGTTTCTGCCAGAAGCTCCTGCCACTTCAATCTCTCGTCCGGGGTGCCGATTTCTTGCTGCAGTCTACCGCGCAATCGTACTGCAAAAACCAGATCGTCAAATTCTTCAGTGCCGAGTATCCGAAACGGGTCTTCAAAGACTTGCGCGGCTGGGTCCGGCATCTCGGCCCAATCCAGCGTTTCGTCAGGCATTGCGTCAGCCATGAAGGTCATCATGAGCAGAGCAGCCATCCAGCTGAAACCATGTTTTCTCAAATCAGACACAACTCACCATCGTCGGCATAATCCAACTTGAGTATTGTGGACTCTGTGCTGTGAATCCAGCCTAGGCTCAGAACAAATTTGCTGAGAATCAGCCTCGCCGATGTGCGCGATGATTTTGCTGCTGGGTAGTCTAAGTTTGCAACTGTAATGCTTCGGCTCGCGCCAACTCAAAGTACAGTTGAGCCCTGCAATGCAGCAAGCGTTCAGGATTTAGTTTAATTTTTAAGCAACCAGATCAGCATCCGAGAAACCGATGGCACCTTTGTTGTCAGGATCAAAACCTCTGAGCATTTTGAACGAGCAGGGTGCTTAGGGTTCCGCTGGCATCGTCAGGTCAGGTCCAAGAAGCATCACCTTGTCGGCAAACTCCGACAAGGCACACGGCGGGCCAAAATCCCGGGAGGTTACTGCGCTGGTTTCGTCCGCGCCCGATCTCATTGTTCCGCCAGCGGTCCGGAAACCCTCCACGATTTTGGCGGGACGTGACAACGGGGAATGACATGAAAATGACTAAGCTGATGTCCGCGACCGCCCTTGCCTTGGGTGTTCTGGCCGCGCCGCTGGCCGCACAGGAAAAGACCGAGTTCAAGCTGGCATGGTCAATCTATGTAGGCTGGATGCCCTGGGGGTATCTGGAAGACAGCGGGATCATGGACAAATGGGCCGAAAAATACGGCATCGATGTCGAGATCGTGCAGTTCAACGATTATGTCGAGTCGATCAACCAATACACCGCCGGTGCCTTTGACGGTGTCTCGGCCACCAATATGGACACACTGTCGATCCCCTCAGGGGGCGGGGTTGATACGACCGCGCTGATCGTGGGTGACTATTCCAACGGCAATGATGCGGTGATCATGAAGGGCGCAGGCAGCCTGGAAGACCTCAAAGGCAAGCCGGTCAATCTGGTGGAACTTTCGGTGTCGCATTACTTGCTGGCGCGGGGGTTGGATTCCGTGGGGCTTGAGGAATCTGATCTGGCCTCAGTCATCAACACGTCGGACGCTGACATGATCGCGGCCTTCGCCACGCCTGATGTCGAGGCAGTGGTGACATGGAATCCGCTTGTGTCCGAAATCATGGGCAGCAACCCTGATGCAGTGAACCTGTTCGACAGCTCGAAAATCCCCGGTGAGATTCTGGACCTGATGGTGGTCAACACTGAAACGCTTGAAGCCAACCCATCATTCGGCAAAGCCGTGGCAGGCGCCTGGTATGAGGTCATGGCGCTGATGGCTGCGGGCGACGAAGAGGTTCTGACCGCCATGGCCGAAGCCTCGGGCACCGATCTGGAAGGCTACAAGGCGCAGCTTGCCGCGACTGAGATGTTCTTTGACCCGGCCGCCGCCGTCGCACAGGCTAGCGCCGGGGATCTGCCGGAGACCATGACCAATGTCGCCGAATTCCTGTTCGACAAAGGCATTCTGGGCGAAGGCGCTCCCAGCGCTGATTTCGTGGGCATCGCTTATCCCGATGGCACGACCACGGGCGACGCGGGTAACGTCAAGTTCCGCTTTGACACGACCTACATGCAGATGGCCGCTGACGGCGACCTGTAAGCAAGCTTCGGGGCGGCCCGCGCGGCTGCCCCGATCCCCCGACGTGCCAAGGATCGCCCACTCATGCGCCTGATCAATCACAAACCCGGACGCCCCGGAGCGTTGCTGCTGGCCGCGCTGCCCTTCGTGGTGCTGTTTGTGGCCTATGCGGTTGCCTCGGATATCCGGCTGACAGCGAACCCGCAGGACAAGCTGCTGCCCGCGCCCTCAACCATTCTGGACACGGCGCACCGGCTGTTCACGGAACCTGACCGCCGGTCAAAAGAGATCCTGCTGTGGAATGACACGTTCGCCAGTCTGGCGCGTTTGCTGGGCGGGGTCGGGATTTCGGCGGCGCTGTCTTTGGTATTGGGGCTGGCCATCGGTTTGCTGCCCTATGCGCGGTCGCTGCTGTCCAGCTTTGTTGCGGTGATTTCGATGGTGCCGCCGCTGGCCCTGTTGCCGATCCTGTTCATCGTGTTCGGGCTGGGCGAGCTGTCCAAGGTTGTTCTGATCGTCATCGGCATCACCCCCTTTATGACTCGCGATCTGGCGCAGCGCGTGATGGAGATCCCAAAGGAACAGATCGTCAAGGCGCAAACGCTTGGGGCCTCGACCTCGGTGATTGCTCTGCGTGTAGCGCTGCCGCAGATTCTGCCGCGCTTGATTTCGAATATGCGTCTGTCCTTAGGTTCGGCCTGGCTGTTCCTGATCGCGGCCGAGGCGGTGGCCTCGAACGTAGGCCTTGGCTATCGCATCTTTCTGGTGCGCCGCTATCTGGCGATGGATGTGATCCTGACCTACGTCATCTGGATCACCCTGCTGGCCTTCGTGATCGACTGGGCGCTGAAAACCACCTCGCGCCGTGCATTCCCGTGGATGGAGGCCGGACTATGAGTTTTGTATCCGTCCGCAATGTCTGGCAACGCTACGGCGACCGATCCATTCTGGAGCGGGTCAGTGTCTCGGTCGATGAAGGCGAGTTCATCTCGATCGTCGGCGCGTCAGGCTGCGGTAAGTCCACCTTCCTGCGTATGCTGCTGGCTGAAGAGCGACCGTATAAGGGCGAGATCAGTATTGATGGTGGCGACACGGCAGTCGAGCCGAACCGCGAACGCGGCGTGGTGTTTCAGAAATACTCGGTCTTTCCGCATATGACCGTGCGCGACAACCTGATCGCGGGCGAAAGCTTTGAACAGCCTTTTGGTCGTTTGCGCGGGACTGCACGCACCGAGGCCGCAGCGCGTGCAGACGCGATGCTGGAACGGATCGGCCTGAACCATGTGGCCGATCAATTCCCGGCGGCGCTGTCGGGCGGGATGCAGCAGAGGTTGGCCATCGGTCAGGCCATGACGGCGCGGCCGCGCATCCTGCTGCTGGATGAACCCTTCGGTGCGCTTGATCCGGGCACCCGCCTGCAAATGCATGATTTCCTGATGGAATTGCGGGACGAAACCAACATGACCGTTTTCATGGTCACGCATGACCTGCAAGAAGGGTTCAAGCTGGGCGACCGGGTTCTGGTCTTCGACAAACCCCGCTGGGACCCGGACGATCCGGGCCTGTTCGGAGCCACGATCACCTATGATTTCGACGCCCGTAACAAGGGCATGCCGTATCAGGACATTCTCGATCAGTACCCCTCATTGGCAGGGGCCTGAACAACCGCATCATGCGCCGCCGGGCTCCGCATGCTGCGTTCACCAAAGCCCGGAGATTCCCCGCCCGACAGCGGGATACTGATTTGGGAGACATACCGTGTTTTCGGATCCAAAGCGCACGCAGTCCCATCACCCGATGGACCTGCGCACTCATCTTGAACGCCGCGAAAAGCGCCAACACCACCCTGACCTGACCAAACTGGCGGGCTGGAAGGCCATGCAGAAAGAGGCCGACCTGCCCGAAGGCCGCTGGGACGAGGAACGCCGCTGGGCCCTGCGCATGGGCCTGACCGGCGCTGACAGCATCGAGGACAAGTCGATCCCCACATTCGCACGGGGTGAGTTGCCGCATTTCGCAGGCATCAACACCTTCCTCAAGGCCCCCTATGCCGAAGACGTGCTGGAGGTTGCTGACTATGACGCCACTGTGCTGGGCATCCCGTTTGACGGCGGCACCACCTATCGCCCCGGAACCCGCTTCGGGCCGCAGGGGGTGCGCAAGATCTCGGCGCTATATACGCCTTACAACTACGAGATCGGGGTCGACCTGCGCGAACAGATGACCCTGTGCGATGCGGGCGACGTGTTCACCATCCCGGCCAATATCGAGAAAAGCTTTGACCAGATCAGCCGCGCGGTCAGCCATGTGTTCAGCTCGGGCTCGCTGCCGATCATGATCGGGGGCGACCATTCCATTGGCTTCCCCTGTGTGCGCGGGATCGCCGAATGCACCTCGAAGAAAATCGGCATCGTCCACTTCGACCGCCACGCAGATATTCAGGAAAAAGACTTGGATGAGAGGATGCACACGACTCCGTGGTTTCACTCCACCAACCTGCCCAATGTGCCCGCCAAGAACCTTGTGCAGATCGGCATCGGCGGCTGGCAAGTCCCGCGTGAGGCCGTCAAGGTCGCCCGCGAGCGCGAGACCAACATCATCACCATGGGCGATATGGAGAAGATGGGCGTCGACAAAACCATCGAGATGGCGTTGGAGATGGCGTGGGACGGTGTCGATATGGTTTATATGTCCTTCGACATCGACAGCATCGACTGCGGTTTTGTCCCCGGCACCGGTTGGCCTGAACCCGGCGGTTTCCTTCCGCGTGAAGCGCTGGCGCTTGCCTCGGGCATCGCTGCCGAAGGCATCTGTGGCATGGAACTGGTCGAGGTCTCACCGCCTTATGACACATCCGATATCACCGCCCTGATGGGCACCCGCGTGATCGTGGATGTTCTCGGCGCGTTGGTGTCGAACGGCAAGATGGGCGCGCATAAGAAGTTCATCGACAAACCCGTCGCCATCCCTCACGGCGAATTTGAAGGGCGGAGGTGGTCGAATGCCACATGATCACCCACACAATTACCACCACGATCATGACCATGCCCATCACGGGCATGGCCACAACCACGCCCATGGCGACCACCTGCACAGCCACATGCATCACGAGGATGAGGCAGCGGACCTGCAGGTTCTAGCCACGCAATTCATTGACGGTTTCCTGCAGGCCGGTGACAAAACCAGCTATCTGAAACTGGCCGGTGTCCCCTTTGAACGCCCGTCCAAGGACGGCGCCAAGGCGCTGAAACTGATCGACATCGAATTGAAGACCGAATGGCAGGTGGGCACCGCCTCGCCTTCATTCGGCTCGCGCGAGCTGAGCTATCTGCCCTTCCCCGGTCAGATGGTGCAGGAGCGCACCAATATGTCGCTGATCTATGTCTCTATGGATGATAAATCCACTTTAGACATCCGCGACTTTCTTCACCAACGCAAACAGGAGATCGAAGCATGAAATCTGTAAGACTCGCATCATTAGCCGCATTGGCCGCAACGCCCGCGATGGCCCACACCGATCACGCGTTTCACACACATGGCAGTGAGGTTTTCTTAATCCTCGCTGGCGTTGCAGTGATGGCTTTTCTGGCCTTCCGATCGAAGGGGTAAGTCTGTAGCTCGTGGCGCAGTTAATTAAGCACTGCGCCACATGTAACCTTGTGCCTGTGGTCGAAATCAAAATTTAGTATTTTATAAATCATCAGTCCCTGTATCTTGAATTAAGTTGACCAGTGTGAAGCTCTGGGGATTTCGATATGGATATTTTAGCAGAACAACTCCGCGCGTTTCCGATTATGGCGCTTTTCCTTTGCCTGGGTCTAGGATACGGCATTGGGAAATTCAGGGTTGGAAAGTTTGAACTGGGCGGAATTGCCGGAACCCTTCTGGTCGCGGTTTTTGTAGGCCAGATCGGCGGCATTACCCTAAGCACTGATGTGCAAAACGTCTTCTTTTCCCTGTTTATTTTTATGGTTGGCTATAACGGCGGGCCGCAATTCTTTGCCGCCCTTAACCGCTCGGCTCTGACAAAACTGTTGGCGGCGTTCATGATGACGGCTTGGGGGCTTTTCTTCGTGATCGTCGTGGCTCGCATGGCGGGGCTGGACAAAGGGCTTGCGGCTGGACTGGCTGCCGGAGGGCTGACGCAGTCGGCGATCATCGGCACAGCGGGCAACGCGATTGATTTGCTAGGGCTCGCGGCAGATGAAGCGGAAAAGCTAAAAACCAATATCGCGGTTGGCTACTCGGTTACCTATATCTTTGGTTCAATTGGGCCGATTCTGGCCGTCAGCGTCATTCCTATCATTCTGCGCTGCGATCTTCGGCAAGAAGCGATCAAACTGGCCAGCAAACTCAGCGGCGGCGGTCGCAAACTGGAGGAGGGTGAGTTTCTTCCAATGAACCGGTTTGAGGCGCGCGCCTATCAAGTGACTGCTGATGCGCAACTTGCCGGGCAATCTGTCAAGGCCATCGAGGAACGGTATGGCGGCGATCTGATTGTCGAGAAGCTGATGCAGAACGGAATTCCGGTAGAGCCTGAACCTGAAACCGTTGTCGGGGCAGGTGATGTAATCGTTGTCTCGGGCCTTGTCGCCTCACTTACCAGTTTCGAAGACACCGCAAGCGGCGAAATCGGGGAATATCCACCGGAATTGGTTGTCGTGGCGGAACGCCGCAACGTGATCATCACCAATCGCAAACTGACAGGAAAAACTCTGGCAGAACTGAGGGCTGCATTGACCGCCGATCAGCGTCGTGGAGTTCACATCTCAAAGATCACGCGTATGGGTCATGACGTGCCGGTACTGCACAATACGGAACTCCACGCTGGTGACGAGATCAGCATCGTTGGCCACAAAGATGACCTGAACCGGGTGGCCAAATTGGCAGGCTACGTGCCGCCCTCGGCCTCGGCTACGAACTTCATCGCTCTGGGTATTGGTGTTGCCATCGGTTACCTGATTGGTGAGATCAGCTTTGTCATTGCTGGAACGAAGGTCGCACTTGGGTCGGGGCTTGGCTGTCTTGTGACCGGATTGATCATTGGCTATCTGCGCATTCGTCGACCCAAGATTGGTGGCATCAACCACGGCGCTGCAAACTTCCTTCAGAGCTTTGGACTGGCGGTATTTGTCGGCGTTGTTGGCTTGAATGCTGGCAAACCGGCGCTGGAAGCCATCCAGCAATACGGCATTACCTTGCTCCTGCTGGGTGTGGTCGTCACCTTGATGCCGATGATTGTGCAGTTCACGATCAACTACTTTATTCTGGGCATAAAAAACCCGGTCGAGGCATGCGCGGTCGTAACCGGATCCCGCTCAGGCAACCCAGGCTTTGCGACGTTGTTGGAAAAAACCGGAAACGCGACGCCAACCCCCGCGTTTACGATGACTTACGCGGTCGCCAATATCTTTTTAACGCTCTGGGGCCCGCTTGTTGTGGCCTTTGTTCCCTGATCAAAGCGTTCGTAGTCGCAAACTAACCGTGAAGTGGCAGGCCTTTCGCGGCGCGGTAGGCTTGCACATAGCCAACCGCGACCGCCCGAACTGCCCGGCCGATCTGGCGATAGGCGCTGTCATCTAGATTGGCAAAAGAGACACGTGCCGACCAGTTTGGTGCGTCAAAGCCCGACCCATTGAGCAGAACAATCCCATGGTCTTGCGCCAGTTTGAATGAGATATCCAGAGGGTGAACGTTCTCCTTAATCCACTCCACAACCTCTTCACCTACATATTTCCTTAGCCAGAATTCAAAGTCGATAATGCCGTAATACTTGTCGAAAAGCGGATTGTCAGAAACCTCGATCCCCAAACCTTCGACCAGCTCATTGAAACGGTGATCGAGAATACCCCAGCAAAACGCCTGATATTTTTTCTCTTCGTCCATTAGTTCAACAAGTGAAAACAGCGTCATCATAACTTGCTGTGGCAGAGACAAACCCGCAGTATGATTCAACGCGACATCTCGGCTGTCCGCCACAATTCGATCGATGAATTTGAACGAGGACGGATCAGGGGTCAGCGTTTCGTATCGCGCTTCAACGACTGCACGCGTATCCGCTGGGGCTTGGGCAATCATTTTGTCGAAGATGTTGTTTTCAGACACCAGGATTGCGCCGAGACGCCAACCGGTACACCCAAAATACTTCGAAAAAGAATAAACGCCGATCGTGTTTTCCGGCAAATGTCCCATCACCGACTGAAAGTCTGGCACGAAGGTGCCATAGACATCATCGGTCAGGATAATCAGATCCGGACGTCGGGTATTGACGAAATGCACCAGCCGGGCCATGACCTCGGGGCTGATCGCAACCGACGAAGGGTTGCCTGGATTGACAAGGAAAAGTGCCTTGACCTTCGGGTCGGCCAAGAGCTCCAGATGATCATCCGTCAACTGAAAATGGTGTTCTTCCTCTGACGATATGTCGACCACGTTCAACCCGTAGTCTTCCAAAAGCGGCATTTCCAAATAGGGCGTAAAGATAGGTGTGCCCAAAGCTATTGTATCGCCTGCGTTAAGCAGTCGCTGGTTTTTAAGCGCCTTGAAAATATAGCACATCGCGGCGGTACCACCTTCGACAGCATATATGTCGAATTTTGCCTCGGGCCGATGCCCGGCGCACATCGCCCACATTATGTATTCGTGCACAATGGCTTCGTTGTGTTTCATGCATCGGTCAGGCATTGGATAGTGGTCGCCCACAATGCCATCGGTTAGTTCAAGGACGAAGTCGTCAGGCGTGAAACCAAATTTTTCAGCGGCGTAATCCACCATTGCCGCCAGCGTGTCGGCACCTGGAGGTCCATTCTGTTCCAAAGAATTGGCGCAATAGGCTTTCAACCTCACGTAAGAACCGTTGCCTTGAGGCATTCCGGCCAACCCGACCTGAGGTTCATTGCGGTGCCGTTTTGCCTCGGTCATCGCAAACTGGCCCAGCAGGAAGAACGCCTCGCGTGCTTTGGTTGCGATCCAGTTGGGATTCCCACGCCCTGCATTCAGATAGGGCAGGGCCATCTGATGCGACTCTTTCTGAGCCAGCTTGATGAGTTCGTCTTTGATCTGAAAAGGGCTAAGATGTTCAAATTTGTGCAAGTTGAGCGTCTCGGTCATGACAATAAACCTTTCGTAAAAACTTCAGGAAAATTCATCGAAATCGTATGCAAACCATAGGGCCAAAGTAAACAACGCTCTGATCGAAGGCACGGGCGGCGTCACAGACTCTGGTATTCAAGACTTGGCCTTAGAACAGGGTATTTAATGCCCAACCCACGGTGAGCTAGGCCATTTTCAGTGTGCTTTGGATGCCATCTTGTCAGAATTAAGCACAGACGCCATAGTTGCCGTTAGAAATTTATGTATTCGATTATTTTTTGAAGCGCTTTTGCACGGAGCTGAACAAAATCGAAACGCAACAATCTCGGTTTTTTCAAGAACTCCTCTGGTTCCTGCTGTTTATTGGCTGGGTCCCTATGTTGGCGTCCTATGCATTTGTGCTGGACCCGGTGGCCACTGGCAAGACGGGTGTTCTGACGACGATTACCGATCAAATAACGCTTTATCAGCAGCGTGGTTGGGGGCATCCGGCCATTGGTATTTTGGGGTTGGCAGGGCTTGTTTCCGCGGGCCTAGTCATCCGGCTCGGGCGTTTGTCGCTTTGGCCAATTCCGGCCTTTTTGTTGTGGTCGTCGCTGATTTATCAGTTCAATTCGATGGGGGCCGGCGGCGCATTTGAGATGACCACGCACGTGATTTATGCCGCTCTTGCTGCCGCATGCACCTATCTTTTTCTGCGCCACGGTCATTTGCTTTCCACGTCATTCATAGGGTTTACCACTATTCTGTTTCTGGATGTAGCTGGGTCACAGATTGCGCAACTTTTCGGTGCAGCGCCGGGTACCAGCTTGCTGGGTATGATGTTTTTTGGCTATCAACCCAAACCGGTGAACGCACTGTTGTTCCTGACGATATCGGTGCTGGTTCGAATGCTGTGGATGATGGTCCGTGACAACTGGCAGTTTGTCACAACACTTTCTAAATCGGATCTACGCTCCGCCAGTCGCAAGACATTACGACTCTGGAGCCCTGCATTGGCTGTTTTTGTTTTTTTCGGTGGGTTTTGGTGGGCGCTCGTAAATTTGTGGATCGAACCACAGATGGTTGCCGATGTTGAACGCCGGACGGCCGAGTTAGAAAACCGGGCAATTATCTGGGTGATCGAAAGCGAGCCGATGGCGCAAGACAGCCATGTTCCGTACGTCAAGTCTTGGTCCCGTAGCTATCCAAGCGCGGACCCGCTGGAACGCGCTATCAATCAGTGGTCGGATCTGTATCTGATTTCGGTGCATAAACGTGTGAGTCTCAACCTTAAGACGGTTGAACGGGACGCAAAGAACGACCTTGCTCGTGTACCCCTAGCTGTAAAAGACCAGATGAATACAGCCTTTCCCAAAGAGGTCTTGCCCTTGTTGGAAAAGCCGGGCTGGTGCTTTCCACTTGATCCTGTCTGCAAGACAAAGGAATGGATCGTCGAAGGGGCCAACCAGATGATGGTGGATGCGCGGACCGGAATGATAGACGGCACCACCGATTTTGCGGGATGCATTACTCTGGCATCGTCTGACCCGAACAGGCCCCGAAACTGCCCCAGCGATGTCGCTCTGGCTGATGACGTGTCAGATGCTTCAACCCGGGTTCAAAGCTACTACCAACAGGTTTATCTAACCACGCACACGACAACCACATCGACCGTAACAGGCGGCTTTAGAACCTGGCGCAACGTATCGCTGCTTTTGACGTTGTACAGTGTCATTATTCTGCTCAAGACTTTCCTTATTGTTTTCTCGCGCGTGATATTTGCGCCAAACGGGGCCGCCAGTCTGCATGCACAGTTTCTGCCAGATGACCCCCCATCTTCAGCGTCTGTTTTGGCTAACCATGGGCAGCACTACCGCATCCCCATTACCGAAAAAGATGCGTATTTTGTAGCGCGTTGGGGCGTAACGTTGGAAGGGCCTCCGCCCGCCCGACGCCGCCCGCTTGGGTTTCGAATGCCTGTCGCACGCATTGCCAGCGGTACATGGGCGATGAATCGGATTGAGGGCAACCGCGCAGAGAAACCCGATGAATTTGACGCGGAACTGAAAGTCGACGAGCCTGCAGAACTTGTTTCTTGGTCCCTTCAACCTGGTGAGCGTGTGATTTTCAGGTTTTCAGATTTCGTCAGAATGAGCGAAACATTGAAAATGGGACGCATTGCCAGTCTGGGTCTTTCGACGCTGATACTGGGGCGTATGATCTACTATTATGCAGAAGGTCCAGGAACCCTGATCCTTCGAAGCACCGCGGCTGCGCGTCTTACGCCTTCATCTGAGGCGGAAAAACCTGCTCCAATGCCCAAGCTGGTCGCCTGGGGTAGCAGTACAAGATTCAGCATTTTTGCCGCTCTTACAACGATGGACACTTTCTTAAGTGGATACAATCTCAAAACAGCGCCAAAAGATGCAGTCGTCTGGGATAGTTCAACCCGCCGTGGAGATGGTCCGGGGACAGGGATCATGCGATTTATGAAAAGCTTCTTGCTACCGCTATAAATGGCGCAAGCATAGTGGTGGACCAGTTCAGTTGGGGAAGCTCAATACCTGCTGCGAATGTCAGCTTCAGCGAATACCGCATCGCGGCGACCCAGACCCCACTCAAAGCCCAGTTTGGGCCGAATATGACTTGTTGCATTCAGCCGTTAAACCAAATCGGCGCATCGTCTTCTGACCAAGTTGCATACTTTCTCATCACCAGCAAAAAAGCTTCACTGTTTAGGAACTGATCCAACCAAGCGATTAAACTTGGCCACTTCTGTGCATCAAACCAAGCCCTGTCTATATGTGCAAACTGGCGAACAAATGGCAGAAGCGCTACATCGGCTAGGGTGGGTCTCTCCCCAAAAAGCCAGGCCCGCCCAACTAACCGTTCGTTGAGGTCGAGCAAGTATCCCATCGCTTTCTTGCGTTCCTCATTGAAGTCTAGATCCGGATAACGCGTAGCGTATTTTGTGTGATCCAGTGCAGTTTTGAACGGGCCGTCATTTGCCGAAATTAGGTCCCAGCCTTCAGAGGGCATGTCCAAAAGCCGTTGCGGGTCATTTTGTTGGAGCGCCCAAACCATGATTTCCAAGCTTTCATCTATGACTTTGTCTGGAAGTCGAAGCGCGGGCACTGTGCCGGACGGAGATGTTTGCAAGAAAGCTTCTGGTTTGTCCCGCAAGAGAACTTCGCGCAGCTCGACTTTTACACTTGAACTCGCAAGTGCGAGCCGGGCTCTTATCGCGTAAGGGCATCGACGAAACGTCCAAAAGGTTGGGTAGTTGTCCATACTAGATTTTATCTCCAGATCTATCTGGCTGCCCAAGGTATCTGCCCGCCTTGTCAGCGCGTCGCGGAACAAAAGCGTGTTGATCAGGCAATTCAACCAACCCGGTTCGAATCTCCATATCTCCCATCGCGCGTTCAACTATCGGCCTTGGCAGCTATGCCAGGCAAGGGCGCGCACCGACATAGATGTTGGCATGCTCCCGCAAGATTGCGCGACACATAACGCCAGGCACAAACGGTCCGTGCCCTTTCTCCGCGATCAACTTCCATGTGTGGGTTATAAGATGCCCATCGAGCTTCCCGGAAACACTCACCTCCATGCCGCAGCGATCGCTTCCGAAGGGATAGAGCGCCTTAGAGAGCAGGTGGAGTGCGGAATAGGCCATGCCCGGCAGAATTGCAATGTCGATCAGGTCGATCTCATCCAGACCGTCGATCAAGTCTTTGACGATGCATGAGGACAGGCCGGGTACACTGTATGCACCAGACAGCACAAAAACGCCTGCGGCTGCCCGAGGGGGAAGGCAGCGTCTTATCCCTGATGGCCAGGGGGGTGGCTTGTCCAAATCCTGCAGCCCCAAAAACAATCGCGGCGGTGCAGACCTCGCCGGTACTTTTTGCGCCAGGACGCGTTGCTATTCTAGTTAATCGGGCGGAAAGCTAACCTTCTCTGCGCTTGGCAAATGGATCGTCGTTTCCAAGTAATCGGACGTTTCGATCAAGGCCTATGCTTCAGCGCCTGCTACAGTGGGCGACATTGAAGTGATGCACTTGGTTTACAAAGCTCAACTTGAGTCAGGCATCTGTCCGATCGCTCAATTTGCATAACTGACAGTACAAGTGGCAGTTTAGGTATAAAATCTTCGTTCAGTCAGAGACTTCGCAACAGATCCCGCCCATGACCCTGGGATCGTCGAAAACGTGCTTTGTGGCCGCCATTGCCCTCAGTCTGACCACACATGGCAGGCGACGGCGCAGAGGGTCTTGGACTGGCTAAGCCGTAAGGCTTAAGCGATGCTGCTGGTTCTCTGGCCACCCCAAAGCCTCGGGGTTCACTGGTTTGAAGAGATATTGGTTTCAATAACAAATCGGGTCACTGGATCGGTGTCTTCGTTCTCCAGCATCGCCAAAAGCTGATCATCCAATTCTGCGATATTCCAGTTACGAGCGACGATAGCGACATCCAACGCCAAGTCGCCGCTGCTATTCAACTCAGTGGAAAAGACTTTAACAATTTGGCCTCGAAGGCTTGGGAGAGCCGTGCCGCCATCCGCTAATGCCCGAATAAGACCGCGCTTGCTTTCCAAATTCCGGTTCTTCATTTTCAGCGCATTATCGATGGCTTCCACTGCTTGCGATCGATCGACTTCAATTCCGGCCAGCGCCCATTCGTATACGTAACCTCCACTGGAACGCAATGCGCGTGGGTACCGAGACCTAACGACTGAAACCGCCTCGGCATCTCCTGTCTGCAGACCCAACAGTCGAATCGAGACAGGAACAAAACTGATACGGTAAATATTGCGAAACTCGTTCAGCAGCTGATCTTTTGGCACCCTTGGGCGAAGTGACTGGACTACAGAATATGGCGCTCGATCCATCTCAATCAACGCAGTGTCGCGCAGTACGGGGTCATCGGAGGTTATGTGGTGAACAAAAAACGCGGCACGCTCCGGAGAACTTACGTCGTCAGGTTTCCAAATTTTTGCCGCAGCTTCAAGGCTTTCCAGAAATTTCTCCCTTTCGGGGGTCAGTGTGAAAATTCTCTTCCAACTGCGCGAAAAACTGCGGCCCGCGGCATCTTTGTTGACAGCTCCGTAGGTAAAGAGAATGCGCATTTGCGGATCAGTGCGAAAGGCCGCCCGGGTTGTGCTGTCGATGAGAAACGGAATCTCGGGCGCTCGTTCGAGGCGCTGTTGGGTCCCTTTGATCAGCTTCACCGGGGCAAAACTAAATGGATTTTCGGCGGACGGAGCAGCCAATACGATGATCTCGGCCCCGATCAAATGATCGGCAAGCGATGCGTTTGGTAACGTGACGCAAACCGGGCAGGCGTGCGCAGAGTGAGGGTACGAAATTGCCGCCAGAAATGCGCCGATGACCAATAGGGTCAGACTCGAAAACCGGATCAAACGCCCCCGGAAAGTGCAGAGAAGACCGTTAGGGCCCCAAAATGAAGCGTTTTGGTTGAGCACTTGGAGCGCCTCCGATCCTGAACCGACGCATACGTCGAACAATTGTCCGGTTATGTGCTTATAGCACTGATCAAAGCATCTGGATCAAGCCTGGTGGTCTGACGGGGTCCTAAACATTTGGGGCCTGCGACCGCTGCATCAGGCAACTCCATTAACAGAAAATCTGGATTAACGTATGCCAAAAAGGAATGGGGCAGCCATGGACATTCGCCAAGTCGAGGCTTTTCAGGCGGTCATGACCTATGGAACGGCTGCTCGTGCGGCGGCCTCAAAGGCGATCAAAGTCTGCAACGGCGGCAGCAGACGCCGCATTCGGTTGCTGTCAAAGCCAACCGGTTCAAGTCTTGACAATGCACCGGTCCGAAGAAGGTCCAATTTGTTTTAAAGGGCATGTCGCATCACATACCTGCATAAGTTTTCGTTGGGCAAAGCGTAAGTAATTCGTTCCTGTGATCAAGGCGGTGGCACCGGCAGAAGGGTTCGAAACAGAAAGGGGCGAAATGTTGGCCCCGACCGAATTCACAAACGCAATGCGCAAAGCGGCGAAAACCGTCCCTATGGCGCCACCGTCAGCGCAGTTTGTTCCCTAACGGCGGCGCCACCAGCAGTGTTGATTTGTATCAACAAGAAAAGCCGCATTCTGGAGATGATTAAGGAACACGGTGTTTATTGTGTCAACTACATCGCGCAGCAGCATGACAAGCTGGCGCTTGCCTTTGCCGGTGCCTCCGAATTCGTGGGTCAGCGTAACTTCGCATCTGTGCGTTGGATGGTTGATCAACAGACAGGCCTGCCGGTTCTATCTGGCGCGACAGCAATTTTTACTTGCTTGCACATCCAAACTGTTTCCTTCGGCACGCACCGAATTCTGATCGGCAAGGTCGAACGCGCCGAAAGCTCTGAGGCTAAACCGCTGGCGTAGTGGGTTGGCGGCTTTCGATCGCTGGCCGATCCCGAATAGTCCAGCTTTCGAAGGCATTGGCGAATGTACATGGAACATAGTTGTTTAACATACGATAGGACTGGCAGGAAAGTTCAACCTGCCGTCGCATCAATGTCTCTACGCACCGCAACAAGGCAAGTTCGCGTCGAATGATCAAAAGACCGTTTTTTCCAAGAGGCAGCCTTTCGTACTTGTTCCACTGAATGACCACTACGCAACCAGAGATCGCTTCACATAAAACGGCTTCAACGGTGTTCGCGGTTCGTTATGATCTTGCCAATCATCCAATGGTTGCGAAACCGGCCATTCAGGGTGCTGTGCGACGACAATTGCAATGCGTAACGGAGAGGCACTTAGTTGCAGTAGTAAAGAATGCGCTTTGATCATGAAGTGTTTCGGGCTCCTAAAAACCGAAACGACTTACAGGACTATTGGGAGCTCCAGTGTAATGCTCGCTCCTTTTTCGACTTGATTGATTGCGACCGTTCCTCGATGGCGCTCCGCCACCGCTGAAACAATTGACAACCCTAAACCGCTGCCTTGGGAATACTCCAGCTGCGAAAACCGACTGAATGCTGCTTCGCTTTGGTCGGGCGAAAGACCTGTTCCGTCATCGGCCACCGTAAGCTTTACGTGCCCGCCATCACGGCGCAGCGTGACAGAAATTCGGCTCAACTGAGTACCACCGTGCTTAACTGAGTTATCCAGCAGGTTTTTTATGGCCTCAGTCAAGAAGACCTGATCTCCTGAAGCCATAATTGCCGAGCCCGGCATCGACACCTCAAAATCGATCCCTTTTGCGAGGATGTGCACCCCCATTTCCGCGCAAGCCTCTTCGACGACCAAGCGGAAATCAATCTTCTCCATCTGATCTTGATGCGTAGGTTGCCGTAGCCGTTCCAATGACAATAACTGATCCGCGACTGTGGCCGAATTCTTTGCGGCTGCCACAAGCTCAACAATGCGTTTGGCCCTGTCCTCATCCGTTTTTGCATCGCGCAGAGCCTCGGCCATGGACTGGACTGCGGCTGCCGGATTTCGTAGCTGATGCGCGGCTTCAGAGATAAACACTTGATGGGCGTTAATGCTGTGTTCGACCTGCCCAAACAGTCGGTTCAGTGTTCGGACAATTCCATGCACTTCGACAGGGACCGGGCGTTTGATCTGGCTGAGGTCGTCGGGTGAGCGAATATCAATGGCGTCCTGTAGATCCAGCAATGGCCGCAAGCCACGCGCGACACCGAACCAGACGACAACGGCAAGCGTGGCCAGAAGGATCCCCATCAGAATCGCGGCGCGGATCGACAGTTCATTGGCAAAGTTGTTGCGATCCGCGAGACGTTGCCATGCCGTGACCGTCGCATCGCCCGCCAGATTACCCAGTGTGACCCGTTCGGTCATTTTCAGCACACGCACCGGCTCGCTGCGGTAAACAGCTTCGAAAAAATGCGGTTGGTAAATGTCTTGCTCCGACGGGTTTTCTGTCGCCGGGGGATACGCGTACCCGGTCACGTAAATACCGCCGGGTCCGGTCACGTGATAAAAAATCTCTCCGCCTGACGCGTCGCGGATCAAGCTGCGCGTGGTGGGCGACAAGGCATCGCCTTCTGACACCGCCACATCGCGTGAAATGGCCAGACCGGCGGACAACAGGCTGTCGTCAAAAAGCTCCTGTGCCGTTTGTTGAGCAACCGTGTAGCGCCAGTACCCAAGCAGGATTGCGAGCAGCACTAATGGCGTCAGGATCAGAATGAAAAGCCTAAGCCTGAGCGAACCGTGCCGGATCACTTTTTCACCTCAAGCAGATATCCAAGGCCACGGGCCGTCTTGATCTGGATGCCAAAATTCTGAAGGCGCTTTCGCAGTCGTGACACATGCGGCTCGACGGCTGAATCGTCAACATCGGCGCCCACGCCGTAGACGTAGTCGGTCAACTGACTTTTGGGGACGATCCGGCCACGTCGTTCCAACAGGCATTCAAGCACTGCCATTTCCCGACGCGGCACATCGAGCACTTGGCCCTTTGCGCTGACCTGCCGGGCGGTGCGGTCGAATTCCAGGTCTCCGATGGTCTCACGCGTGCCGTACTCCAGTTGTTTGCGGCGGGACAGGGCGCGGATGCGGGCCTCAAGTTCGTCCATCTCGAAGGGCTTCACTAGGTAGTCATCAGCGCCCATATCCAGGCCTGATACGCGATCGCTGGTCTCGGTGCGCGCGGTCAGCAGGATAACAGGCGCACTGTCGCCCCGATGGCGCAGCGACCGCAAGATCTCAAGACCTGACCGACCCGGCAGGTTGATGTCCAGAACGATCAGATCTGCACCTTCCTGTTCCAGATACAGATCGGCGGCATCGCCATCTGTCAGCACGTCAGCAGCATGGCCCCGATCCCGCAGGCGATAGGCAATGGCGTTAGCAAGGGTCTCATTGTCCTCGACGATTACGATCCGCATTCGGGCTCCTGCAAGTTTCGCGCAAGGTTGGCGGTCCATGATTGCCAGATGGGAGGGGGAATCAACCCCACAGTTCTATTTGCGATCACGGTGGCGCGGAGGGCGTCAACGTGGTTGTCTGGTCAACAGGGAGGAACCAATGGCCATTTCCAACTTCACTCGTCGCGCCTTCGTGGGGCTGATCGCCGCCGCCGGACTCGCCGCGCCTGCCGCTGCCGAGGTCGATTTCTCGGGCAAGACCGTCGAATGGGTCATTCCGTTCTCGGAAACGGGTGGGTCGGCCAAATGGGCCAACTTCTTTGCCCCGCTTCTGTCCGAGGCGCTGCCGGGTCAGCCAACCGTTGTGGTTAAATTCATGCCCGGTGCAGGATCGACCAAGGGTGCTAACTGGTTTCAGGAGCAGAGCCATGACGACGGCACTCTGCTGTTCGGCACCTCTGGCTCGACACAGTTCCCGTATCTGCTGAGCGACCCGCGTGTGCGCTATGAATACAACGATTGGATTCCGGTTATGGCGTCGGGCACCGGCGGTGTCGCCTATCTGAACGCCGAAGATGGGGCCAAGTTTGATGGTTCCGCCAATGCGCTGAAAGACACCAATTTCATCTACGGCTCGCAGGGCGCGACCCGTTTAGACCTTGTGCCGCTGCTGGCCTGGCAGATGCTGGGCATGAATGTTGAGCCGGTCTTTGGCATTAAGGGCCGCGGTGACGGTCGCCTGATGTTCGAACGTGGTGAGGCCAATATCGACTACCAGACATCCTCGGGCTATCTGGGCGGCTCGGCCCCGCTGGTTGAGGCTGGTCAAGCTGTGCCGATGATGACGTGGGGTGCGCTGGACGCCGATGGCAACATCGTGCGCGATCCAACCTTCCCGGACATTCCGACTTTCAAGGAGGTCTGTGAGGCCACCGATGGCTGCGAAACCAGCGGCGAAGCATGGGACGCATGGAAAGCCTTCTTTGTGGCAGGTTTCCCGGTTCAGAAGCTGGCCTTCCTGCCCGGTGACACGCCGCAAGAGGTCGTCGACGCCTATACCGCAGCGTTCCAAGCTGTGACCGAGCGGGGCGATTTTGCCGATATCTCCTCGAAGCGCGTCGGCAAGTATCCGGTGTTTGTAGGTGACGGTTCGAAAGCGGCACTGCAGACAGCGACAAATGTGGATGACAATGCCAAGCAATACGTCCTGAACTGGCTGAAAGAGGCCTACGGCGTCGAACTGAATTAAGCCGACACGTCGTCGCGTGCCCAACGAAGGGCGCGCGCTTTTCTAAGTACAAGACAATTTATGAAAGGCGGCCGCTATGGAGGTTTTCGCCACCGCTCTACCTGCGCTCAGCGACGCGTGGGGTCTGATCCTGCAACCCATCGTTCTGGGGTATCTCATTCTCGGCGTCGTTATGGGGTTGGCCGTGGGCGTCTTTCCGGGCCTCGGTGGCATCGCCGGCCTTTCGCTGCTGCTGCCTTTCATGTTCGGCATGGATCCCATCCTGGGTCTGGCCCTGATGATCGGGATGGTGGCGGTGGTTCCGACCTCTGACACCTTTGCATCAGTTCTTATGGGTATCCCCGGTAGCTCAGCCTCGCAGGCAACCGTGCTGGACGGCTTCCCTATGGCGAAAAAGGGCGAGGCTGCGCGGGCCCTGTCAGCGGCCTTTGCTTCATCACTTTTCGGCGGTTTGGTCGGCGCAACTTTTCTGACCATGTTCATCCTGGTCGCGCGGCCCATCGTTCTGGCCTTTGGTCTGCCCGAGATGCTGATGATCACCATTCTGGGCTTGTCGATGGTTGCCATTTTGGCAGGACGCATCCCACTGAAAGGCGTCGCTGCCGCCGGTCTGGGCCTGATGGTTGGCACGATTGGTGAGGCTGACGCGGGCGGCTCACTGCGCATGGCGACCTATGACATTCCCTACCTGACGGACGGTCTGAAACTGGTCATCGTGGGATTGGGTATCTTTGCCGTGCCCGAGATCGTTTCACTGCTGCGGCAGGATCGGTCAATTGCCAAAGGAGCCTCGCTGGGCGCCGGTTGGTTGGACGGGGTCAAAGACTGGTTCGCCAATATCTGGCTGTCGGTTCGTTGTTCGATAATCGGTGTGGTTGTTGGGGTCATTCCGGGCCTCGGTGGCTCGGTTGTCGACTGGATTGCCTACGGTCACTCGGTGCAATCCACCAAGGACAAGAGCAATTTCGGCAAAGGCGAAGTGCGCGGCGTCATCGGCCCGGAAAGCTCGAACAACGCCAAAGAGGGCGGAGGACTGGTGCCAACTCTGCTGTTTGGCATCCCTGGTTCAGGCTCGATGGCGATTTTCATTGGCGCGGTGGCTTTGCTGGGGTCGGGCGATATCGAGGTCGGTCCGAGCATGCTCAAGGACAATCTCGACATCACTTATTCTATCGTCTGGCTGCTGGCGTTGGCCAACGTCGTCGGGACCATCCTGTGCATCGCGGCCTCGGGCGGGATCGCCAAGCTGACCACGATCCGTTTCACCTATCTGGCGCCGTTCCTGTTCATGTTGATCAGCTTTGCAGCGTTCCAGTCCGGCCAAAACTTCGAAGACTTGCTGGCCCTGTTCGTGATCGGCCTGATCGGCATCTTTTTACGCCGTTTCGACTGGTCGCGCCCGGCCTTCCTGATCGGTTTCGTTCTGTCGAACCCGGTTGAGAAGTTCACCAACCAGGCATTCCAGATCGCTTCGTTCCGGTTCCGTAAGAGCTTTGGCGAAGGCATGGAATACGTCTTCAGCCCGATCGTGATCGTCCTGATCGTGGTCACCGTGGTCTCAGTCATTCTGGGCATCCGACAAGCCAAGATGATCATGTCCGAAGGAGACGTTCACGCAGGTACCAAACGCGCGCCGCTTATCTTTCTGCTGGTGATCATGGCCTATCTGATCGTCGCTTTGGTCAACGCCAACATGATCCCCGACTACAACATGACCGACAAGATCATCCCGCTGGTGATCGGCAGCGTCTCGCTATTCTGTTGCGTGATCCTTCTGATCCAGATGATGCGACGTCCCGAAGGTGACGCGATCTTTGCCGACAAGGAAATCGCCGGTGAGGACGCCAGCGCCCCCCATGGTCTGTGGTCAACGCTGGGGTGGTTCGCCAGCCTGATCGCAGCAACCTGGGTGGTGGGCTTCATCCTCGCTCTGCTGGGCTTCCTGATAGCGTTCTTCCGTATCCGCGCCGGGGCAAGCTGGCAGATGACACTGATCCTGACCGCCTGCGGCATCGGTTTCATGTGCCTGATGGCGGGCGCGCTGAACCGCGATTTCCCGCCGGGTCTGTTGCAAGACATGGTCAGCCTACCCTGGCCGTTGAAGTGAGGGATTCAAAATGACTCAAACCGCAATCCCTTACATCTTCATGCGTGGTGGTACGTCAAAAGGCCCGTATTTTCGCCGCTCAGATTTGCCCGAGGATCTGGACACGTTGGCCGAGGTGCTGATCGCCGCCCTTGGTTCCGGGCAGTCGCTGAACATCGACGGCATCGGCGGCGGCGCGGCGGTGACTACGAAGGTCGCGATGCTATCGGTCAGCGAGGATGACTGGGCCGATATCGACTATTTCTTCGCGCAGGTCTCGGTAGAGGACAAGCTGGTCGATTTCAAACCAACCTGCGGCAATATCCTGTCCGGCGTTGCTCCTGCCGCCATCGAAATGGGGCTGTTCAATCCGCAAGGCGATGAAACCGAAATTCGCATTCGGGCCGTCAACACTGGGGCTCGGGTTGTAGCCAAGGTGAATACACCCGGGGGCGAATTGACCTATGAGGGCGATGCGGAGATTGTCGGTGTTCCCGGTCATTCAGCGCCGGTGCAGCTGAGCTTCATGGGCGTGGTCGGCTCGGCCACCGGAGCGTTCCTGCCTACGGGCAACCTGCGCGATACTGTTCAGGGCATCGAACTGACTTGCATGGATGTCGCCATGCCGATGGCCATCGCCCGCGCCACCGACTTCGGTTTGACGGGTTATGAAAGCGCTGAAGAGTTGGACGCCGACAGAAATTTTTTTGACCGAATGGAGGCTGTTCGGATTGAGGCCGGGCAACAGATGGGCATGGGAGATGTTTCCAAGTCAGTGACACCCAAATTCGGCCTAGTCGCGCCTGCCAGAGACGGCGGAACGCTTGCAGTGCGGTATTTCATGCCGTGGAAGGCCCACCCGACCATGGCTGTCACCGGGGCACAGTGCATGGCTTCTTGCGCTTTAACGCCCGGGACTGTTGCGGACGGCTTGCTGGATCGTCCGACTAACAGCCCGGCAGAAGTCATTCTGGAACACGCTTCGGGCAAGATCGACGTGTTGGTGGACTTCTCCACCGCCGACGGGTTCTCGGTGGACGCGGCGGGCCTAGTACGGACCGCGCGCAAGCTGGCGGACGGGCATGTTTATGTGCCTGGGTCTGTTTGGAACGGGAGTTGATCAGGTGTCACCCAAATGGTATACTGTGGTATACATAATGGGAGAACGCGATGGACAACTATTCGGAATGCCTCGCTATCGCGCGTCAAGAACTCAGGTTGGCGCAGTCGGCTCTTCGGCGGGACATCGCGGACTACCCGACACCGATTGCTGGCTGCGATGAGCAGTTCAACCATCTGCTGGATCATAGCGAACGGGTCCGCAATGCACTTGCTGCTCTCGACACATGTCATTTTGTCCCGACGCCAAGAAAACTCAACACCGAGCAGGGTATAGAAAGCCGATGAAGGTCCACATTCTTGATGATTGGTTTGACACGTTGCGCGGCGCGCCTTGCTTTGATAAACTCACCGGTCATGAGGTGACGGTATGGACGGATCATGTCGAAGACACTGACACTCTGGCCGAGCGACTGCAGGACGCGGAGGTGCTTGTCCTGTTCCGTGAACGTACCAAAGTCACCCGCGCCTTGCTGGAGAAATTACCGAACCTGAAACTTATCAGTCAGCGCAGCGTTTATCCTCATGTCGATGTCGAAGCCTGTACAGATCAGGGTGTGTTGTTGTGTTCGAACATGCATGGTGGGACGCCGTCCTACGCCGCAGCCGAACTCACTTGGGCACTGATCATGGCCGGGATGCGAGACTTGCCTGCGCAGATGGCCTCTGTCAAAGCGGGGCATTGGCAGGCCGGAGTTGGCAAGACCCTGAGAGGGCGGCAGTTGGGGCTGTATGGATATGGCCGTATCGCCCGCGCTGTTGCTGGCTACGCCGAGGCATTCGGGATGGATGTGGTCTGGTGGTCTTCGGATGCAGGCCGGGCACGCGCGCAGGCCGACGGCGTGCAGATTGCCACAAGCCGCGAAGCGTTCTTTGCCAACAGCGATGTTGTCTCGGTCCACGTCCGCCTGAAGCCCAACACGAACGGTATCATCACAACGTCAGATTTTTCGCAGATGCAACCGGGCGCGATGTTTGTGAACACCTCCCGGGCCGGGCTGATCGCTCCGCGTGCTTTGTTGGACGCGCTGAACGCCGGTCGCCCGGGGAAGGCCGCAATTGATGTCTTCGATACCGAGCCGCTCACCGACCCGACTGACCCTTTGCTATCGCACCCAAACCTGATTGCGACACCGCACATAGGTTTTGTGACTGTGGACGAATTCGACCTGCAATTCGCAGATATTTTTGATCAGGTGAATGCCTATGCTGAAGGTGCCCCTATTCACATGATCAACCCCGAGGTTTGGACCAGCGCAGGATAAGATTGGCCGCTATGGGCGCGCCGATGATAACCAGCACGATCCTTGTCAGATGGTGGGTGATCACAAAGCCCAGATCCGCGCCCGAAACGATGGCCAGTACCGTCATCTCGGCCTGTCCACCGGGGGCAAAGGCCAAGAAGGCCTCGACCGGTTGACCCAGTCCCAGTGTGGTGACAACGGCGGTGAAAACGGCTGCAAGGATGGCAAGGACGACGACATAGGCGAAGCCCGCTGCAACCACCCGGCGGAGTTCGACCCATGTGACGCCCACGAACTTCACGCCTATTCCACAGCCAATAAAGAATTGCGCTGCAAGGATGGCCTCGCGGGGTGGTCGGGTATGAATGAAATCCGCCAGTGACAGGGCTGCCGTCAGGATCATTGGCCCGAGGATGGATGCCCCGAACAGGCCGATCCGCTCACCGCCTTTCCAGCCTATAAGGGCGGCCAGTACCATCAGCGCCAACTCATGCATCGGCAGGTCGCCCGCAGGCTCTCCGATTGGGTTGGTGAGTTGAGCATCGTAGAACACCGTCAGAAATAGAGGGGCCAGAGTTACGATGATCAGCACGCGCGTACCGTGGATCAGGGATAGCGTACGCGGGTTGGCGCCAGCTTCGGTTCCAAAAATGATCATGTCCTGCAGTCCGCCCGGCATGGCAGCGTAAAACGCCGTCGTGGAGTCAAATCCCCAAAACTTGCGAAAGAAAGGCACTCCGACCAACGCGATCAGCAGGATGAAGAACGGGACCAGTGCGATAGACGCCGCCATCTTCGGCAATTCTACAAATAGGGCAGGGGTTATCGAAGCCCCAACTGCAACGCCGAGTATGGTGCGCGCTGCAACCGAGACCTGACCAAAACCTTCCATTGGGGCATGCGCCAGGGCGGCTATGAGACACGCGCTCATTGGGCCGAACAGAAAGGGTAGCGGCAGATTCAATGCCCAAAAAATGCCGGTGCCCAGCAGTGCAAGGACCAGTGTTACGGCCCGCTTTGTCAGGAGAGAGGGTGTTTTGTCTTGGGTGGGCAAGGCGCGGCTTCCAACAATATTGACTCGCTATGTATCCAAATGTATACAATTGGACGCAAGAAGACAAGTGAGCGCTCGATGACCATTCAAGACGACCCCTTACAGCCTGGCCCACAAGGCAATTCTGCGTATCAGCGCTTACTGGACGAGATTCGCGAGGGCACACTGCTGCCTGGCGAACGCCTGCGTGAGATTGAGCTGTCAGAACGATTAGGGGTCAGCCGCACACCGGTGCGGGAGGCTATCCGTCAGTTGGAGGCCGACGGGCTAGTCACTCATGTGCCCCGGCAGGGCGCAACCGTACGCAGCCTCGATTACGCCGAAGTAATGGAACTCTATGAGATGCGCGCGGTGCTCGAGGGTACTGCGGCCCGTTTAGCAGCGCGTGCTGCGTCGGAAGTCGAATTGGACGAGTTGGGCGTTTTGAACGATCGCTTGGCCGAGGCAGGCACCGGCTCGGAGGCGGCTCGGATCAACCGGATTTTTCACGCCACACTTTTGGATGCGGCAAAGAATCGGTTTCTTGCCAAGTCTATGTTGTCTTTGCAAAAAGCGCTGTTGATCCTTGGGCCATCTCAATTGCTGGACGGTGATCGGGCCGAGACAGCAGTGGCAGAGCATAAGCGTGTCATGGCTGCCTTAAAGGCCCGCGATGGTGCAGCGGCTGAAACAGAGATGCGCGCGCATATTCAGGCCGCACAACGGATGCGTATTCGGGCGTTGCAAGAACGCGACCGGACAACCGATGAAAATCAATAGGTAGACAGGATATGGCAACCCAAAAGGAAGCTTATGATATCGCTGTGATCGGCGGTGGGAATGCAGCCCTTTGCGCGGCGATGACTGCTGCCGAGGCAGGCGCCCGTGTTCTGATCCTCGAGACGGCACCAAAACCCTATCGTGGGGGGAACTCACGCCATACGCGCAATTTTCGTTGTATGCATGGTGCTCCTCTGGGCCCTCTGATCGAAGAATATAGTGAAGATGAGTATCTTGAAGATCTGCTCAAGGTCACTGGCGGCAAAACCGACGAACATCTTGCTCGCCTCGCGATCCGAACCTCCGAGGAATGCCTGCCGTGGATGGAAGAACACGGTGTGCGGTTCCAACCCTCTCTGTCTGGGACACTGTCGCTGGCGCGGACCAACGCGTTTTTTATGGGGGGTGGGAAGTCTCTGGTGAACGCCTATTACCGAACTGCCGCGGGTTTGGGTGTCGATGTTCTGTACGAAGCTGCTGTCACGCATCTGGAGTTGAATGGTGATCGGATCGAGTGGGTCGACTACGCCTATGCAGGCCAGTCTCATCGCATCACGCCCAAAGCGGTCATCGTTGCCTCGGGCGGGTTTCAGGCCGACACCGATTGGCTGACCCGTGCATGGGGTGAACCTGCAAAGAACTTCCTGATCCGGGGTACTCCATATAACCGGGGGGTTGTGCTGGCTGATCTTTTGGATCAAGGCGTCGAGAGTGTCGGCGATCCAACCCAATGCCACGCTGTCGCCATTGACGGGCGTGCGCCGAAGTTCGACGGAGGCATCGTTACCCGTTTGGACTGCGTTCCGTTTTCAATCGTCGTGAACAAGAATGCCGAGCGGTTCTATGACGAGGGCGAAGACGTTTGGCCCAAGCGCTATGCGATCTGGGGACGTCTGGTGGCGGCGCAGCCGAGTCAAGTTGGCTACGTGATCATCGATGCCAAGTCGCTGAACCTGTTCATGCCCTCGGTCTTTCCGCCGCTAAAGGCGGATACCTTGGAAGACCTGGCTGGAATGATGGACCTGCCTGCCGACAAGCTGAAGGCAACCGTTGCTGAATTCAACGAAGCATGCGGCGACACCAATGGATTTCATCCAACCGAGTTGGACGGAGTAACGACCTCCGGTCTGACCCCACCCAAGACCAACTGGGCCCGCCCGATCTCCGAACCGCCATTCTATGGTTACTCGCTGCGCACTGGCGTTACCTTTACCTATCTGGGGCTGAAGGTCGACGATACGGCTCAGTGTTCGACTCCCAGCGGCAAGATAAAAAACCTATGGGCCGCGGGCGAGACGATGGCGGGTTCGATCCTGGGGCAGGGGTATCTGGCCGGTTTCGGCATGACCATTGGAACCGTTTTTGGACGCATTGCAGGACGTGAGGCAGCCGCTTATGCAAACTGATCTTATTCAAGAAGCCCGCCGTCAGGCCGAGATCTGCAACGCCTGCCGCTACTGCGAGGGCTATTGTTCGGTCTTCCCGTCGCTGCACGCGGAACGCGCGTTCTCGGATGGGGACATCACGCAATTGGCCAACCTGTGTCACAACTGCAGGGGGTGCTACTACGCCTGTCAGTACACAGCTCCGCACGAGTTTGACCTGAACCTGCCGAAAGCTCTGGCCGAAGTGCGGCGGGACAGCTGGGAAAGCTTCGCCTGGCCGCAGCCTCTGGCGCGCCGGTTTCACACTCACGGCGGGGCTATTGCCTTGGCTCTGGTGATTGGATTTGCCCTGTTGTTCTGGGCAATTCGCGCCATTGGATCAAGCGGAGGAGAGGGGTTCTATGCTGTCCTGTCCCACAATGCGATGGTCGCCATCTTTGCGCCTGCATTCTTGTTGCCACTCTTTAGCTTGGCTATCAGCCTGAGGCGCTATTGGACGGAGGTTGGTGGCAAACCTATCCAAATGTCTGATCTGACAGCTGCGTTCAAACGCGCTGGCAAGATGCAGGACTTGGCCGCAGGCCACGGCGAGGGTTGCAATTTCGAGGACGAAGACCGATTTAGCCACGCCCGCCGCCACGTGCATCATGCAATCATGTACGGGTTTTTGCTGTGTTTTGCCTCAACCTCAGTAGCTACGATCATGCACTACGGGTTCGACCATCACGCACCTTACGGGTTCTGGTCATTGCCAAAGCTGTTTGGCGTACAAGGGGGCGTTTTGCTCACTCTCGGTTGCTGCGCGATGGTCCTGTTGAAACAGAAGTCGGACCGCAATCTTGGCGACGTCTCAGCTTGGGGTGGAGATATCGGATTCATCTTACTGCTTGGCTTTGTAGCGTTAAGCGGGCTTGTTCTCTACGCTTTCGGTTGGTCGGCAATTATGCCCGTGTTGCTTGCTGTCCATCTTGGATCAGTCCTGGCGCTCTTCTTCCTTACGCCCTACACAAAAATGGCTCACGGTTTCTATCGGCTTGCCGCCCTGGTCAGGGATGCGCAACGGAAAAGAGAAGCGTCCGTAGTCCGCCAGCAGCCCACATCTCCTGCCTGACGCGAAAGAAAATGCAATTGAATCGCATTTGATATCGAATAACGAAGTGTTGCGGCAATGCGGGTGGCGTCCAGTGTTGGAGAAGGATCTGTTTGCGTTGATCCTGACTTCCTTTTGGGCAAATTAAGGGCTGATTTGCAGATCAGACGCCGAAGGCGCCTGTTACTGCTGATCTGTCACGTGGCGAACGCGGATGGGGGCGAGGCAATGCTATTCGACAATATTTGTGCAGCCCTCAGGCGCAGCTGAGCACAAGGTATTGTCAAATAGGGTTGCCCGAGGGAGAAGGCAGCGTCTTCGTTCGGTCGCCTATGGCTCAGATGGTCGGCTGTCTATCTTTCCTAGGATGGATTTCCTAGTAGAACCGGGTAATTCATAGATCGATGCCCGATAGCTCTTTCAGGGCTGCTGATCCAGGAAAGCATCCGCAACGCTTAGATGCTTTTCCTTGATCTCCGCATTCATCCGCCTTGCTGCTCGACACATCATTGACCAGCGCGGATTGTGTGCAAGTTTATCCAGATGTTTGAAGATAAAACGCCAATACAGGCCATCCCAGACCTCTGCCCAAGGTCCTTTGCTCCAATGACTCATCTTTCGGATGTAGTTTGAACCCGAAAAATAGGGTTTGGTGGTGATAAGTCCGCCATCTGCATGCTGGCTCATGGCATAGGCGTTTGGGACCATGACCCAGTCATAGCTGTCTACGAACATCTCCATGAACCAGCGATAGACCTCATCAGGGTCGATCTCGCAAAGGAACATGAAACCACCCAGCACCATCAGACGTTCGATGTGATGGCAATAGCCGGTCTGCAGAATGCGCCTGATTGTGTCGTCAATCGGGTCGATGCCCGTGGTGCCATCGTAAAACGAGGCGGGCATCTTACGGCTGTGGCCCCAATGATTTGTGGTCCGCATGTCGACGCCGAGGTCTTCATAGGTGGCGCGCATGAACTCTCGCCAGCCAATGATCTGTCGGACAAACCCCTCGACCGAGTTGAGGGGGATATCCCGTGTCTGTGCGTGTTCAAGCGTCGCGTCCAGTACTTGTCTGGGCGTCAGCAGCCCGATGTTCAGCGCGGGGGTCAGAACGGCGTGCCACAACCAGCTTTCCCCTTCGACGATGGCGTCTTCGAAGTCCCCAAACCGATCAAATCGACGTTCCAGGAATTGTTTCAACCAATCCGCAGCCGCTCTGTGGGATGTCGGGTAGTAGAGCGTGTCCAACGATCCGAGCGCATCCGGAAAATCTGCGATCACACTATTCTTTGCAGCGTGATCAATGGCGTCATGTGCTGGCCAATCAATCCAGGGCAGACTCCCGAGCATCGCTTTGGGAACCTTTTTGCGATTGTCTTCGTCAAAGCTCCAATGGCCACACAAAGGTTGATCACCGTCCATCAATACATCCAGACGACGGCGCTGGCTTTTGTAGAACTCGGCCATAAACCAACGTTTGCGGCCGTTGATCCACTCTGCGTTATCTGCTGGTGTGTTCAGAAAGCCGGGTGATGGGCGTATTTCCAGAGAGATGCCCACGGCCTCCGCAGCCTTTTTCAAGCGGCTTTGAGCGATGAAGTCCACTGGGTCGGCCATCACCACGCGATCGACACCGTTCCTGGCCAGCTGTTGCAACAGACCCAAGCACGCATCTGTTCGCTTCTCATAAAGGTAGATATCGGCGTTCAAGCCTTTGGCGATCAAATCCTGATGATAGCGTGCCATGCTGGCGCGATGGAGCCAGAGCTTTTGCTTATGCATCCGCGCAGGATATCTCGCATCGTCAAAGAAGAGCGGATCCTCGAACAGAATCACCTGATCCGGGGGCTCTGAAAAGCCCGGATGATCGGCAAAAAGCTGGTTGGGCAGAAGGATCGTGGCAATGGGCATGGTCGTTCCGGAGCGCTGTATTTACCAACGAACTATGCCGCGTGGCTCCTTTGGCAAATGGTTGGTCATTTGTCGGGTCGGCGATCGTCGGCTATGCGGCGCGCGCCGCTTCATCGCAACAAGTTAAGATTTGCCAGAATGGTGGGGATCTTCGTTTTCAACTTGAAGAAGCCCGCATTGGCGTAGGGCCAAGCGATACTATCGTGGTTGCGTCTTACCCGATGCAGTAGCACGCCCGCCTCGGCCAATTTGGATTCGGCTCGATCCAGACGCGCCCGTACGGGACCAATGGGAGGATAGGCGGTGGCGACGGTTCTGACCCCGATCCGCTGGGCGGCCGCGAAGATTGGGACACTCCAGTCATCGGCGGATTGAGGCTGCACGTCAGTGCTCGCCAGAATGCCGCGCAATGCGTCCTTCGTAAATCTTTGCGCCGCCTCGCCAATTGGCTGCGGAGACCGACCATGAGTCGCCAGCAGACCCAACACACCTGCCGGTTCGTGCGGCATAATATCGTAACTACTTAGGTCTTCTTCGGTCAGCAAAAGCAAATAAGGTGCCGAAGGTGGCGCGTTGCATGGCGCGATTGGTCGCCTTGGGTGATTGGCAGCTTCAGTCAAAGGAACAGCCACTCGTGCAAGACCTGTCGGACTAAAACGACCGTTGGTATACTTCTCGATGTTCTCGGGGCGGGCCAGGTAGGTTTTGCCTTTCGTGTGCAACCCAGCGACCCATCGCCAACTGAGTGTATTCGACGCCTGATCACCATCGAGCAAATGCCTGAGAAAGAAATCCGCACCCAGTTCCCATGGCAAGCGAAGCGTAAAAATCCAGATCGACGCCATCCACATGCGCGCATGGTTGTGCAAATATCCCGTTCGGATCAGCTCTGTCGCCCAGTGATCGAAACAGTCGATTCCGGTCGCGCCGGACACGGCCTGGCTGTAGGTCAACTGCAGGCTTGGATCAGATTCCAACGCTTGATAGCTTTTGACCAATTCGGATTGGTACATGGACCAGACACTGGGTCGTTGTTCCAGAAAGCCCTTAAAATATGTGCGCCAAAATACCTCTTGCACGAATTTCTCAGCCTGCCCGAGGCGATGCGAGGCTAGTACACGTATCAGCACTTCTTCTTCAGTTATGAGCCGATGCCGTATCCAAGGTGACAAAGCCGAAACATTCGTGCGCCGTTCAGCGCCGAAGTCGTAGTTTCGCGTGCTTGCGTAATGGCGACCGGTGCGCGCCGCAAAGCGCTCAAGACGTTGCAACCCGGCTGCACGTGTTGGGGTGAACGCGATCGGTTCGTCGCTAAAGGCTAGTCCCGGAAGCACACCGCTCATGGCGCTCGCCGACACCGGGTAGAGCAATAGCGGACTTCATTCCAAACCTTCGCCCATTTCTTGCGCCATATGAACGGACGACCGCATCTGGTGCAGGTTTTCTGGGGCAGATCAGATTTCTTACGCATTTTCATAGAGCATCTCCGAAGGGCAGGCTCAATTGGGTTGCAGTGTCCTTTTTCGAGCGTTGTTTGCGGTTTGTCTTTCGGCTGGCGTGTTTGGCAACAATCGCTTGGGCCTCCGAGCGAAACTCGGGGCCACGTCGTACTGCCCAGACTCGTTTGCGTGCGGCTTTTGCCGCCGCAAGGTGGTCAAAAATACGAACAGGATAGCGTCGCCCGACCACTTGGGTTGAAGCCTCATACTTCCAAGGCTCATGAATGTATCTATCGGGAATTTCAGCAAGTTCAGGCAACCATCTTCGGATGAATATCCCAGCCGGGTCCTGATCATATCCTTGTTTGACCGGGTTGTAGATGCGCACTGTATTGATGCCCGTAGTGCCCGATTGCATCTGGACCTGGCTCCAATGTATGCCAGGTTCATAGTCGGTGAACATACGCGCCAGATGCAGTCCAGGTGCACGCCAATCCAGCCATAGATGATAACTTGCCACCGCCATTACCATCGCGCGCATCCGAAAGTTAAGCCATCCCGTCGCCTGTAGAGATCGCATACATGCATCCAAAAACGGATATCCGGTTTCCCCCGCACTCCATGCGCCTAGAAGCTCGGTGCTTGGGGTTTGCGGACGCAGACCGTCGTAAACCGAGTGCAAGTTCTCAAATTCGATCAGGGGGTCGTCTTCAAGCTTTTGGATAAAGTGGCAATGCCAGTGCAGCCGACCAGAGAAAGAGCGCAAAGATTTTTGCCAGTTTCGCGCCCCTTGCGGAAGGCTCCGACGACGCGCGTCGCAGGCTTGCGTAACCTCACGCATCGAATGAGCACCCCAGGCGAGATACGGAGAAAGCCGGGAGCACGCCTCTGCACCCGACACCGGGCTGGACATCTCGCACTGATAGTTCTGACCGCGACTGGCCAGAAAGCTAGCAAGGCGCTCCAAACCGGCGCGTCTACCCCCGGCCTGACGTTGCGGGCAAGGATCGCTAGCCAAGCCCAGATCGCGTGCCGTCGGTATGTGCCCGAGTTCAAGGTCAACTGGCGGCAATGCGGGCACAGGTGTGATTGGCTCAGCCATAAGCCTGTCCCAGCGGGTCGCCCACCCATCCCGCGATCTGAGTTTTCGCCAGACGCCATGGTTTTGTACTTCGGTCCAGGGCACCCCCTGTTCTCGGCACCATGCGGCAACTTTCAGATCTCGCTGATAGGTCCAATCGTTACCGGTCTCTTCGTGGGACCAAAGAGCGTGCAACAGCCCGGCCTGCTTTAACTCATCCAAAATGTCTACAATTGGACCGAACCGCAGAGCCAAAGGCTGGCCCAACCGAGCAAGATCTGCCCTTAATTCTGTGAGTGTTTCAGAAACAAAACTCCAGTGCCTTGCGGAGGCATCCGGCTGTTGCCAAAGCTCTGGTTCGACAACGTATATTGGCAAAGTTGGTCCAAGCTGAGCGGCTCGTGCCAGTGCCCGATGATCTTCCACACGCAAGTCCCGTTTGAACCATACCACTTGCACTTGCACTTGCCATGCCCTCACTCACTTATTGCGTGATGCAGATATAACTAGCCCGCACCAAGTACCTGTCCAAGTGAACGGGTTCCGACTTCCGTGAAGCAGTCAGACGTAGGTAGTGGTACGCACTCTGCTTGTGTTCAATTCAAAATCGCGATCAATAGGTTCAATGCCGAAGCGAAGGCTACCCAGGTCAGATACGGTAGAAAGGCCAACATTGCGATCGGATCTGATCTGCGTACCTGTTGAATGAAGGCGGCAATCACGATCAACAGCGATAGAATGACAACGAAGGCGAACCAAGGCAGATGCAATACGAAGAAGACTGGTGACCATAGGAAGTTCAAGCCCATTTGCGCCCACCATAGCTTCATTTTGACAGAGCTTTTATCCGCCTCGAACTGACGCCATCCCACCCAGGCGATTAGTACATAGAGCAGCGACCAAACCGGAGCAAAGATCCAGTTGGGCGGGTTGAACACGGGTTTGGATAGGTTCGCGTACCATGCACCCGGTGCAGTCAGTGCTCCTATCAGGATGCCACCACCCAACACGAGGACTAAGAAGCCAACCCGTATCAACAGTTTTGTCATCTTTGAAACCTCATTCGTATGACTTAACCACACGAACGGCCATCAGCAATCTGGGATCGACAGCAAGGTTTGCGCGTCAGAAGAGAAAACCGCGTTACTGCTTTCACCTTCTTTCGCATATGTCACTTTGGCGCCGGCAATCTCTGAACCGCTGACAGTGATCTCCCTCTGACCGATGGTGTCATCGACGTCGATGGTAAAGGAAATACTGGATCCGATCTGGAGGGACACAATCTGGAGGTCAATGAAGTCCTGTCCGTCCACAACCGAAGGCACATCGAGCAAAGCTTCTGCGCCATCGATAACTTCAAGAGGTTGAAACACCTCCATCCCTGCGCCAGCCTCCGACACATCAAAAATCAGACGGTCGGAAGATGGCGAAAGGTCTACTCTCAGGGTCGAGGAACCCAAATCGCACCCTCGACAAAGCGCACCTCAAGTCCAGCATGGAGCGCTCCGGTCGAAAGAAAGCCAATTGCCGTTGCCAGCAAGTATGAACGAAACATCGCGACCTCTTAATTGTCTCTATACGTACATTACGTCCTACACAGTTTTCTGGATTTCGAATTTGGTCCCATCCTTCAGATAATCAGCAAGTTGTCACTTGCGGCCCGTTCCGGACCTTGACCGATGCGCTTGCCGATGCAGTGCAGCTCTCACGAAGCAAACGTTCACTCTATTCGGTCCATAAGACGGTCTCCGAGTAAAACTGCGACCAAGCAAACCAAAAGGCCTGATGGCTCAACCGTTCTTCGCCGTTTAATCCGATAGCCCTTACACCCTCTGCAAATAGTTCCAATCTCACGTCTTCAAACGCGACGTCTTGCCCTGCAACCAATGCAGCCACGGCTGTTGCACGGGGAAAGGCGACTGGAGTTCCGTTGGCCGTGATTGTGCCGATTATGTCTTCGTGCACAGGCAGGCGTGGATCGACGTCTCCTATCGGGAATATTGGGCCATTCGCGTCGCGTGTTTCGCGCAGGTTGAAGTCGCGACCTAGGGCCAAAGCTTCAACCAGGACCGTTGTGTTCGGATAAGCCTCGCGCCAAGAACCCCAATTAGTCGTGATAACCGTCGCTTGTTCCAATTGGAGCCCGATATCAGCCAATGGGCCCGTCACGGCCTTGCCAAGGAATGTGTCAAAAACAGAATGTGTTTCGATGTCATACATGACTTTGTTCGAGCGGATAAGCAGGCCAGACGTTCGTAAAATGGGCCGCTTTACACCTGCCGGTAATCGATCAGTAAAGTAGGCTTGCGCGGCTCCGCAAAGCGTGCAGTAGGGAATACCAAGATCACGCCCCCCGAGTGTGTCATTCACCATTTCACGTACTTCCATTATCCTCCGAGGATAGGCGCGCGCCTGACCGTTCACCACGATGCCGAAGATAACATCATCATCTTCCAACCAAGTCGCCTCGGCTGCGGTACTGATCTCGGGATTATCGACGGCAGGGATGCAATGGCAGACATCATCAGTCGAGTCATGGGGACGCGCATCGATGTAAACCCCGCCCCAATCCACGAGTTGCCATGCGATATCGCCCTCGACAAAGATTTTGTCCCAACCGGAAACATAGTTAGTGAAGACATGGCGCTTATGGGCGAGGTAGCCCGGATAGGCGGGAATGTCCCACGCGATCATCTTGTTGATAATCTCCGGGCGCCGAAGTCCGGTATTCAAAGGAATGTCGAGGATCGTCGCCGCGGCCCGTGTCAGCGCAGCATAGAATTCTGGCCTCCAAGCAAAACGCTGCATGTCGGTGATGATCCAAACCAGTCGAGGATCATACGTTTGCGCGATTGTATCAAACGCCGCAGCCTTTGCAGGGTCCCATGCAGCCTGCGCTACTGCGATCGATAAAATCTCTTCCAACGCGTCTTTTACAGAACCATCCAAAGGTCCTTGCTGGATCGTCGGTGGTGTCCCAAACTCAGCCGCCACATAGTCCCGCGACGGCCCGACGGTCTGCGCCCAAAGCATGTCGGAAGCGAAACAGAGTACGACGGCAATAGCTAACAGGTGGCGAAGCATATTAGTTCCTTCGAAGGGAAATCCCTTCGGAGATACTAAGCCGGGAATACAGGATCGTGGCTTCACGTTTGCATTAGGCTACAGCAAACCTGACGTTTGAGGTCCGCACTCAGCGGCCCTCAAACGGTCAACGTTCGTTTTTGATATAGCGGCCGCAGCCGCAAAGCTGACGTTGACGCCATCGCAGCGTTTACTTGTTGGGACCGCAGGATCGCCACACTTGTCTGCCCATAAAGAGTAAGCAGGAGTACCAATTGACCATCAATTGGAGGTTTGACCAGCCAGATAGGTCTGGAGATAAAATCTAGTGTGGACAACTACCCAATCTTTTGGACGTTTCGTCGATGCCCTTACGCGATAAGAGCCCGGCTCGCACTTGCGAGTTCAAGTGTAAAAGTCGAGCTGCGCGAAGTTCTCTTGCGGGACAAACCAGAAGCTTTCTTGCACCTTCCTCGTCACAACTTTGCCCGTCATAACCGGCATCATCGTGCGGCACCTCTTCAACAACATGGCGCGTAGGCTGGAGCATCCCCTTCAGAATACGGCAGTCGTCTTTTGGGCGCTGCTGATCCTCGCGTTATTTGTGGCAAACCAAGATCTGATCATCGCTTACATGCCCACCCTCGGGTATTCGACCATGACCCTGCCGTTGGTGCTGATGCTAATTGGTTTGGCTTTTGGTAAAATTCTCGGGCTTAACAAGAGCGAGGGCAAAACGGTTGGTATCGAAACCAGCGTCCAAAACTCGCCTCTGGGTATCACACTGGCCATTGTGATCACTGGCACGAGTTCTTCACTCGGGGAAGTCCCCATGGCGCTGCCTTCGGCTTTGTATTCGATCACGATGTATCTGGTCGTTCTGCCATTCATGTTCTATTTCCGTTGGAGAAGTAGAGGTGACGCAATGGAAAGCGTCGCTGCAGAGTGACCCATCTACAAGCAGAAATGGGCGACCAAGAGAACTAACAAAATCACCAAGAGCCTGCCCGCTTAGGGCAGGCTGAGTGTTTAACCCAGATGGGATATTCTTGCTTCCACAATGCGTCAGTCTTTGTTGCGCTTGAAAACCCACGGCCAGAACCGAGGTTGCAGGAGCTCACGATATGAAGACAGCAATCACTGAAATGTCTGGAATTGAGCATCCAATTATTCAAACCGGAACGCACTGAGCAGGAATTGCGAGACTGGTGACCGCCGTTTTAAATGCAGGTGGTTTGGGCACCATCACGGGGCTGACGCAAAAGACGCCCGCCGACCTCGCCTATGAGATCGCGCAATGCAAGGACATGTCCGATAAACCAGTCGCCGTGAACGTCACCTTCCTGCCAACTGTCAACGCACCGGACTATCCGGCGTTGATCAAAGTGATCATTGATGGCGGCGTGGAAATTGTTGAAACCGCTGGTCGCAACCCCGCACCGGTGATGTCCTGTCTTAGGATTGCCGTTGGCTCATTGGTTGCTGATGACTGGCCTCGACCTGAAGCAGACATGTCTAAACTTAAGGCTGAGCGCGAAGCTGAAAATCACTGTAGCTGCATCGTTTGTTAGGTACTGTCTCAAAAATTGACGTTGTTTTACTTGGCTAGAACCAGTGTGCGCCCCAGCTGCTTGATTGGAATTGCGGGAAGCTAGTTCGAAGAAGAGCTATGAGAAGTATATTCAGCTAGGGCCGCTCTGCTCCCATTTTTCCAAATCCCGCCTAACCAATGGTCAAAGGCTACGGCAAACTTTGAGCCATCGCCGAATTCCCCGCAATACAGATCCTGGGCAAGCCAAAGTCCGGGATCAGTTTTGGCTGCTAGCGCAGTTTTTCTCAGATCTTCCCAAACAGGATCATTGGCGGCGATTTCTGAGCAATCCTCGCGAATCCCAGCGCACATCCTGCACCATAAAGCTTCAGCTAGAGCTAGTCCTTTTATGGAAGCGCCTGAAGCAATTGCATCGCGTATCGACGGCAGCACGAACCCAGGGTGACGCGCCGATCCGTCGAACGCGACCCGACGCGTTGTGTCGTGAATTGCCGTGTTTTCAAATCGACGTTCAACCAGCCCAAGGTACTCTTGCGGGGTCGTTCCAGGAACAGCGTCGACATGGGGTAGAATTTCTTCGATTTGAACCTTTTTAAAAAACGCAAGTATGTCGGAGTCTTGCATGCAGGCTGAAATCGTCGGGACATTTAGTATCTCGCCAACATTCGCAAGCAGTTGGTGGCCTCCGTTCAATATGCGTAGCTTCAATGCCTCGTATCTGTGAACATCATCGGTCAGTGTGCCCCCAACCTGTTCAAAAGGTGGACGCCCTGCACAAAAGTCATCTTCGATGACCCATTGGCGAAAGTTCTCATGTGAAACTGGGGCGTGGTCGTCAACACCAAGCGCGTGGCATTGAGAAATCACTTGATCTGTAGTCGCTGGCACGATGCAGTCTACCATCGAATTGGGAAATGCGCCGTTCCGGTCGATCCAATCGGCAAGATCAGGATCCGACAGGCGCGCTAACCCAACGATACAGTTTCGAAGGATAGTGCCGTTGCCTTGCAGGTTATCACAGCTCAGCGCGGTGAAGGGGGTCAAGCCATTTGCACGACGTATCCCGAGCGCTGCAACAATTGCGCCGAAAGCGGTGCGGGGGCGATTTGGGTTTGCCGCATCGTGGAGAATATCATCGTGATCCGCGTCGAAAGCGCCGGTGTTGGCATCCAGAAAATAGCCGCCCTCAGTCACAGTTAAAGATACAATGCGGATAGACGGATCAGCCATCCCGCGGACCAGTGCAGCGTTTCCTGCCTCAATCGGCAGATAGTCGATCATCGGGCCTATGACTTCCGCCGATACGCCTTTAGGGTCTAGCTCAATCAGAGTGGTCAGGTAGCCCTGCGCTAGCAGCCTCTGGCGCATTTCAGCGTCATAACTGCGTACTCCTGCTCCGATGATGGCCCAATCGCGGGCCTTGCCTTGCTGCATGAGCTGATGAATGTACCAAGCCTGATGGGCACGGTGGAAATTACCAAGGCCGATATGAACGATACCGGGCGTCAAGTCCGAATGCTGATAGCTAGGAGTTCCAACGGTAGATGGCAGCTCTGCAAGCTTGTCTCGCCGCAGTTGGATCGGTGGGGTTGCGTGTGTCACAGGGCTCATCAGCTCATCCAATTTCCGCCATCGACATTGTAGGTTTGTGCAACGATGTATTTTGCCTCGTCCGAGGCGAGAAACACCGCCATCCCGGTCAGGTCTTCGGCCCGGCCCATGCGGCCGTAGGGAACTTCTGCGGCCACTTCTAATTTCTTCTGTCCGGGGGGTTTTCCTTCGTGTTTTGCGAAGAACGCATCTACCCCGTCCCAGTGCTCGCCATCCACCACACCCGGAGATATGGCGTTCACATTTATCCCGTGTGCGATCAGGTTCAGCCCTGCAGATTGAGTCAGGGAAATGATCGCCGCCTTGCTGGCGCAATAAACGGCGACCAGAGGCTCACCGCGCCGCCCTGCTTGTGACGCCATGTTGATGATACGGCCCTTGGTGCCATGCGCGATCATATGGCGCGCGACGGCCTGCATGGTGAACAAGGCGCCGGCGACGTTGATGTCGAAGACACGTTGGTAGTCGGCGCGCTCAATCTCAACAATCGGGGCGGCGGTGAAGATCGCTGCGTTGTTGATCAAAATATCGATCGGGCCGAATTGAGCTGCGGTGCAGGCGATGGCGTCGTCGATACTCGGCTGGTTTGTCACGTCCATTTCCACGGCCAAAGCCGCAGTACCGATCTCAGTCGCGGCTTGCTGCGCACGCTGGATGTCGATATCGGCTATGGCGACACGTGCTCCCTCCGCAACATAGGCTTTCGCAAAGGCCAGCCCTATGCCGCGCGCGGCCCCAGTAATCAGGGCGGTTTTGCCAGCCAGACGTGTCATTCGATCCGCAAGCCTTTGGCATCAAACCGGTGTATCACATCGGCGCGTGGTGTCAGGTGAATGCGGTCGCCGTGACGGAAACCGACCTCGCCATCAGCGCGGACAGTGATTGTGTCAGCCAGCCCGGTCTCGTGGACATGGAAAAATGTATCCGAACCCAGATGTTCGGAAACGCTCACCACCCCGGACCAGTCCCCTTCGGTTTCTGAGACTGTGATATGTTCAGGCCGTATTCCGATGGTCTGAGCACCGTGTTTTGCGGCCTCGTCGCCCTCAATGAAGTTCATTTTTGGGGAGCCAATGAAACCCGCAACAAACAGGTTGCGCGGTGTCCGATACAGCTCTAGCGGGCTGCCAACTTGTTCGATTACTCCGGCCTGAAGGACGACGATCTTGTCGGCCATCGTCATGGCTTCGACCTGATCATGGGTCACGTAGATCATGGTGGTGGCGAGGCGTTCGTGCAATTCGCTAATCTCCAGCCGCATGCCGACCCGCAGCGCCGCGTCGAGGTTCGACAAAGGTTCGTCGAACAGAAATGCCGCCGGTTCGCGCACAATCGCGCGCCCGATGGCAACCCGCTGCCGTTGGCCGCCCGATAGTTGTCCTGGACGGCGGTCCAGATAGTCGGTCAGGTTCAGGACGCTGGCGGCGCCTTCGACGCGCTTGTCGATCTCGGCCTGATCCAGTTTCGCCATACGAAGGGGAAAGGCGATGTTCTTGCGCACGGTCATATGGGGATACAGAGCATAGGACTGGAACACCATCGCCAGCCCTCGTTTCGCGGGCGGGACATCGGTGGCGTCCGCGCCGTCAATGTCGATAGAGCCCGAGGTGATATCCTCCAATCCAGCGATCAGACGCAAAAGGGTGGATTTACCGCAGCCTGAGGGGCCGACGAAGACGGTGAACTCGCCATCTTCGATGGTCAGGTCCAGCGGCGGAATGACCTGCACATCGCCGAAGCTTTTGGTCACGGACTTGAGTTGAATACGTCCCATGTGTCGTGTTCCTTATTTCACAGCGCCGAAGGTCAGGCCGCGGACAAGTTGTTTCTGGCTGAACCAGCCAAGGATCAGGATTGGTGCGATTGCCATTGTCGAAGCTGCGCTAAGCTTGGCAAAGAACAGGCCTTCGGGGCTGGAATAGCTGGCGATGAAGGCCGTCAGCGGGGCCGCGTCGACGGCAGTAAGGTTGAGGGTCCAGAATGCCTCGTTCCAGGCCAGGATGAAGTTCAGCAAAACGGTCGAGGCGATGCCGGGGATGGCCATGGGGGTCAGCACATAGAGGATTTCCTCTTTCAACGTCGCCCCGTCCATCCGCGCGGCTTCCAGAATTTCGCCGGGGATTTCACGGAAATAGGTGTAGAGCATCCAGACGATGATCGGCAGGTTGATCAGCATCAGGACAACGACCAGCCCTCCGCGCGTATCCAGCAGGCCCAGCCGAATGAACAGCAGGTAGATCGGGTAGAGAACGCCAACTGCAGGCAACATCTTGGTGGACAGCATCCACAGCAGAATGTCCTTGGTGCGCTTGGACGGCACAAAGGCCATTGCCCATGCGGCGGGCACCGCGATGATGACACCCAGAACAGTCGAGCCTCCGGCGATAATGACCGAATTCCACAAGAACCGCATATAGTCCGAGCGTTCCTGCACGATGGCGTAGTTTTCCAACGTCCAGTTGAAGTTCAAAAACAGCGGTGGGCTGGCGATCGCCTGCGCCTCGGTCTTAAAGCTGGTCAGGATGGTCCAGAGGATCGGGAAAAAGATCAGCAGACCAACGGCCCAGGCCAAGGCGGTATTGAGCGATTTGCGGCGGGTTGTGACGGTGCGGGCCATGGTCTTACCTCCTCACGCGTCCAGGTTCTTGCCGACGATGCGCATCAGGAAGATCGCTACGATGTTGGCTAAGATGATTGCATAGACACCTCCGGCTGATCCGAGACCAACATTCTGGCTCTCCAACACACGCTGGAAGATCAGGTAGGTGAGTGTACGGGTGCCGAATGCGCCGCCGGTGGTCACGAAGATCTCGGCGAAGATCGACAAAAGGAAGATTGTCTGGATCAGGATTACGATGGTGATCGCGCGGCTCAGATGCGGCAGAATGATGTGGTAGAAGCGCTTCAGAACCGGTGCGCCATCCATTTCGGCCGCTTCCAGCTGTTCGCTGTCCAGAGATTGGATAGCGGTCAGTAAGATCAGCGTCGCAAAGGGCAGCCACTGCCACGAAACGATCATGATGATCGAGGTCATGGATGCTTCGGACAGCCATGAGACTGGCTCGGCCCCGAAAAAGCGCCACAGATGCGCCAGCAGGCCGTTGACCGGGTCCATGAACATGTTCTTCCAGACCAAAGCGGACACAGTGGGCATGACGAAGAATGGAGCGATTACAAGAATGCGGACAACACCTTGACCCCACATCGGTTGATCCAAAAGCATCGCGAGAAGGATGCCCAGAACAACAGTGATGACAAGGACCCCTCCGACAATCACAAGTGTTGCTTGAACTGCCGGCCAGAATGAACTGGATGAAACAAATCGAACATAGTTGTCTAAACCGACCCAGCCCAGATCACCGCCCCGCAGAGGCAGGTACTTCTTGAAGGAAAAATATAGCGTCATCGTCAGCGGCACGAGCATCCAGCCAAGTAGCAGGACCACTGCAGGTGCCATCATCAGGCGAGCAACGGATCGGGAATGTTGAGTAGCCATAACGCAAACCCTCTCTGTTCAGGCGTAACTCAGCCTGCGAGAAAAACGCGAATTGTGGAAGGGTAAGGCGGGGGGCAGATTACTGCCCGCCCGCGGGGAGAAGACCTCAGTACCCTGCGGCTTCCATTTCTTCTGCGGTAAACGCCTGTGCCTTGGCCAGTGCTTCCTCGACCGTTTGCTGCCCGGCATAGACCGCCGAGAACTCTTGGCTGACCTGGGTCGCGATGCCTGCGAATTCCGGGATCGCAGCGAACTGGATACCAACATATGGAACCGGCTTGACCGTCGGGTTGTTCGGATCAGCGGACAGGATCGAGTCCAGCGTCATCTTGGCAAAGGGAACCTTCTGGTATTCCGGGTTCTCATACAAAGAGGTGCGCGCACCCGGCGGAACATTTGCCCAACCTTCGTTTTCGGCAACCAGCTCAATGTAGTCTTTGGACGTTGCCCATTCGATGAACTGTTTGGCTGCGTCTTCCTGCTGTGTGCCGGCCGGAATAGCCAATGCCCAAGCCCAAAGCCAATTGGAGCGCTTGCCCAATCCGGTGTCAGGTGCCAGTGCAAAACCAACGCTATCCGCTACGGTCGAGTCTGTGGGGTTGGTCACAAATGACGCCGCAACGGTCGCGTCGATCCACATGCCGCATTTGCCCTGCTGGAACAGGGACAAGTTCTCGTTGAACCCGTTTGTGGCATAGCCTGCGGGACCAGATTCCGACATCATTTCAACGTAGAAATTCAGCGTGTCGGCCCATTCTGGCTGGTCGAACTGGGGCTTCCAGTCTTCGTCAAACCAGCGCGCGCCAAACGAGTTGGACATGGCTGTGATGAACGCGCCACCTTCGCCCCAACCGGCTTTGCCGCGCAGGCAGATACCGTTGATGTCAGCGTCACGGTCGGTCATGGCCGCCGCGGCTTCTTTGATGAATTGCCAGCTTGGCGCTTCGGGCATTTCCATGCCTGCTTTTTCCATCAGGTCGGTGCGATACATGATCATCGAGCTTTCGCCATAGAACGGCGCCGCGTAGAGCGTCCCTTCATGGCTCAGGCCGCCTGACATTGCGGGCAGGATATCGCCAACGTCATAGTCCTCGGACAAACCATCCAGCGGAACCAGCCAGCCGTTCGCACCCCAGATCGGGGTTTCGTACATCCCGATTGTCATGATATCGAACTGACCGCCCTTGGTGGTGATGTCGGTGGTGACGCGCTGGCGCAAGACGTTCTCTTCCAGCGTTACCCACTCGACGTCAATTCCAGTCGCTTCGGTAAATTTGTCTGTATAGCCCTGCATCCGGATCATATCGCCGTTGTTTACAGTCGCGATAGTGATGGATTGCGCATGGGCCGCTGCCGTTGCGACGAAAGTCATTGCAGTCGCCGCACGAAGTGCGTGCTTCAGATACATCCCTGTCCTCCCTGAGCTTGGATGTCGTGCAGAGAGGTTAGATCGCAAATTGTCGCGCAGTCAATAAAAACTTTACGCGCGTTAATTTTGTAGTGTTATGCGGATTCTCTTAAAACCAACCGAGCCGGGAAAAGAGTCTCCGTCCGATTTTCAAATTTCCCTCCGTTTTCAATGAGTTCGAAAAGTGTTTCGACGCTTCGCGCCGCCACATTATCATAATCGTGCGCCGCGGTAGTCAGTGACGGGCAGGTAAATTTTGCAAAGGGATGATCGTCATTTGAAGCCACACGCAAAGCGCAATCGTCTTTTCGCCCGACGCGAATCCCCTGTTCAAAGCACGCCGCCAGAAAGCCGATGGCCAATCGGTCATTGCTGCACAGAACTGAATCCGTGCGCAACTTGCGTTCATCCAGCACCTTGAGCGCGCCCAGCCGCCCAATCTCTTCAAAGGCCCAACCAGTGCCTTCGATTTTGATCACATGCGGCTCAAAACCCAGACGTTCCATCACCTCGATATAAGCTTTTCGCCGTTTGTTTGCATTGGGGTTTGCAGGTGTCCGCATTTCGAAGAACGAAGGCGGCTCGCCAGTACGGGTCATGTATTCCACGGTCTGAGACACAAAGCTGAAATTATCGGACCCGATAAACGCTGCGCCCAAACCGTCGAGGTTGCTGTCAAACAGAACTGTCGGCACGCTAGCGCAGAATTTCTCAATTGCAGATTTGTCTGAGATACGTCCCAAGGGCGCAAACAACACGCCTGCTGGTTTCAAAGATTGCAAACCGTCCAGGATTTCGTTTTCCAACTTTTGTTCACCGTGAGAGCTGAACAGAAACGGGCGATACCCCGCTGCGATACAGCTTTGCTCAAGATACCGCGCAATTTCGGCAAAGAATGGATCGGCCAAATAGGGCACGACGATGCCAATATTCTTTGTCAGTTTACGGTTCTGGTTCACAGCATAGATGTTCGGACGGTAGTCGAACCGCTCCAGCGCCTCTTCGATGCGAGCCCTCGTCGATGGGCGAACACTGTCTGGATCGTGGAAGTATTTAGACACAGTGGGACGCGAGATCCCGCTGAGGGCTGCGAATTCTTCCATATTCTTTATCTTGGTCATGCCAGTCTGCCTGCGGATCTCAGCCGCCTTGATCTTATCCTATTTTTACATATTCTTTGCGCGCGCTAAAAAGATCAATAGCAAGACAAGTTCCGGACTTTTGTGCAGGTAAGGGGTTTGAATGTATCTCGGGATCGATATCGGCACGTCAGCGGTCAAGCTTGTCTGCGCGGATTCCAGTCGAATTCTTGCAACGTCTTCGGTGAGTACAAAGACCTCTTCTCCTAAACCCGGTTGGTCAGAGCAGCACCCGGATCTTTGGTGGCAGGCGACACGCGACGCTTTAGGCCAGCTTTCTAAGCAAGCCAAACTGTCAGAGGTGAAGGCAATCGGGTTGTCAGGTCAGATGCACGGAGCCGTATTGCTGAACCGTGATCTGCGCCCAATCCGCCCGGCAATCCTGTGGAATGACAGCAGAGCGGCGCAGGAATGCGACGAACTGCGACAGGCCTTGCCGCAGATTGGTCAAATCGCTGGGGTCCTCCCTTTGCCGGGCTTCACCGCGCCCAAGATTACATGGCTAAAACAGCATGAGCCAAAGCACTATGCCCAACTGGCTCACATCCTGCTGCCCAAGGACTACATCGGTTTACGGCTGCATGGCGAATTGGGAACTGATACGTCCGATGCTGCTGGGACAATGTGGCTCGATCAGGCGTCGCGCGGCTGGCACGCAGGTATCGCCGAAGCCACAGATGTAGCATTGGATTGGCTGCCGCAGGTGTTCGATGGGCACAGTGTCGTTGGGACTGTGACAGCGCAAGCCGCGACTGAGACCGGCTTGAAACCTGGAACTCCAGTTGTTGCCGGAGGCGGAGACGCAGCAACAGGCGCTGTGTCTTTGGGCGCCACCGAACCGGGTCGCGGATTTATATCCCTGGGGACTTCTGGCCAGTTGTTTGTGGCAGATCACAGCTACAAGCCGAACCCCGAACGTTATGTGCATGCTTTTGCGCACACACTGCCCGACCGATGGTATCAAATGGCAGCAATGTTGAATGGTGCACGGCCGATTTCATGGATAGGCAGCCAGTTGGAACTGTCCGCGGCCGAGGTTGTCGCGCTTGCTGAAACGGCCAGCAGGGATCGAGTTCCAGTCTTTCTACCTTATCTGACGGGTGAGCGCAGCCCTCATGGCGACCCGCATATCCGAGCCTGTTTCTTTGGACTGGAGGATTCCACAACACGCGCAGACATCTGCCGTTCCGTGGTAGAGGCGATTGCTTTCTGCTTTGCCGATGCGGCGCAGAGTTTCGGCGGCACAATCGAAGATTTGCCGGAGCTCGCGGCGATAGGAGGAGGCAGCAAATCAGATCTGTTGTTGAGGCTGATCGCGACGGTGACCGGAAAGCCAATTGTGCGGTCAGCTGGGGCAGATTCCGGTCCGGCTTATGGTGCGGCAAGGCTGGCAGCTTTGGGTTTAGGCGCTTTGGAGAGAACTGATCTTGCAGTTCAACCGCCATCAACCGACAGGTTCGAGCCCGCAGATTTGGCACCGTTGTTCGAAAGATTGACGCGGTTTCGGCAGCTTTACAAGGCCGTCCGTCTGACCGAATAGTCGTCAGCACTTTCAATAAAATCTACGCCACTTTTTGTCCCGAAGCGGGATCATTGCTGTCTTAACAAACAAGAAAATCTTAAATACGCAGCTCGCTGCTGCTCGAATTGACAGAGCGGACGGTAGCAATGCCCGAACTTAAATCCTTGGTCACCGTCGAATGCAAGCAGGTGGGACGAACGGCGGCCAAAACGTTTGCGACCGCTACATACGCATAGCTTTTCTTGGATAGCCTTTAACAAGACCAAACGTCACCAGGTGATGCGTATAGGTGACATCGCCCAGACCATTGTCGCTTCTTTTTCTGTCTTGTTGCGAAAGCGGTGCGCGATCATGGACGGGTAAGAGAAGCTATCTCCTTCACGCAAAGAAATGATCTCGCCCCCGAGACGCAGTTCAACTTCACCGTTTAGGACGATGGCGTGTTGCTCACCTTCAAAGGAATAACCTTCCAGCGGCTCGGGCGGTTGTCCTGCGCCGGGACGGAATCGAGACAGTATCAGGTAACACTGGCCGGACAACGTGCTGGAAAGTAATTCGTCCTCAAAGCCCAGTTCATCTGTTGACCGCGTATACATCGCAGACAGCGCCCTGCGGTTTTCGCGTCGCACGACGTGCTTGCGTTCCAGCGGGCCTTCTCCCGCCTGTGTGGGAAAGAACCAACCCGGGTCAACAGCCAGCGCATCGCTAATTTCTGCAAGCAGGTCCTCTGATACCTTGGCCGCGCCAAGTTCAATCCTGCTGAGATAGGCTTTGGAACATGACACCGCTTCGGACAGGTGCTGCAGGGTCAGTCCACGCGCTTTACGTACTTCGCGAATTTCACTGCCAAGCCTTTGGGCATCGGTCTGGGACACGTCATTTTTCATGTCTTCAGGATAAATAATTTCAGTTGACTTATCGATACAAAATCAACTTAGTTGAAATATAGGGGAAAAATCAACCACGCTTGGACTGCACGGGAGGAAGCTATGCGCTTTGATTTGATTGCCAATTTCAGCCCCGGCGAGACGATTCCATGGGCGCGCACGCTGGAAATGATCCTCGAACAGTGTTCCTTAGCCGAGCAGGCTGGTTTCACGACCGCATGGTTTACCGAGCATCACTTTGCTCACAATGGCTATATGAATGCGCCGCCCAACCCGATCCAGATGGGTACGCATGTGGCCGCGCACTGCAAGATACTGCGGGTTGGCACAGCCCCCATCATCTTGCCCGATTGGCACCCCCTGCGTGTCGCCGAAGATGCTGCAATGTTGGATAATATGACCCAAGGCAGGTTTGATTTTGGCGTTGCCAAGGGCATTAACGAACGCTCGACCGTCCAGTTCAAAAAGGACGCGGACCGGCGCGACAATGCTAAGGTGATGCAACTGTATCAGGAAAGCCTTGAGATTATCCTGAAAGCCTGGACCAACGAGGCGTTCACCCATCACGGAGAGTTCTATCAGTTCCCGGTTCCCGGATGGAAAGAGACCAACCGGTTCTTTGATCCTCTGGACCCGCGCTACCACGACGAAGACGGCGAATACAAAGCGATGTATGTGCATCCGCGCCCCTATTCCAACCCGCATCCGCCGGTTTGGCTGATGTCGAACGCTCCGCCCACGTTCAAACTGGCAGGCGAACGAGGCTGGGGCGTGATCTCGATGGCGGCGGGTCCCAAGGCAACGCTGGCCTGTTGGGAGCCTTATCGTCAGGCCCTGTCGCAACGCGAAGGGCGTGAAGTAAAGCTGGGCGAGGGCGTTGGCGTTTGCACGGCGTTTTATGTCGGTGAAAGCATGGAAGAGGCAGTGAACACGATCCGCGGCCCGATCAATGCCTATTATGAATTCCTCGGCGGGTCGCGTCCCAAAGGGGAATGGACCAAGCATGGCTATCTGGATGTCGGCGAACAGATGACGCCCGAAGATGAGGATATGGACTGGTTTGATTTCCTCAACAAGCGCGGGATCATTGTGGTGGGCGATGCCGAATACGTCGCGGATCGCTTTGCCGAGCGGCAGGAAACCATCGGCCTCGATCACCTCATGCTGATGCAGCAATATACCGGTGTGCCTTACGAAAAGATCCTCGCCAGCTGGCATCGCCTGTTCGAGCACGTGGTTCCCAAGTTTGGCACGCAATCTATCGCTCAGAAAAGGATGCCGGAACATGCTTGAGATATGGGGGCGTCCCTATTCATCGAACGTCATTCCGGTGATCTGGACGGCGAATGAGCTGGGGTTGGACTACACGCTGCAACTGGCCGGGGGCAGCTTTGGCAAGCTCGACACCGATAAGTACGCTCAGATCAATCCCAACAGGATGATCCCGGCTATCCGGGATGGAGACTTTGCGCTGTGGGAAAGCCTCGCCATCGTGCGCTACCTATGCGACCGCTACGGGGCGGGAACGCTGAGCCCGTCCGACCTCCAGACCCGCGCGATGGCGGATCAGTGGATGGAGTGGTCGGCCAGCCGCGCCTTTGGGCCAGTGATCTATCTGTTCTTCGCAACAGTGCGCACGCAACCCGACCAGCGCGAACCGGAAAAGATCGCAAAGCTGCGTGATGAGGCGCATCAGGCCCTGACCCTTCTGGATCAACATCTGGCAGATCGCGCCTATATCTGCGGCAACAGCTTTACGATGGCCGATATTCCCTTGGGCTGTGTGGCCTATCGTTACTTCAACGTCGAGGTCGACCGCCCGTCCTTGCCAAATGTCGAGGCCTGGTACCAGCGACTCGCGACCCGCTCCGCGTACCGCGATCACGTCATGCGCCATTTCGGGACCAACCCCGATGAATGGGCTGCGCTGGAAAAAGCCTGTGCCAGCGAAGGGGTGCTATGATGGACGTCCGAGACTATCGCCGTGCCCTTGGCGCCTTTCCGACGGGGGTGACAATCGTTGCCACCTATGACGCAGACGGCGCGCCATGGGGATTGACGGCCAATTCCTTTACGTCGGTCTCGTTGCAGCCGCCGGTAATCTCGGTTTGCATCGCAAAGTCTGGCCGGGTCTTTCCGACGCTGTCGCAATGCGATCATTTCGCCGTCAATATCCTGTCGGTCGATCAGAAAGACCTGGCGATGCACTTCGCCAGTGATGTCGAAAACCGGTTTACCGATACCGAATGGACCGTTGGAACCGCGACCCCGCTGATCCCCGGAGCGTCGGCGCAATTGGAATGCACGGTTCACAGCAGGGTCGATGCCGACGATCATGAAATCCTTCTGGGTCGTGTCGTTAACTACACCCACGTGCCCATCCCCCCACTTGTCTATTGCCGTGGTGCATTTTTCCCAGCACCCCAACCCGAGGCTTCGCCATGAAAGATCATCTGACCTATCACACCCGCTTCAGTCCTGATGAGTTCGACGCGCAATACAATCTGCGGGCAGGGCGGCCTGACTATGAAGAGACTGTCATTCCCGCATGGAGCCGCGACAGCGAGGCCGCGCGCGCCACATCCGATTGCAGCCTCGATATCCGCTATGGCGAAGGTGAAAAACAAAAGCTCGATGTTTTCCGCTGTCCGGATGTGGATGCCCCAACACTGGTGTATGTCCATGGCGGCTATTGGCAACGCGGCGACAAGTCGATTTACAGCTTCATCGCTCCGCCCTTTGTCGCGGCAGGGTGCAATGTTGTAATCGTCGGCTATGACCTGTGCCCATCGGTAACCATCACGCGTATTTCCGAAGAAATCCGCGAAGCGATGGCTTTTATTTGGCGCAATGCGCGTGATTTGGGTCTTAATCCAAACCGTATCACCGTGATGGGTCATTCAGCTGGCGGCCATATTACGCAGATGATGATGGCGACCGATTGGCCCTCGCTTGGCGACGATCTTCCTGCAGACCTGATCAAATCCGGCATCCCGGTGTCCCCGCTCAGTTATCTGGAACCGGTGCGCCTGACTGAAGCGCTGAATGCCGGTATCCGGATGACGCCGAAAGAGGCCGAAGCGGAAAGCCCGATGACCAACCACCCGCCAATCACGAATGCACCGCAGCTGGTCGTTGTCGGTGGCGCGGAAACCGACGAATTTCACCGGCAAGCTCGGATGTATGTCGAAAAATATGGGACCGCAGACCGCGAGGTCGGCCTCTACATCGTCCCGGACGTCGATCACTTTGACGAATTGAACGTGCTTGTCGACCCGGCAAGCCCGTTCTTCACGCACACTTGCGATATGCTTCAAGGAAAAGGACCGCAATCATGACCGCTTTGACCCGAGACCTCGTCGACGCCGTCGGCGACGCGTTTAATGCCAATGACATCGATGCCGTTATGAAGCATTTCGCAGACGACGCCACATTTGATCACGCCGTCGGACCGGACGAGCATGGCGTGCGTCTGGAAGGCGCCGAAACGATCCGGGGTGCATTTTCTGCGCTGTTCGAAAAAGTCGAAAACGTGCACTGGGAAACGCTAGACTGCGCGATCTCGGGCAACAAAGCCTACTGTGAATACCGGCGCACCGCGACGCATAAGGATGGTTCGAAAGAAGAGTTCCTCAGCGTCGACATCCTGACCTATCGCGATGGGCTAATTGTGCACAAAGACACCTATTACAAACAACGGACAAGCTGATCAGTTCACTTCGCTGCGATCAAATCTCTAAAGACTTGCTGAAGAAACCAGCCATCGTTTTGGGTGCTGTATCATGTTCGTGAGGCCAATTTACTGCGACGGTTCTGTCGTCGAAAGACCCTGGTCCGGGGCTACATGCAACGCTTACAAAATCAAGGCTATGTCAGTCGTCATCCAATTTTGATCGCCTTAGTGATGAACAGGCCTGGCGCGGCGCAACCTCCATTTAACGCAGTTGTGGCGGGCCTGCGGGGTTTGGTATTAACGTTTTCCGCTGTTTTTTAAAGCGCCAGCTTTCGTTTCCGGTTTCGAAGATCTCGCAGTGGTGTGTGATCTGAACGTTGCACCGGGATTTATTCCAACTTGACCCAAGCCGCATTCCTTGAAGAGCTTTGCACGCAAGCGGCTACAAACTTAACACCATTGAGCCCGTCGTGAACCGTTGGATAGACAATCGAAGCGTCAGGTGAAATCCCGTTTCGGAAAGCTAGGATCGCCTCAGCAGCTTCTCCATAGATGTTGGCGAAACCTTCTAGATATCCCTCTGGATGGCCCGGAGGAACTCTGCTCAACCGATTGGCAGCGTCACCAGCTCCAGCTCCATTTCGGGTGATCAGGCGCTTGGGCTCATTGTATGGCGTGAACCAAAGGTAATTGGGATCTTCCTGAGACCACTCCAATCCCCCTTTTTCGCCATAGACGCGCAAACGAAGTGCGTTTTCATTGCCGGGTGCCACCTGAGAAGACCACAGCATCCCACGCGCTCCGCCTTCGAAACGAAGCAAGACATGCGCGTTGTCATCGACTTTGCGCCCCGGCACAAAGGCCTGCAAATCCGCCGCCAAGCTTTCCGCTGTCAGCCCGGTCACAAAGCAGGCAAGGTTGTAAGCATGGGTTCCGATGTCGCCGGTTGATCCACCCGCGCCCGAGCGTTCGGGATCGGTTCGCCATTCCGCCTGTTTGAAGTCCTGCTGTTCGGTCAGCCAGTCCTGTGGGTATTCAACCTGAACCACGCGGATCTTGCCAATATCACCGTTGGCAACCATTTCGTGCGCCTGCCGAACCATCGGATAGCCCGTATAATTGTGGGTCAAAATGAATAGGGCGTTCGCGCTTTCTGCCGCTTTGACCAGTTTTTTTGCATCAGTAAGGGTCGAGGTGAGTGGCTTGTCACAAATGACATGAATACCGCGTTTTAGGAACTCACGTGCGGCTGCATAATGGACGTGATTTGGCGTAACGATTGACACCGCCTCGATCCCAGATTTCAGCCGGGCTTCCCTTATCGCCATCTGCTTGAAGTCTTCATAAACTCGTTCGAGGCCCAATGCCTCACCACTTTCAAGAGATTTCTGTGGTGTCGAAGACAAAGCTCCAGCAACCAGCTCGAACTTGTCGTCCAGTCGCGCGGCTATGCGATGAACGCCGCCGATGAAGGCGTCGTTTCCGCCGCCAACCATGCCAAGCCGAATGCGTCCTGACGTTTCTTCACTGCGTCCTGTGACCATCACTTAATCCCCAGCATTGCACGATTTGCGGCTTCGTCGGCACCACCATCCGCGAAGTCATCAAAAGCTTTCTCGGTCACACGGATAATGTGATCTGACACAAACCGAGCGCCTTCGCGCGCACCATCCTCGGGGTGTTTGAGACAGCACTCCCATTCGACCACAGCCCAGCCATCAAAGTCATTCGCGGCCATCTTTGAGAAGACTGCACCGAAATCCACTTGACCATCACCAAGCGACCGAAACCGTCCGGCCCGATCTACCCAGCTTTGATACCCGGAATAAACGCCCTGACGACCGGTTGGATTAAACTCGGCATCCTTAACATGGAACATGCGTATTCGGTCCTTGTAGATGTCGATGTTGTCCAGGTAGTCGAGGCACTGAAGAACGTAATGCGACGGGTCGTATAACATGCACGCGCGAGGGTGATTGCCCGTCCTCTCAAGAAACATTTCGTAGGTCACGCCGTCGTGGAGATCCTCTCCAGGGTGAATTTCGTAGCAGACATCAACGCCGCATTCTTCGGCGTGATCAAGGATCGGTACCCAACGACGAGCGAGTTCATCAAACGCCGTTTCAATCAAGCCTGCAGGTCGCTGAGGCCAAGGATAGACATAGGGCCATGCCAATGCGCCTGAGAATGTTGCATGTGCTGAAATGCCCAAGTTTTTTGATGCTGACAGTGCCTTTTTAACCTGATCTACGGCCCATTCTTGGCGGGCTTTCGGGTTCCCCCGAACGCTTTCGGCTGCAAAGCCATCAAACGCACTGTCATAGGCTGGGTGAACGGCGACTAGCTGGCCCTGAAGGTGCGTTGAAAGTTCGGTAACTTCGACGCCATTTTCTTGGGCTTTGCCTTTGAAGTCATCGCAATAACCGGTGCTGGACGCGGCCTGTTCAAGGTCGAATAGCCGGCCGTCCCAACTGGGCACTTGAACGCCTTTGTATCCACAATCCGCCGCCCATTTGGTGATCGCGTCCCACGAATTAAACGGTGCTTCGTCCCCCGCAAATTGCGCAAGAAACAAAGCTGGACCTTTGATCGTCTTCATAATAATTCCTCCCCAAAACCTATGCCTCTATGGCGGTAAATTTTCCTTCAGATAGATGTCGATACGGATGCGTTCCTGCGCTTTGTTGAATGGAACCTTGTCCGAAGTTGCGCGCAGCAGACGTACGGCAGAACGAACGATGTGGCCGGTGTCTTGCGAGATTAGAGCGTCAAATGTACCCAGCCTAAGCGCTTCCCGACTAAGCGGTGTGAGCTCATGAGCAATGATCACCAGATCTTCGCTGAGCTTGTTCTCGGAAAGAAATTGAATCAGACCAGCATTGCCCGCAGCAGACGAATAAATTCCGACCAGATCCGGGTAGGTTTCAAAAATTTCGGGCAGCAAAGTGTAGATTAGATCTGGGTCATCCCGGCCCTCGACAGATGCCACGACTTCGAGATGAGGGAAATCCTCTGCCACAACAATATCAAAACCCTGACGCCTTTCTAGGTGATCGCGTGCCAAACGAGAGCCTGTCAGGACCAGTACTTTGCCTTTGCGATCTACAAATCGCCCCATCAACTGGGCGGCTGTGCGTCCTGCAGACACGTTATCGATCCCCACAAAGTGGTCCCGCTCAGAACTCGGCAAGTCAGACACCAAGGCGACGACTGGAACACCCTTATCTCTGACCCTCTTTACGGCGTCGCGGACAGAAGGTGTTTCAGGACCGAAAACGGCAACTCCATCAACGTCCAAGCTTTCGACAGTATCCAGAATGTTGACGATATCCTGCGGCTCAAACGGAGCCACCTTCTTTATCGAAGTACGTGTCCGCTCGATGAATTGGTCACGAGATTGCTCTGCGATCTGACTGCTAATCGCCTCTACAAACTCGTTATCCGTGTCCGGTAACACAAAGAGGAAGTTGTAAACTCGGTTTCGCGCAAGGTTGGCCGCAGCCGTGTCGCGCACATAGCCCAGCTCATCAATTGCCTTTTGTACTTTCTGTACGGTTACGGCCCGCACGCCGGGGCGTCTGTTCAAGACCCGGTCAACAGTCGCCAGACTGACACCCGCAACACGCGCGATGTCATTGACAGTTGGCTTTTTAACCAATTCTAGTTTTTGTTTTTGGTCTTCCACGTGTTCTTCAGCCTTCAATCTCCCGCGCTAAGCCTTCAAACAACAAAGCAACAGCCTCAGCGCCGGGATCGTTATGTCCAACTAGGTTTTCTTCGGGAACATAGGCTGCCCGGCCCGCCTTCGCACGGCGAATTTTGGCCGTGTTGTCTGCACCTTCGCGAGCTGCCTTTGCCGCGTGAATAAGGCCAGATGGGAGTGCGGCAAGCGCAGGTGCCAAGGCGTCAATCATGGTCCTGTCACCGACCTTGGCGCCGCCGACTTGGCTAACGCGGTTCAGACCTTCGACCAAAGACTTCGGTACCGAAGCGCCGCTCGCACAGGCATCTCCAGCGGCGTTAAAGAAGATTGCAAGTATTACGCCGGAAGAACCACCCATCGTCTGGCTCAATTCATTGCCCAACGCTGGAAACAGTTGTGTCAAGTCAGCAAGCGGCATTCGGTCAAGGCTACCTTGCAACGCCCTTGCTGCAGTCGCCAAAGTGCTCCCCGTGTCGCCATCCCCGGATTTGGCGTCCAACTCGTTCAGGTTCTTCTCAGCGTTGATGAGAAGTTCAGACAAACGCGAGATCGTTTCCTTCGTCGCAGAATTATTCGAAGGAATTGGATCGATCGGAGTCAAACCATCAGGCAAAGGCGCTACTTTTATTGGGGTGATGGATTTGACACCGGGCCAAGCAACCAGATCAACCTGAGCTTCTAGTTTTGACAATTCGTGTTGATCTACGGGCAGAATAGAAACAGAAAATCCGTGCATATCCAACGATGTCATCATTGGTGCTGGGCCAATTATATGGCTGGCAATATCAGTCTCAGACAGGGCATGTGTGAGGACAGCCATTTCTAATGGTGTTGTAGAGCCAAGGTTATTGATCAACGCCACACAATCCCCGGAACCCACCCGTTGCTTCAGCTTACCCACCACTGTGGACATGGCCGATACAGCATTCGAGAATTCCACCTGCTGTACACCGGGCTCGCCATGGATGCCCAAGCCGAGTTCCGCTTTGCCGGGCGCAATCCTGTCCTCTTTCGGAGAACCTGGGACGGTGCAGGTGTCCAGGCTCATACCGATGCTGACGACCTTCGCTATAGTGGTTCTTGCGGCATTGGTGACGGTGTCCAAGTCAGCACCATCTTCAGCAAGCGCACCAGCGATCTTGTGCACGAACAGCGTTCCTGCCACGCCACGCGGTTGCGGAAGGTCGGGCAGGGCGATGTCATCATCGACAACAACCATCTCTACTTTGCGGCCCAATGCGCGGGCGCGCTCAGCCGCCAGACCAAAGTTCAACCGATCACCTGTGTAATTCTTCACGATAAGCAAGCACCCAGCCTCACCCGTAACGGCGAGAATGCCAGCCAAAACCGCCTCAACTGACGGGGATGCAAATACTTCTCCACATACTGCTGCTGTCAGCATACCAGCGCCAACAAAACCCGCGTGGGCTGGCTCGTGCCCAGACCCTCCGCCCGAAACCAAAGCGACTTTCGACTTGTCCCAATCGGACCTGTAGACGACTTTGATGTGCGGGTAACCGTCCAGCCGGGTAAGTTGTCCTCCGGATGACGCAAGAAGACCATCTATGGCCTCTGTCACCAGAGTTTCTTTCGTGTTGAGGAACTGGGCCATGCTTTTGCTCCTTAAGTCACTCGCGTGCCGGACGCGTCAAAATACAATGGGTTGTGTGGTCGGATTTTTATTACTTTCCCAGAGGGGTAGTCCTGATGGATATCAATCAGGGTCACAACCGGGTGGCCGTTTAAGTCTAGGTGCAGCCGCGTTTGATCTCCCAAGTGTTCGGCACGCACTACACGTGCATCCGTGCCTTCACCTTCGATGATGTTTTCCGGGCGAAGACCAATCTGCGGACCTTTGTGATCGCCTCCGAACAACGCGGACGGAAGGATGTTGATCCGTGGCAGTCCCAAGCGGCTGGCAACATACACACTTCCGGGATTTTCATAGATGTCGCGAGGGGTACCGTACTGAACCAGCCTGCCGTTTTCCAAAACACCGATATGCGTCGCCATTGTCATGGCTTCGACCTGATCATGGGTCACGTATAGTAAGGTTGATCCTAGGTCTGCCTGAATTCTTTTCAGTTCCACACGCAAGTCCGCTCGAAGTTTGGCGTCCAAAGAGCTGAGGGGTTCGTCCATCAGGAATATCTGGGGGTCCCGCACAAGCGCCCGTCCAATTGAAACGCGCTGCATTTCGCCGCCGGACAGCTCAGTTGCTTTGTTATCCAGCTTGTGCGGAATTTGGAGAATTTCTGCTACCTCGCCAACCTTCCTGGTGATCTCATCCTCGGGTGTTTTTAGGATCGGTGACCGCAGGGGAAAAGACAGGTTCTCTCGTACTGTCATATGGGGGTATAGCGAGTATTGCTGGAAAACCATCGCTACATCACGCTGGGCAGGAGTATCTATTCCAACGTCACGACCGGCAATGTGCACCGTTCCTGAATCCAGTTTCTCAAGCCCGGATATCAATCTTAGCGTCGTTGTTTTCCCTGCGCCCGTCGGCCCCAACAACACCACAAAAGCACCGTTGGGGATCGTCATCGATATACCATCCACCGCTTTTAGACTACCGAATGACTTCGAGATATTTTGCAAAACGACTTCAGCCATTGCTTAGCACCTCGTCGTTCAAAGCGGACCTCAACGCGCGTCCGGTAGACTTTTCAAACAGGGTTACTGCAGGTGAGCGGAATTCCAGTCCTACCGTTTCGCCGGGATTAACCACTTCACGCGCACCAATGCGGGCTTTCAGCTCTCCGTTCGGGCTTTGCAGTGTCACGATCTGGGTGGTTCCCAGATATTCCGCTGCCAGGACTTTGGCCCGGTAGGCGCTGTCGTCTGACAGAAAAACATGCTCGGGACGAACGCCGAAAACCAGGTCACCTTCCGCCCCTTCCATCAGTTTGGGCACGGCTTCGTCATGGCCATTCAGTCGAACCATTTCCGAGCCAGGCGCGACCTTTCCCTGAAACGGCAGGAAGTTCATCGAAGGAGATCCAATAAAATCTGCAACGAACATTGTCGCCGGTTTGTCGTAGATTTCCTGAGGAGTACCGAATTGCTCGATCACAGCGTTGTTCATCACCACGATCTTGTCGCCCATTTGCATGGCTTCCAGCTGGTCATGTGTAACGTACACAGTGGTTGCGCCCATGCGATCATGCAGAGCGCGCAGTTCTTCTGCCATATGCTCGCGAAATTCGGCATCCAAAGCGCCAAGTGGTTCGTCCATCATGAACGCCTTGGGTTCGCGAACAATCGCGCGCCCCAGCGCCACGCGCTGCCTGTCGCCGCCTGAAAGTCCACCTACTGGGCTATCGAGGATGTCCTTGATCCCCAAAATTCCTGCGACTTCCTCGACTTTGGCCTTTACAGCGGCGCGGGGCATACCCTGCGATATCAGTGGATAGCTGATATTCTTGCGCACGTTCATGTGGGGATACAGCGCGAACATCTGGAACACGAAAGCGATGTCTCGCTCTGATGGCGGTCGCTGGCTGATCTCTTCACCGTCCAAGTAGATTTCACCCGAGGTTGGAAGTTCCAACCCTGCGATCATCCGCAGCGTCGTCGTCTTTCCGCAACCGGATGGCCCAAGAAGCATGAAAAACTCACCGTCCTCAATCGTGAACGAGCTTTCGCGTACAGCGGTGAAGTCGCCGAACATCTTTTTTACGTTTTTGACTACGATCTGGGCCATTTCTACTCCGGGAAATGGCTGACGATGATGAACATGACGGTTCCGATCAGCGTGACGATGAAAGAGTAGGTGAAGGCCCAAAGGACAAAGGGCTGCATCAGCATGAAGACACCCAGTGCAATTAGGATGGTTGCGACCATCTCCCATGGGCCGCGGCGGAGTCGTAGTAATCCGGTAAGAAACTCGCTCATTTGCGCACGGCTCCGAATGTGATCCCGCGCAGCAAGTGTTTGCGCATTAGGATGGTGAAAATCATGACCGGGATAAGGAAGATCGTGGCACCTGCCGCCACAGCCGGCCAGTCCAGGCCACCGATACCGATAATGGTCGGGATAAATGGCGGCGCTGTTTGCGCGTTCGCGGAGGTCAGCAGCACGGCAAATGCGTATTCATTCCACGCGAAGATCAGGCAGAAGATCGCAGTTGATGCGATGCCTGTGGCGGCTTGCGGCAGCACCACTTTGTAGAATGCCTGAAACCTCGTGTAGCCATCTATAAGGGCGGCTTCTTCGTACTCTCGTGGGATTTCGTCGATGAAACCCTTCAGCAACCAAACCGCCAGTGAGATGTTAACCCCTGTATAAAGCAGGATCATTCCCAGGTGCGTATCGCTCAATCCAAGGTTCCTGAACATCAGGAAGATTGGGATAGCAACAGCAACCGGCGGCATCATCCTTGTACTGAGGATGAAGAACAGAAGGTCGTCCTTGAGCGGGACCTTGAACCTACTGAACGCATAGGCGGCCAGCGTGCCAAGGAAAATACTCAGGAAGGTCGAGCCGAACCCGATGATAACCGAATTCATAAAACGCTCACCGAACTTTGATGGCCCGACAATCACCATGTCGTATTGGCGCACGATCTCATCGGCCCAGTTCTGCGGCGGGTTGGCTTCCAGAAACTCCTGCGTTTGCCGCGTGCGCGTGGTGAAGAGATTCACATACCCTTCAAGCGTTGGGTCAAAGACCACTTTGGGCGGATAGCTGATCGCATCGGCCGGGGATTTGAAGCCAGTCAGCAAAATCCAGACCAGCGGGATCATCGTGATCAGCGCATAAGTGATGACCAGAAAGCCTGCGATCCACTTGGACCGGTTCGAAGGTTCAGTGACGGAAAAACCACTCATCTCTGTTTCACCTTGTTCAGGGCTTTGACGTAGATCGACGCAAGGCCGAACACGGTGACGAAAAGGATGATCGCATAGGCCGAGGCATAGCCTGTACGCCACTTTTCAAACGCCTCTCGTTTTAGATTGATCGAGGTGAGTTCCGTAACAGAACCCGGACCACCGCCAGTTAGCTGAACCACCAGGTCGAACATCTTGAAGTTCTCAATTCCCCGGAACAGCACCGCCAACATAAGGAACGGTAGCACCATCGGGATGGTAATCGTAAAGAACTGCCGCAGCTTGCTGGCCCTGTCGATCTCAGCCGCCTCGTAGATGTAATCTGGAATGCTGCGCAGACCGGCCAGACAGATCAGCATCACGAAAGGGGTCCACATCCAGGTGTCGACAATCACAATCGCCCATGGGGCCAACGTGACCGATCCCAGCATTTCAAAGCTCGATGGGTCCTTGCCGGTAAACCAGGACACTATGTAGTTAAACAAGCCGATCTGAGGTTGATACAGGAACTTCCAGAAGTTTCCGACAACCGCCGGAGACAGCATCATCGGCAGCACGATGATCGTAGTCCAAAGATCGTTGCCTTTGAATTTTTTGTTGATCAACCATGCCAGCGTGAACCCGATCAGAACTTGAAAAAAGATCGTCCAGAACAGGAAATGCGCGGTCGCCTGCATGTTCAACCAAGTGTCAGAGTCCGTCAGGATACGCTCGTAATTCCTGAGGCCGACATCTTTGACTTCACGCCCGATCCGATTGGCCTTGTAGTTGGTAAAGCTCAACTGGATGGTCCAGATCAACGGAAAGATATTGATCGCCAGCAATAGAAATATCGTTGGGGAGATGAATATCCAGGCGATCGCGCGATCGGATAATCCCCGGATTTTTCGCGCAACTCGCTCGGGCGTTGCCTGCGCAACGCGATCTACGGTCCTGTCAGACATCTCTTTGCCAGTTCTTGTTGGTTTCGGACTCACGGGTGAGGTGGAGCGGGATTGCACCCGCTCCTGCCTGTGTCCGGGCTACAGCTTGCCTTCGTCTTCGAAGACTTCCGTCCAATCTTCGATCAGAAGATCCAACGCTTCCTGAGCTGTGCCTTGGTCAGCAACCACGTAGTCGTGGATGCGTTTCTGCATTGCCAGCAGAAGCTCGGCATAAGCAGGCTCTTGCCAGAAATCCTGCACACCGCCCATTGCTTCAAGGAAGTCACCCGCGAACGGTTGGCTATCAACGAAACCGGGATCTTCCAGCACTGAGTTATGTGCCGAGTAACCACCCAGCTCCCACCATTTGGCCTGAACGTCTGGCTGCGCGAACCACTTTATGTACTCGAGCGCGGCGTCCTGTTTGTCGGAGTAACTGACTACAGAAATTCCTTGTCCGCCCAGTGTTGAACCCGCTTGATTTTGCGGTGGGTTCACGAAGAAGTCGATCTTGTCACCGCCGGTATTGGGGTCGGCATATAGACCAGGGAAGAAGGCAAACCAGTTCATCGCCATGGCGACCTGACCGGATTTAAAGGCGTCCAAGCTCTCACCCATATAAGAGTTGGTGTATCCCGGAGGTGTAGCCGTTTCGTAGAACTCTTTGTAGAATTCCAGTGCTTCAACTGCTTCTGGTGAATTTACGGCACCTTCCATGTCATACGAGCCAGGTGTGTTTTCATACTTGAAGCCCCATGGATACAGTGCCCCGGTCACACCCATTGTTATTCCTTCCGAGCCGCGCTCGGTAAAAATTGCGGCTCCGTAAACCGTCTTGCCGTCGATCTCACGACCTTGGAAGAACTGCGCGATCTGCAAGAGCTCTTTCTGCGATTGAGGCTCGCGCAGATCCTGACCGGTCGCCTCTTTGTAGGCGGCTTGGATATCGGGGTTTTCAAACCAGTCCTTGCGGTAGAACCATCCATTCGCATCGCCCATCGCAGGCAGCGCATAGTAGTTTGGTGTACCCTTGGGCCAGGTCGAATAAGCGTAGACAGTGGCTGGCGCGAAGTCGTCCATGCTGATGCCTTCAGCATCGAAGAACTCGTTGAGTTGGACATAATGACCGTTTTCGGCACCACCGCCGATCCATTGGCTGTCACCAATTAACAGGTCGCAGAGTTTACCCCCAGAGTTCAGCTCATTTAGCATCCGGTCCGCAAAATTTGGCCATGGAACAAATTCGAAGTTCATCGTGTGGCCAGACTCTGCTTCAAATTCTTTTGACAGCTCGACAAGCGCGTTGGCCGGATCCCACGCAGCCCAACATAGTGTCAGATCTTCAGCATTTGCCTTGGTAGAAAGAGTAGTAGCGGCAAGGACTATTGCGCTGGCCGAAGCCAGTTTTGTGTAAGTCATCCATTCCTCCCTTTTTTGCGCCGTCAATCGAGGATGTGCGAATCGCGGCATATGACCAAGGCTATTTGAGGTACGCACCTCAAGTCCAGAAATTTTTGAGGTTCGTACCTCAATAGACAGGAGAAAATCGCAAAGGTTTGCTATAAGTGTCTGATTATTATTTATATTATAAAATCAGTTTTGTGCATGAGTAGTTTTGGCAGAGATATTCTAAATAGCCATATCGACTAAAATTGGCGAAGCTCGTGATCGCAGTCATCATGCAACCAGTAGGTTTAGCTAAGCCGCGTCTGAAGCGCTCACAGATTATTTGGTCGATACCTTTGCGAATTGTAGATAGCGTCAAACAGCGCAGCCTGCTCTGGGTATTGGGTCACTCGATTGGTAAGGTGCAGACGTATGAAAAATCTCTCTATCGTCCGAATGAGCCGCTACCCAGTAAAAGGCTTGAGTTCGGAGCCTATGCAAACTGTGACGCTGCGAGCAGGAGAGGGCATTCCTGGTGATCGGTTGTTCGGATTTGCTAGATACAACTCGGGTTTCGATGAGCAGAACCCCAAGCCACTGCCGAAAGATCGTTTTGTCGTTTTGTTAAACGAGGCTGCTCTGGCCGGCATTCAAACAAATTTTGATCCCGAGACCCAAGCTCTTGAGATCAATGCTAACAGCAAGATACAACGCTTTAATATGCGAACGCCCGAAGACCGGATGAGCGCGGCAAATTTTCTTTCGTCGGAGATTGGTTTAAAAGATCCCGAACCGCCAAAGTTCGTCTCGTCTTCGCCTCATCGGTTTACGGATGTGTCTGTGGTATCACCGAAAATGATGAACGCGATATCCGTTTTGAATCTGGCTTCTGTGGAAGAACTGGGCAAGCAACTGAACGCGAATGTCCACCCAGCGCGCTTCCGATCGAATATCGAGATTGACGGGTTACCTGCGTTTGCCGAGCTGGATTCCGTTGGTTCAGTTTTGAGATTTGGTGATGTTAAGCTGAAAATTCTCTCGCGAACCAAAAGGTGCGCAGCAACTGAAGTTAACCCGATAACGGCCGAGCGGGACTTGAATGTACCCTATCTTATTCGAAAGGTGATGGGTCATATGGACATGGGTGTCTATGTCGAGGTGGCCAATGGTGGAACGCTAATGGTCGGTCAATCTGGGGAACTGCTCGCCTAATCCAAAACAGATTGTCAAAAGGCTTGAGACATAAACTATGCTTCAAGTCCAGTTGTCCTGCCTGTCCCTGAGACCCTCAAAACCTCAAGGACAGGCAGGACATTCCGCCATCCAGCTTAGCACAATCGGTATTGTCGATCTGAACAACCTCAAATCCCGCCTTGTCCAGAGTGTCGGCTGTGCGCGGGAAACCTGCTGCCATCAGTACCAGATTATTGAAACGAATTGCATTGGCAGCCGCTTCTTCACCGTCGGCGACATGCAAAACCCTATAGCGTTCAAAACACCCGGACGCATCCAGGCGCTTGGTTGCAAGGATGGTCTCGGCATCCATCAGCGAACAATCGGTCTTGAAATGCAACACGCCTTCAGGCGTAAACACCTCACGCAAAGCATGGCCCCACTCATTGGCAATTTCCGCCAGCTCGGCCACGCCTGCCGCGTCGGTGCGATCCGAACGGCCCACCAAGATTTCTTTTCCGGTCACCAGAATGTCGCCGCCTTCGACATGGCCGGGGCCTTTGATCTCGCGGACGTCGTGATAGCAGGCACGGATCGTCGATGCTATTTCCGCCACTTCACCCATGCGAGAGGGCGCGCCGGGACGCATCAGAATTGCACCTTGTGGAAGGCAAAGTGCGGTATCCTCGACAAATTGTGCATCAGGATAAGCGTCAAGCGGTTCAAGCTCGATCACCTCTGCCCCAGTGCTGCGCAGCGCACTGACATAGGCCGAATGCGCGGCCAGCATCCCGTCCAGGTTTGGATTGCCGATATCCTCGGCGCGCAACCCTTCTGCAATTGTCGTGGCGGGCTTGCGGGTGATGGCACGTGCAAATTCAAAGGTCGGATTCCGCATGAGTTACTCCTGATCCGGGCGATCCCCGGTAATGTCGATTTCCAGAATTGAAGGGCAGTTTCGCGCGCGGGCCGAAGCCAACGCGGCCGCTATCTCAGCGGGATTCTGAGAAACCCGTTCATGTGGTATGCCAAACGAGGCTGCGGTGGCGGCAAAATCAGGTGGAGTCGGGTCGCATCCGATCACCTCAACCCCAACATCCTGCATTGACGTCGCGATCTCGCCGTAGCCGTGGTTATTCCACAAGACAAAGGTAATGTGCAGGTTGTGATCCACCGCGGCCATAATCTCGGGCAGCGAGAATTGGGCGCCACCATCGCCGGCGATGCAGATCACAGGGGCCTGAGGATCGGCAATTCCTGCACCGATAGCGGCCGGAATGCCATACCCGAGCGCGCCATAACCGGTGGCGGCATTGAACCATCCGCCCGGACGGTCGTGGTCATAATAGAGGTTACCTGCGTAGATCGGTTGCGTGGAATCGCCCACTATAAGCGCGTTGGGGACAGTCGCGCGCATGGCTGCCAGGATCTCGACCTGGGCGCGGTAGTCTGGGCCGATCTCTTCATAAGCTGCGGCGCGGGTTTTTTCGGCGCGACCCGCGCCATCCCGCTGGTCGGGCCGGTCGGGCAGGGCAGCAAGCAATGCGGATATTGCCTGATCAGTCCGGGCCTGTATGGCAATTTTCGTGTCATGACGGGCCAATTGATCCGGGCAAACATCAACACGTATCAGACCGGGCATCATGGGCATCTTTCCCGTAGCGTACATGTCATAATCTGTTGGGCCCAGCTCGGTCCCTAAAGCGAGAACGCAATCGGCGTCTTCGATCAGTACGCGTACAGATTTCAAACTGGGGCTAGCGGGAACGGTCAATGGATGATCATGCATCAACCCACGCGCGTTGACGGTTTGCACGACTGGAGAGTCTAGGCGCTCGGCTAAGGCTTTCAGGCCTTCGGCGCTGGTTTTCGCACCGCCACCGGCCAGGATGACAATGCGTTTTGCGGCCAAGAGCTGCGCGGCAGCCTGTTGGATCACGTCGCCGTCCGGGGCCCAGCTGGGTAGGGTCTTGGCGATAGGGGCGCGTTCGGCTGCGTGTCCTGCCACATCCAGTGGGATCTCAATATGAGTGGGGCCGGGACGTTCCGAGCAGCAGGTCGCAAAAACGCGCTCCAGAGCTGGGTCCAGATCACCGGGCAGGCTCACATGTTCAGAAACCAGCGCCACAGTTTTGGCAAGGGCGTGCTGATCGGGCAGTTCATGCAAATGGCCATATCCTTGGCCGAGCGTATCTGTATCGTTGACGCCCGAGACCACCAGCATTGGCACGGAGTCCGCGCGTGCCTGCGCCATCGGGGTCAGGGTGTTTGTCAGGCCGGGACCGGTGATAACAAAAGCTACGCCAGGTTTACCCGACGCGCGCGCATAGCCGTCAGCCATAAAGCCCGCACCCTGTTCATGCCGAGGGGTGACATGACGGATTCCAGAGGCCGCAAGGCCGCGGTACAGCTCGACCGTATGCACTCCGGGAATGCCAAAGACACAAGACACGCCGCGCTGTTTCAGCCCTGCGACCAATGCTTCGCCCACTGTTTGGTTGGTCATGCGACGTTCCGATCGCTGAGGTTTGCATGGGCAACGATGCGGTCCAGTGCTTTTGCGAAACGCTCGTCGTCAATCGTCAAGGCGACCCGGACCCAATCTGTAAGGCTTTCGCCAAAGGCCGAGCCAGGCATGACGGAAACGCCATGCTCCAGCAGGTCCCAAGCATAAGTGTCCCCGTCCATGCCGCAGGCTGATACATTGACCAACGCAAACATGCCGGCCTCTGGGCGGTGTACGACAAGCCCGGTTTCGGCGTGTAGCCGATGTTCCAGGATCAGGGCGCGGCTTGCAAAGCGGGACGCCATACCCGCCGCGACCGACGATCCGTCCCGTACTGCTTTTTCCGTCATGTCCGCGATGAAGGGTTGATTGCCGAACAGCATGGTTTCGGAGACCGGCAGAAGCGCTGCACAAAACTCGGCCGGGCCCACACACCAGCCACTGCGAAAACCGGGGGCGGCGTGGGATTTCGATATCGACGAGACCGCGATGACCCGGTCTGCCAGCTGCGGATCAGAAAGCGGCGACACAAAGTCGGCATCATCGAACACCAGATGCTCGTACACTTCGTCCGAGATGATCCACAGGTCATGTTGTTGCGCAATTTTACCGATTTTACCGATATCTTCCGCAGTCAGGATCGCGCCTGTCGGGTTGTGAGGAGTGGTCAGCAGTATCGCCCGGCTGCGCGGCGTGATACGCGCGGCGAGATCGTCAGCCTGAAGTCTAAACCCGTTTTCAGCGCGCAGCGGCACCGGAACCGGTTCAGCCCCGCTGGCGCGGATGACACCCTCATAGGTCGCATACATGGGATCGCCGACTAGAACTTCGGACCCGGCTTCTGCGAGGCCCTGCATCACCGCAAAAAGTGCTGTCTGCGTGCCGGGAAAACACAGAATGTCTTCAGGCAGAAACTGCCGCCCACGGCTTTCGGTGTATGTTTCGGCCAAAGCTGCACAAAGCCCAGCCTCTCCGCGCCCGTTTGAATATCCGGTGCGGCCCGAATGCAATGCCAAGGCCGCCGCGTCGCACAACTCTTGCGGTGTTGGCACGTCCGGTTCGCCGATCGTCATTTCCACGAGGTCTGCGCCTGCCTCGGCCAATGCGCGCGCCTTCAGGTGGACTTCCCACTTGCCGCCGCCCAATCCGGCCAGCCGTTCGGTGATTGCTGTCAGCCTCATTTGGGCTTGCTCTCCTGCGTTAGATCCAAATCGAGAATGGCGGAAACGGACTGCAGCCCGATTTCAACCAGTTCACCTTGTTCAAATGCGTCCGGCAGCGCCCCGCCTTCAAGCCACAGACCATCGATCACCGCGTTGCACGCAATGGCCAATTGCCGCAAACGGGCAGGGGGCGCGGGCCGGTCAACTTCGTTCAGCGAGGCTGCAATCAGTTCCTCAAGCTGGTCCCGAAAATAGGCATATGTCCGTTCATGCGTCGCTTTCATCTGTGGGTCGTGCTGCACCTTGTTCAGAAAGCTGGCCCACAGGGCGATGGCGCGGGGGTCGACAACGGGTGGTGTCAAAGACGCCGTCACGAAAGCGGCGAGCCTGGTTTGCGCGCCGACCTCTGTGCCCGTCGCAAGTGCAAAGGTCTGGTCGGTCATCGTGTTCATGTGGTGCTCGTAGGCGGCCACGATCAGATCTTCTTTGGAGCTGAAGTAGTGGCGGATCAGCCCCCCCGTGACATTTGCGCGTTCTGCGATTCCCCGCACCGTGGCGCCGCGCACGCCCTGTTCAGCAACCAGTTCCAGCGTGGCTAGAATCAAAGCTTCCTGCCGGGATTCGGCCGACTCGCGCCTGAATTTTTTGCGTTCTTCACTCACAACTGGTTCGTTTTCGCTGGTTGCATTAATTATACGCTTGCATAATTACGATGTTCGCGGCTTACTGCAATCGGAAAATTGGGGTCGCAAAAAATGGACACAGCCGCTGCCGCATCAGCACAGCAACCCGACACCCGCCGAGAGGCGATCCGGGTAGAGGATTTGCATAAATCCTTTGGCGATTTAGAAGTTCTGAAAGGCGTGGATCTGATCGCGCATCAAGGTGATGTTGTTGCGATCATCGGTGGTTCGGGTTCTGGTAAGTCAACCATGCTGCGCTGCATCAATTTTCTGGAGACGCCAACGTCGGGCAAAATCGTCATCGGCGGCGAAGAGGTCGCGATGCGGGCAGATGGCAGCCCGGCCAGCCAGAAGCAAATCGAACGTATTCGCACCAAACTGGCGATGGTGTTCCAGCAATTCAATCTGTGGACGCACCGCACCTTGTTAGAGAACGTGATCGAGGTGCCGGTGCATGTCCTGAAGGTCCCAAAGGCAGAAGCGATCGAGCGCGCGCGCGAATTGCTGGTCAGGGTTGGCCTGGGCGGTAAGGAGGACACGTTTCCCGCTTACCTTTCGGGTGGTCAGCAGCAGCGGGCCGCGATTGCACGGGCGTTGGCCGTTAATCCGTCTGCCATGCTGTTTGACGAACCCACATCCGCGCTAGACCCTGAACTGGTCGGAGAAGTTCTGACCGTGATCCGTGACCTGGCCGCTGAGGGGCGCACCATGCTACTGGTCACGCATGAGATGAAGTTCGCCCGCGAGGTCGCGAACCACGTCGTCTACCTATATCAAGGTCGTATCGAAGAGCAGGGCCCACCTGCCGAGCTCTTTGGAAATCCGCAATCCGAGCGGCTGAAGCAATTCCTCAGCTCGGTCGGATAAAACAAAAATAAACGCTATCAACACGGAGAAACTTATGAAAATCAAAGCATTCCTGACTGCAGTCTCTGCCGCAGCCATGCTGGCGGCAGGCGGTGCTGCAGCCGAGCAAGTCAAGATTGGTATTGCAGCTGAACCCTATCCACCATTCGCCTCGCCGGACAGCGCGGGCAACTGGGTTGGCTGGGAAATTGAGGTCATCGAAGCGGTTTGTACTGCGGCCGAGCTTGACTGCGTGATTACGCCTGTTGCCTGGGACGGCATCATTCCGTCTTTGACTGGTCAGCAGATCGACGCGATCATGGCCTCGATGTCGATCACCGAAGAGCGGTTGAAAACTATCGACTTCAGTGATGCGTACTACAATACGCCCGCGGTGATTGTGGCCGACAAATCAATTGATATTGAGCCTACGCCTGAATCGCTGGCTGGCAAGATCATTGGCATTCAGGCCTCGACGATTCACCAAGCCTATGCGCAGGAATACTTCAAGGACGCCGAGTTGAAAGTCTACCAGACTCAGGACGAAGCCAATCAAGATCTGTTCGCAGGCCGAATTGATGCGACCCAGGCAGACAGCATCGCGATGGCGGATTTCGTGAACTCGGACAATGGCAGCTGCTGCGAGATCAAGGGAGCCGTTGCGGATGATCCGGCGATTCTGGGCCGTGGTGTGGGTGCAGGCGTACGCAAGGGCGATACCGAGCTTCTGGAAGCGCTGAACAAAGGGATCGCGGCGATCCTGGCTGACGGCACGCACGAGAAAATCACCGAGGGCTATTTCACCACCAGCATCTACTAAGGCGCTGTTGTGACCGGACTATTCGAGACACTGGGCCTCGGCGCCAGCGCCGAGTTGCTGTCGCTGTCAAGCTGGGGCGGCAACCTGTTGCGCGGGCTTGCCAATTCCCTGCAGATCGCCGTGGGCGCTTTTGGAATGGGGCTGATAATCGGGCTGTTCGGTGCCTACGGGAAACTCTATGGGGGGAAGGTCACACGTGACCTTCTTGCCATTTATACAACGGTGATCAGGGCGGTGCCTGAACTGGTGTTGATCTTGATCCTGTACTATGTCGGCAGCGATATCATCAACAAGATCTCTGAGGCGTTGGGAGGAGGTCGGGTTGAAATCAGCGGTGTCGCCGCAGGCATCTGGGTCTTGGGCGTTGTACAGGGGGCCTATGCCACCGAAGTGCTTCGTGGGGCTATCAAGGCGGTTCCGGTCGGGCAAATCGAAGCGGCAAAATCCTATGGAATGCCCGCATTTATGATCATGCGTCGCGTGACGATCCCAGCAATGATGGGATTTGCGGTGCCAGGCTTGGCCAATCTGTGGCTTATCGCGACCAAGGATACGGCCTTGCTGGCCGTTGTCGGGTTCAGTGAATTGACACTTGAAACACGACAGGCGGCAAGCAGTACCCGTGCTTACTTTACCTTCTTTCTGGCGGCGGGCTTTCTGTATCTCATGGTCACCCTTTTCTCGGGTGCGGTTTTTGCCCGTATCGAGAAATGGGCGCGCCGTGGTCAGCCTTCGTTGAAAGGGGGTTCCTCGTGATCACCGTGAAAGCGCTGATGCAGCCGCACCGGATCGTTATGATGCTGTTGTTTGCAGCCCTGATTATCTGGTGTGCCTTTTCGTTGCGATGGGATTGGATCCCGCAATACGCGCCGCTGGCGTTGCAGGGCCTTTGGACGACGATCTGGCTGCTGGTGGTGACAACCGTTCTGGGGTTTTTATTGGCGGTGCCGCTGGGCTTGGCGCAGGCGATCGGCCCTTGGTACCTGGCAACACCTGCCCGAGTGTTTTGCACCATAATCCGAGGCACGCCCCTGCTGTTGCAGATTTGGCTGTTGTATTACGGACTGGGTTCGCTGTTTCCGCAGTTTCCTTGGATAAGGTCGTCAGAGCTGTGGCCCTACCTGCGCCAAGCATGGCCTTACGCGGTGCTTGCGTTGACCTTGTCCTTCGCTGGTTATGAAGGTGAGGTAATGCGGGGTGCGTTTTCCAGTGTAGCGAAAGGGCAGCTTGAGGCTGCAAAGTCTTTTGGAATGCCACGTTTTACGATGTTCCGCCGGATATGGCTGCCCCAGGCTGTGCGCAACGTGCTGCCAACTTTGGGCGGAGAAACGATCCTGCAGCTCAAAGCGACACCCTTGGTTGCAACGATCACGGTGGTCGAGATTTACGCCGTCTCTTCGCGGGTTCGATCTGACACGTTTATCGTATACGAGCCGCTTTTGTTGTTGGCCTTGGTCTATATGGTCCTAGCCGGGTTGATCGCTTTGGCTTTTCGCCGATTTGAAGGTGTTTGAAGTCTGACACTGTCTTGTCGGCCCAAACTTGTTAAGCAGTGGCAAACCACTCCAGGTATTTGCTACTTAATTACAAGCCAAGGCGGAACTTGGTCGGTGTCATTCCGGTTTGACCTCGGAAAAAGCGAGTGAAGTGGGACTTGTCGGAATAGCCAAGCATCAGACCAATCTCCGCAATTGTCATCCGGTCTTCTTTTAGGTGCTCCTTGGCGATATCGACACGCAGCCGTTTGATTTCGCGGGGTAGCGTTGTGCCTTGTTGCTGAAGCGCTTTCAGGAACCGTTCCGGCCGTATTCCCAGTAACCTGGCCACCATCTCCGGCCCCAAATCGGTTTCATCCAGTTTGTCGCGCAAGACAGAGCGCAATGCAGCCACCACGGTTACTTCTTCATCTTGTTGCGGTGAGGCGATCGGCTTGGCAGAGCCGTCAGAGACATGGTGCAAAAACAACCATTCCACAGGAAAACTAATTTGCATTCCGGGATCGGGTCCAAGGCCAACCTCGATCCCCTTGTAGTCGATAGGTAGACCATTGATGTATCTGCTTTCCCATCGTACGCGCGAAGAATCCCAGGAATCGCCGACGACGGTCTGCAATAGACGTACATAGATTGCGGCGCCAAAACCGGTCACCTGAACGGGTGGAACAGTTGGTTCCTGTTGCCTATCGATACGATAAGTCGCTTTGTCCGCTTTAATGATAAGGCTGTGCCGCACAGAATTGGACTCCTGCGGGACAAGCCCAACAAAGCGGGTAAAGAACTCGAACAGCGTTTTTGTAGTTTGCAGGGCTTGAGCGAACGGAGGCCACTCTTGCAGGTTAAACGTCTCGCCTACATTCAGTCCAAGGTATCGATCCCCTGACACTTCTGAGAAGGCATTTACCAAGCCGTAGACCAACTCTGAGTGAACGAACACGGATGGGTCAGACAACAGTTCGGCCTTCAACCCGACCTGATCCAAAGCTGGTTGCGGATTGATCTTACGTTCGGTGAGATATTGCAGAAACGGAGCAGCTAATGAGAGGCGAATAAAGCCCTCGCTATGCTCTCGGGAGGTGGCGTTGAAAGGCAAGCTCGTCATCCTTGTGAGCATTGGCAGTTTTATTCAGTGGCCATTTTTATAATCACATTCGAACATCCTAATTCAAAAGTGGCAACCAAGGCAAAACTTTCCGGACTACAGTTGGCAGAACATGAATATGAAGGGAGTACCCATGTCCGGTCTACGAATGTCGCTTTGCTCGGCGGTAATCGCCGCTGCCGGTCTTTCTTTTTCTGCGTCCGCGCACGCTCAGGATCAGGAAGAACCCCAAACTCTTTTCACCAACGTGCATGTCTTCGACGGCGTCAATGAACAGCGTATCGAAAATGCGAGCGTTCTGGTTGAGGGCAACCTTATCAAGGCCGTCTCAACTGATGCGATCGATGCCCCCAATGCCACGGTCATTGACGGAGAGGGACGGACACTGACCCCCGGGTTTATCGAATTGCACGCGCACCTGATGCTGATGGGGCCGACTCTGCCTGCGATGGAGGCCAACACGACTTGGGAAGATTTCGCGATTCACGGTGCTCGGATGGCCGAGATGTATTTGATGCAGGGCTTCACCACGGTCAGGGACGCAGGTGGTGCCAATGGCGGGCTGCGCCGCGCAATTGACGCAGGCCAAATTGACGGACCGCGTTACTTTCCGTCCGGTGCATTTATTGGAACGCGCGGCGGTCATGCTGACTTCGCGAATTTCACCGCTCCACCGGGCTCAGAAACCAACATGAGCCGCCTGAACATGGCGCAGGAAGTTAGCGGAGTGGACGACGTTTACAGGTTTGCACGCAACAATTTCCGCATGGGTGCTACACAGTTGAAATTCATGCAATCCGGGGGTGTCGTTTCGGCCTTCGACCCGTGGCAATTGCTGGCTGGGTCGCCCTAGGAAATCCGAGCCGCCGTACAAGTTGCAAATGAGTATGGCAGCTATGTCATGGCGCATTCCTATCGTAAGGAAGCGATCCTCAGTGCGCTTGACGCAGGTGTCATGTCCATCGAACACGGCTTCTCGTTTGACTGTGAAATTGCCCAAGTCATGAACGAAAAAGGGGCGTATATCACCACCAACCTGACGGCCTTCGATCCCGGACTGCTCGATATTCCAGCGGTAGCAAACGTCCCGTCGAGCCTTGCCAAAGCCAAGTCCGCTTCGGCCACATTTGCAGGCTACATCGACAATATGAAGGAATGTCCGGTCAAGCGAGGGTTCCAGACCGACTGTGTTGGTTCCGTCGAGGCCTGCAATATCCAGATTGCCTATGAAAAACACCTGAACAACGAGTTTTTCGGGCCCTACACATCCATGGTCACGCTGACATCGACAGGTGGCGAGGTGGTCGCTTTGTCAGGTGACTTCATGAACCCGTATACCGACGGGAAACTGGGTGTGATCGAAGAAGGTGCCTATGCGGATATCCTGCTGATCGACGGTAACCCGCTCGAAGATTTCTCGGTCGTTGGTACGGGCGATCAGTGGTTCGGTGCCGACCCGAGGCCCGAAAGCCCCGAGACGATCCGCCTGATCATGAAGGACGGCGTCATCTACAAAAACACACTGGATTGACACCTCTAAAGAGCCGGAGAGCATCTATGCACCATGTGTTTCGCACCGTAGTATTGGCAGGGTTGGTTTGGTGTGGACAGTCTGCCATGGCGACGCCCGATACCGCGTTGGACTGGGCAGACCTGCCGGACCCATCCTCGCAGATCTTTGAAGACCCCTACCGTGATCTCAACCCCGAACAATTCGACGAAGTCCTCTACGTCGTGCGATTGCGTGGCAGGCTGCAGCAGAATGATGGCAGTGAAGATGAGCGGCAAAAGTGGCAAGCGCTTTTAGCCGAGACTGAGGATGCCTTGGCAGCTGATGGAATTGATATCGACTGGCTACTCGATCAGCGGGAGGTGGTAACGGAACGTCGGAGAAAGGCTGGGACCAACGGAAATCCACAGTTCGACGGTCAAAAAATCACGCTTGCGGGCTTTGCCATTCCTGCTCCGAGTGATCCGGACGGGCGGCCTGTCGCGTATTTGGTGCCCGAACGAGGGATGTGCAGTCATATGCCTCCGCCTCCGCCGAACCAGATGATCCGCGTGCGGCTGAACGGGGACTGGACGCCCAGCTATGTCCACGAACCCGTTCGGCTGACCGGTAAGCTGACTATCGATCCTTCCGTACATAATATGATGGTTGTGGATGGCCTCATGCCGATGAACGCGACTTTCCAGTTGGAAACGGAACGTGTCGAAACTCTGGAAACCGAGGCAGACAGGCTGGAATGGAAGCAGCGTGCAGCTGATCGCATCCGCGCGGCAGGCAACCGCAAGACCGGCGGGGCAAGGGCGTCTGAATGATAAGACTTTTGGTTGCCGCATTGAGCATTGCCTTTGCTGGCGCAGCGTCGGCTCAGGGATTATCCGGTCCATCTTCGGTCGAAGCTGATCTAGAGACCGGAGATGGGCTGACCGACCCACAATACCGTTCCGATTTTCCGCGCAACATCGCACCGGGTTGGTTTCAGTGGAAAGACCGGCTGGCTGAGGGTGGGTTTCGGTTCAACATAGACTACTTGGCATTGGGCCAATCCACGAACGCTGATCTGGGAACCGGCGAAGCGGCCAGCGGCATCGCTCGTTTCTACGGGAGTTGGCAGGCAACTGAACGGGGTTCCCTGACATTCAAGATCGAAGACCGGCACAGTTATTCGGACATTGCTCCGCAGTTTCTCGGGCTGGATGGCGGAGCCCTTTCAATCACGGGAACAGCCTTCAACGACAATGGTCTGCTATTGACTAACCTGTTCTGGACCCAAAGGGCCGAGAACGGTTCGTGGACGCTGCAAGTCGGGCAGATTGATGTAACAGACTTTGTGGATATCTACGGGTTGGTAAGCCCCTATAGCGGTTTTCAAAACCTGTCTTTCAATACCAATCCGACAATTAACACGCCCAACCAAGGCCTTGGTATTGCCGGTGGGGTAAAGCTGAGCGAGAACCTCTACGCCGTTGCCAGCGTATCAGACGCAAACGCCGACCCGTCCGATCCAAACTTTGATGTGTTTAGCGATGGCAACCTCTTCAAATCACTCGAACTTGGGTACACCTCCGGCTTTGATCGCATCTACTTCGACAACATCCATTTGACCCTTTGGCATGCGGATGCGGCTGACGATGGCAGTCGAGCGGAAGATTACGGCGCAGCGTTCTCTGCCGCATGGTTCGTTGACAATAAGTGGATGCCGTTCTTTCGGGCTGGGGCCTCAAAGGGGACCGCAGCGCTTTATGACCGGTCTATCTCTGCAGGTCTGGGCTACTATGGTCGCAATACCGATTTGGCCGGCCTGGGCCTGAATTGGGCCGAGGCAAGAGGCATAGACGGTGACCAATTCACGGTCGAAGCATTCTACCGGTTTTCAATCTCGCCCGGGCTGCAGATCACGCCATCACTGCAGTTCATTTCCAACCCGCTGCTGAACCCCACTCAGGACAACATCACACTGTTCGGCCTCAGAACCCGGATCGTTTTCTGAGGGGGTCTCATGCGGTGGCAAAACAAAACAGCTGAGGAGGCTCTGTTATGAGGACCCTGTTGGCCGTGAGCGCCATAGCGATCACTTTTGCTTGCGCATTACACGCGAGCGAGGAAAGCAAGACGTGGAAGGCGTCAGAAGAGGCGAAGCAGTTTGTGCAGGACACAATTGTCCTCGGCATGTTGGCCAGCCCGTATGGCACCGGTTGGACCGAAGACGAGCAGCTTCACACTTACTTCGCACGTGCCCGGGACAACGGCATTACGGGACACGAGATGACGCTGGCCGCTGCGGATATGTCTTTCGATACCTTTCTTGACCAGCATTACCACTTTCGCGCTGCCATGGCCCAGCAACCGGAAAACTACCTCATCGTGAATGAAACCCGCGATATTGAGGCTGCCCATATACAGGGAAAAACGGCGGTCATTTGGAACAGCCAAACTGCCACGATTCTGGACGGCGATCTAAGGAAAATGGCAGTGCTCAAGGATATGGGGATCAAAAGCATGATCCTTGCTTACAATGACATTTTCCGCACTGGTTCTGGGCAGTTGGCGGCCTATAACGGCCGCGACATTGGTCTGACGCCTTGGGGGAAGTCAGTCATCGATGAAATGGTACGGTTCGGCATCCTGCTCGACCTAAGCCACACGGGTTCAAAAACGGCCAACGACGCCATGGACTACATGGATGAAAACTATCCCGGCGTGCCATATGTCTATACGCACTCTGTCCCAGCTGGGCTTTATGCGAATGAACCTAACGCCACGCCACGCGGTTGTTATCGGGCCATTCCCGACGACGAAGCATTACGTGCGGCCAAATCAGGTGGTTACATTTCTCCGACCTTCACCGAATGGATGATGGACGGTGTTTGGCCTGAGGATATCTCGCCCGAGCAAGCTGCTGATATGATCGACTACTATGTCCAGCTTGTCGGGGTCGACCATGTTGGGATCGCAACCGATGATATGTTCTCGCTCGAACTGGTCGTACAGTTCGCAACTGCAAACGCGAGCATGTACGATGATGGCGGCTACATGATCGATGCGTTCAACAAAGGGGCCACTGGCAACGGTGAACTTGCCAAAATTCTTGCGGCGATTACCGATGACCTTTGGGCCAGGGGTTATTCCAATGAGGACCTTGCGAAGATTTATGGCGGTAACAAGATGCGAGTTTATGCGCAAGTTTGGGAGGGCAAACCACCCGAACTATTCCTGAAAGAATACCCCGAGCGTCTGCGCTTAAGGCAAGAACTACGTGACGGGTTTTATTCGCGTTAGATTATTGCGAGCTTACCGAAAGAAAACAGATGACATCCCGCACGGGCGAGGTTTACATCCCGCCCTTTGCTAGGTTGTCCCGCATCCAATGTGGTTGAAGATTGCAGTCGTGGCAGAGTTCGATGAGGTGTTCCAAAGACCGGGCAGACGAAAGAGGTATAATGTGGTCCACCTCCCATTGACCATACCGATACCATTACATGCCGTCCGAGTACTGGACCTCAAGGTGTTGTTTTAAGGTTTCCAGAGATCAACCGACCACCTCGGATGGGCAGGCCGCCGCTTTAGTGCTTGGCGAGACCGGTTCTGCACAGACCGAAACATACGACATGATGGATCGGCTGCTCGTCTTTTCCGATCTCGCTCCGCCGCTTTCTCTGCATCACACACATTGGCGGTTGCTGACGTACCGCTCAGCCATGTGCCCAAACTTACAAGGACGCCCTGTCCAGAAATGCGAAAGGCCGCGCAGGGCGGCCTCTCTACGAGTTGGGAACGTCTGTTCCGAAGTCATGCCAAGGACAGCCCGGTCCTACGGCTGGCGACAGACACTCGTTAAGGGAAACCGTTGAAATACGGTGCTTATTGCAACAGCCGTGTGGTGCCGGACTGGAGTCTTGAGATCGATGAGATACTGGATGCGGACCAGGAACGAAAAAATTTTCAGAAGTTTAAGTATGGCTACGCGTTGACAGTTCATAAAGCCCAAGGCAGCCTGTGAGGCCACGTGATTACAAAGGACGAAAGTCACATCTTCGACAAGTATGCTAGGAATTGGCTCCATACCGCTGTTACACGGGCTTCTGAATGCGTGACCTTGGTTACACGCCTCTAGAAGCATTTCCACATTGAAGGAAACATTGGGCAGACACTTTCTGCCCAAAGAAGATGTTCCCTGACGCTATATCCATAGGAGCATTGAACCTCAAAATCTCGTTGGAGCTAGAACGCATCCCCTTCGCATCCAAAGGCCGTTTCCAGGACTTCGCTTATACCAGAGAGGCGGAAAGCTGACTTTCTTTGCGGGCGCAAATAGTAGGAGCCGTCGAGGTGAAGCTGACATTTAGTCTATGCCGTGACAACCAAATTAGTTGGATTACCTGAAGGGCGTGCATTGTCGAGATTTCGTGACATCCGTTAGAATGCGATCAGGAGGGTCCTATGCAGCGCCGACTCGCCGCGATCATGGTTGCCGATGTCGTTGGGTATTCGTCGTTGATGGGAAGCGACGAGGCAGGGGTATTGTCCGCCCTCAAAACTCTGCGTTCAGAGATTTTTGATCCCGCAATTACAAAAAGCCACGGGCGCCTCGTCAAGTTAATGGGGGATGGTGCTCTTGTGGAATTCACTTCGGTGGTCGATGCCGTAGCTTGTGGCGTCGAGATACAGCGGGCAATGACTGAGGCTGCTCCGACACTTGCCAACGGGTCGCGGTTGCAGCTTCGGATCGGGATAAACCTCGGTGATGTCATGATCGCTGATGGGGACCTCTATGGTGACGGGGTGAATGTTGCCTCCCGCATTGAAAGTCTGGCTGACCCAGGCGGTGTCGCAGTTTCTGAGAGTGTCGCACAGCAGGCAGCGGGCAAGGTAGATGCCGGATTTGAGGATCTGGGTCTGAAAAACCTGAAAAACATCGCCAAACCGGTTCGGGTTTTCCGTGTCATAACCGACAGTGCGCCCATACCCAAATGGCGATCAAACAAACTTCCATTGATGGCCGGTGCATCGGTTTTAGTAGGTCTGGGCGTTATGAGCTTGTTAACGTGGTGGATCGGCTTTGATCACGAGCCGCTTGATGCCATGACCTTTGATGAAGCTGCTTTGTTGACAGAGCCTACAGGTCCGACCGTTGCGGTTCTGCCGTTTCAAAACCTCAGCAATACGGACGCCCGCGATTTATTGGCTATTGGCATTGGCGAAGACATCATTGTTGAGCTGGGGAGCTACCAGGACCTCAACGTACTGTCCCGCCAATCCACCCATTCCGTCGGACCGGACGAAAGTGATCTGCGCAGTATCCGACAGAAGTTCGGCGCGGACTATGTGCTGGAAGGTTCTGTACGGCAGGTTGCAGATCGTCTGCGCGTAACAGCGCGACTGATAGACACAAGCTCGGGGCTTCAGGTCTGGTCCGGGGCGTATGACGAAAGTCTCACGGCTTCAAATATTCTGGACGTTCAACTGAGCATTACAGAAAAAGTAGCCTCGGCTGTGGGTGACGCGGGCGGGGCGATCAAGCGCATTCACGCAGGTCATGCGCGTGCGAAACCTCCGGAATATCTCTCGTCTTATGAATGCTCCCTGCTGCGCGTTGGTTTTCTGAACCGACGAGATATGCACGAGCGCGTCCGCGGCTGTATCCTGCGGGTTGTCGAAGACGAACCTGAGTATTGGCGCGGGTGGGCGCAATTGGCTGAGGCACTGCTGACAGATGTGAAGCTGTTTACCGGGCTGTATCCAGGAACACAGGATGAGAAAATCCAACGCGCGGAAGAGGCAGCGCGGAACGCGGTGTCGCTCAACCCGTATTCTGCGCGCGCTCATTTTCTTCTGGCGCTTGTGTTACAGATACAGCGCGATCTTGACGGGTTCTTTTCGTCCGCCGAAACAGCGCTGGCATTGGGGACAGATCGGTATCTTCAAGGGCAGATCGGCTATGAATTCATTTGGTCCGGGCGTCTGGAATTGGGCGCCGCTCTTGTTGAGAATGCAATTGCGCTTGATCCAAATGCAGCAGACCCGAACTGGTATCAGGCGCTGGCCGAGTATCATTTCCTGAACGGAGATTATGAAACAGCGCTGAGAACCTATCGCAAGGGAGCTCAGCCGGATATTTGGTGGTCGGTGTCCATCGAGGTTGCGATTCTGGCTGAACTGGGTCCGCGCGACGCCGCCATTTCCGCGCGGGACAGGCTAAACAAAATTCGTCCGGGTATAAAAATTGCTGACATTGTCTGGATGTATCGGCGCTTTGCGCGCCCCGACGAACACATCCAGCCTTTCGTGGAAGCCTACAGAGCTGTTGACATGCCCGAAGGTCAGTTTGCCCCGCTTCAAGATAGTGCAGGCTAACCGATAGGGCGCGGTAAGGCATAGGGTAGCGCCAAGTCTGGCACCGATTCTTATTCGGGCACGCCCGCCTTTTGCAAACTAGCCAACCAGATCCGTCGGTTTTCGGGGTGGTTTTTTGATCCAGCGAATTGCCTGCGCATCGCTGAGATGGACAGTTTTGGGTTGATCTCAAGCGCATCGTTAACGGCCTCTTGGGCATCGTCTTGTTTGCCCATCTCGGCAAGAGTTGCCGCGCTTAACAGGTGATGAAACAGTCGCCAAGTATTGCTTGTTGCCACCGCGCCCAACTGCCGGGCTGCGTCCAGCGCTTCTTCGTAGCGTCCCAGATGAAACAAGATGTGACCCTGGTAAAAGTACATGTTTTGCAACATCGGATCGCGCGGGCTTAACCGGATTGCCATCTCTATCTCGGGCAGGGCGCGGTCCTGCATGCGGAACCAGTCATAGGTATGCGCCAATTCCAGCCGTATACGCGCATCATTGGGATTGAGCGCGACAGCGCGTTCGAGATTTGCGATGGCTGGATCGGCCTCTCCTGTAAAGCGGTAGATATAGCCAAGAGCCGCATGTGCCTGTGCGTCCTGATCGTCCAGTTCAATTGCTCTCTTGGCCGCCTCAGTAGCGGCAATCAACGTGTCCTGAGGAGTATCTGACCACTGAAAGAAGAATATCGTTCCCAGCGCGCGGGTCAACAGGCTGTGTGCTGCCGCGAATTCCGGATCCGCTGCGATGGAAGACTGTGCAAACGTCACTGCGTCGTGCTGAGCCTCTTGCGAAAACACTGCCTGCCGCGCCCGACCGCGCAAATACAGATCCCATGCACCCATGTCTTCGGTCGGTTTTTCCTGCGACCGTGCTTCGCCGGACTGATATATCTCAGGCAACAACTGGCCCACGATGGCCCGGCTGATCTCGTCTTGAACCTCAAAGACATCCGTTACCTGACGATCAAAAACCTCGGCCCAGATGGTTTGGGCACTGTCGACATCAATAAGTTCTCCGCTGACGCGCATCTGACCATCGGCGCGGCGGACGCTGCCGCGGACCACATAGCTAACCCCGAGGTCGCGCGCGATTTCGATCGGGGTTGCGTGATCCTTCGCGTAAGAGAACATCGTTGCGCTGGACACAACGAACAACTCCCGGTTGCGCGACAGATGCGCGATCAGGTCGTCGGTGAGACCATCGACGAAATACTGACCCGTTCTTTCGTCCCCGATATTGTCAAACTGCACAATGGCCAAAGAGGGTTTTCCGGTGCCCGCAGGAGTTGGAGGGTCAACAGGCAATGGACTGTCTGATCCGACAATCGCTCGAACACTTACGGTATCTTCCGAAACATTCCAAACAAGCAAGTCCTGAGCCAAAGTGAGCGGGCCGTCATAAGTCTTTCGGATCGCGGCAATTGTGTCAGGAGCAATATCGAAATCGGCAAATGTATGGTAGGCAACAGCGTGCCGCGGCTCGATCATCGAGAATAGTTTTCCGCAAGCGTCTGGTGGCGTGTGAACCACCGTTGCCACTAATCGGGCGCGTTCAGGGTCGTAGTTTTTGATATCGATGAATTGTTGGATCGTTAAGTAACATTCGTGAATGACAAGATCAGCTTCTTTAGCGTTCTCCACGAACCACTTGTTCGGGTTGGTGTCACCTGAGTAGACGAATTTAAGTCCTTTCCACTCCAAGCTGTAGGAAACTGAACCGTCTATGCCGTGAATCGCGGGCCAAGATCGAATAACAACACCATCGCTTTCATAAACTACTTGTGTCTGAGAATAGTCGAACTCAGTCACCGAAAGGTGTCCACCTGCCGAGGGCATATTCCCGCGCCGTCCTGCCACGTCCCAAGCCAACATTTTCTGGAGGCCATCCATGGCTGCTGCGGTCCCGTATTCTGGCTCTAAGCCACTTGGCCCCCAAACCCGCAGTGGAACCGTTCGGTTTGACACCCAGCCGCCCACAAACAGTGCGTCGAGATCTCCAATATGATCTACGTGCAGGTGGCTAATGAAAACTTTGTCGAGATAGGTGTATGGAATCTCCAAAGCAGCCAAATTTGCTAACGAGCCGGTTCCGACATCGAATAGGAACTTGTCGCCATTGCCAAGTTCAACCAACCACGACGCAGACGCTTGGGAATGTCGAAAATTAGGTGTTCCAGTTCCCAGCGAGATAACTCGCATCTCCGCTTCACCGAGCGGCTCTGTGTTTGGATAGTAGAACTTTCGCTCTCCAGATGAACCAGCTGAAGCAGCGCCGCATGAAATCGACGCAACTACTAAACTCAATGCCGGCAACAATCTTAGGCGCACAGTCTTCCCCGATTTGCTGGTGCAATCTATGATACAACCAAATTGCTTCAGTCCAAAATCAGGCGTTTACCTTGGGCTCGTAGTTGTCTTTCGCTGCACCTAGCCTGAACGACCGCTATGCGGACAAAGCGGACGCTCAATCGTTTGATCTTCGCCCCGATCTGTATTCTGGAAGTTTGGCCAAGGCCGATTTTAACGCGTCACCCCATCCATCGGAAACACTGCGAAAGTACTGGTCGTCAGCTTCGAATCTTGACCGCGTACCGCCATCAAGGCTGTCTTCATCGTAGAGAAGCAGGTCGAGCGGCGCCCCGACAGACAGATTGGCCTTAATCGTGGAGTCAAAACTGACAAGCAAGAGTTTCACGGTTTCTGGAAAACTCATTTCCGGATCGTAGGCTCGCACCAGAATAGGACGGCCATATTTTGTCTCACCGATCTGAAAGAACGGGGTGTCGTCGCCGGCCTCGATAAAATTGCCTTCAGGGTAGATCAAAAAAAGGCGAGACGGACCGCCCTTGATCTGGCCTCCAACAATGAGCGTCGCGTGAAAAGCGCTGTCAGCTTGCTGACCGGACCGGGCATGCTCCTCGATGACGTCGTTCAGCGTAGCCGCGACCAGTTGCGCAACTTGAAACATTGTCGGTGCTCCTAAGATCGATGGTGAACGATCTGCCGGCGCTTTCGTTCGTTCTTCTAGGAGGCTTATCGTTGCCTGAGTAGTGGCCAGGTTTCCGGCCGTTAGGATTGTGATCGACCGGTCACCTTCGACTGTCCAGTTGAACATCTTGTTGAAGGTTGAAACATTGTCGACGCCGGCATTCGTGCGCGTATCGGACATAAATACCAACCCGCGGTTCAACCGCATGCCGACAGCATAGGTCATTCATGTCTCCGTTATTGCTGTGCGACTTGCAACTGCACTGTCAATTGCTCGCCCGCTGTCCCAATTCTGTTCCCTATTACCGGGGCGGCTTGGGCATAGTCCAGACCGGTTGCGACGCGTACGTATCGATCGTCTGGCGAAATCCCGTTTGAGACGTCAAATCCGACCCACCCAAGCCCGTCCAAATGCACTTCGGCCCAGGCATGGGTCGCGTCCTGCAGCTCCGTTTCGTTCATCATCAAGTAGCCCGAGACGTAGCGTGCTGGCACTCCGAGCTGTCGGGCGCAGGTAATGAAGATGTGCGTATGGTCCTGACACACGCCCCGCTCAGCTTTGAGGGCATCTTCTGCGCTCCAACCCGGGTGTGAACTTCCAATTTCGTACGAGACCGTAGCTCGAATTCTTTCGGACAGTGCATGCATCTGCTCCAGCGGTTCGCCGTTGGGCAATGCGCTTATCAGCTCTGCAACTCTTTTCCCCGGCGATGTCTGCGGTGTGCTTCTTTTGAATAGCCACAAGGGCGTCGACCCTTCGTGACGCCCCAGAACGCCGTGCGTGTCATTCACTTCAACAATGCCTTCGGAGATCAACGAGATGCTTTGGGTGTTTGTTTCGAAACTGATCAATTCCACCGTGTTGCGGTGGTAGTCTTCAAATGTCAGCTCTTTATGCCCACCGGTGATCTGGGTGCTCCAACTCACAATGCTCTGGTTTCGAAATGACTTTGGTGTTTTCCGCAGCTGTTGCAGACCGAAGGGAACCGGCGCGTCGAAATCGTATCGTGTCTCGTGTCGAATGTGCAGTTTCATTGGCTACTCGTAGAACCTGTAATCAATCTCGATCTGACGGCTCAAATTGCCGAGATCGGTCAGAAAATCCTGAATGTACTCATGCAGACCGAATTCAAAAATATCGGAAATTTTCTGATCCAGGTATTTCTTGTAGAGAGCATTTGATGCCTCGCACGAAGGCCCAGCAAAGCCGTAGTCTTTCTTCAGGTAGGACAAGTTTTCCTGAATCTTTCTGCAGCAGAAGTGCAAACTGCGAGGCATCCGCTGATCCAGTATCAAAAACTGAGCAATATCAGACGGCCGAGTTTTCTCACCATGGGTCATCCGATACCCTCCACCAGCGCCGACGGAACGGAGAATGCTTTCCCATTGGATGTTGTCCAGTGATGAGCCGACCGAGAAGGCTGTGGGCAGAAGAACATAGTACTTCACGTCCAAAATGCGCCCAGTATTGTCGGCCCGTTCGACAAAAGTCCCGATGCGGGTGAAATCGAAAATGTCGTTACGCAGCATGGTCCCCAAAGTGGCACCACGGACCAGAGCCGCCTGTTGTCGAATGAGTTCCAACGTTGCAGGTAAGTCCCGCTCATTCACGCGTCGTTTCATCACCTCGTCGATCTGCATCCAGGTGGAGTTCACTGCGCTCCAGACATCATGGGTGAGCGCTGTCCGAACAAGGCGCGCGTTGTCTCGGGCTTGCTTGATAACCGACTTGATCGAGGATGGGTTATCAGCGTCACGCAGCACCCAATCGACCGCATTGTCCTTTGAAATCTCGTCATACTTGGCGTGGTACCCATCCAGAACACCGGCCGTTTTTAGAACCGAACCCCATTCCTCGGCAGAGTTTTTGGTACGGGTCAACGCCATTCTCTGACCTGTTTCAAGCAGCCTCGCCGTATTTTCCGCTCGCTCAAGATATCGGGACATCCAGAACAACCCGCCAGCAGTTTTTCCCAGCATGGTCAGTCCTCCAGAACCCAGGTGTCTTTGGTCCCGCCACCCTGGCTTGAATTCACGACCAGCGACCCTTTCTTAAGAGCCACTCGGGTCAGGCCGCCGGGGGTGATCTTGACCCCTTCGGGTGAAACCAAAACGAAAGGACGCAGATCGACATGTCTGGGGGCCAGCCCAGAACGCGCGAAGATCGGCACCGTCGAAAGCGACAATGTCGGCTGAGCAATATAGTTCGCTGGCCGCGATATGAGCTTGTCGCGGAAAGCTGAAATCTCTTTCTTGCTGGCAGTCGGGCCGATCAGCATCCCGTAGCCGCCAGACCCGTGCACTTCTTTCACTACAAGCTCGGAAAGATTGTCCAGTACATAAGACAAAGAGTCGGGGTCGCTACACCGCCAGGTAGGAACATTCTGAAGCAGAGGCTTCTCGCCCGTGTAGAACTCAACGATCTCGGGCATGTAGGAATAAATAGCCTTGTCATCGGCTATGCCTGTTCCCGGCGCGTTGGCGATCGTGATGCCGCCAGCGCGGTATACGTCCAAAATGCCTGGCACGCCCAATGCGCTGTCAGGGTTGAAGTTCAGCGGATCCAGAAAGTCGTCATCAACCCGGCGATAAAGCACGTCGATGGGCGTATAGCCTCTAGTGGTGCGCATGCAGACACGTCCGTCGACAACCCGCAGATCGTGACCCTCGACCAATTCCACGGCCATCTGATCTGCGAGGAACGCATGTTCGTAGTAAGCCGAGTTATAGATGCCCGGGGTTAATACCGCGACAGTGGGTTCCCCGTCTGCACAAGCCGGTGCACAGGCCGCCAGCGACCGTCGTAGATTGCGGGGGTAGTCAGAAACATTCCGAACGTTGGTCGCGCTAAAAAGCTCAGGGAACATCTTTAGCATCGTCTCCCGGTTCTCCAGCATATAGCTGACCCCGGATGGCGTTCGGGCGTTGTCTTCCAGAACGAAAAACTCGTCTGGGCCGGTTCGCACCAGATCGACGCCGACAATGTGCGTATAAACCTGACCGGGCGGTGAGACACCAAGCATCTGCGGCAGGAACGCTTCGTTTCCGGCAATCATCTCAGCCGGCACACGCCCGGCCCGGACTATTTCCTGACGGTGATAAATGTCGTGGAGAAATGCGTTGATTGCCCGCACCCGCTGTTCGATACCGCGTTCCAGCCGCTGCCATTCGCGCGCTGAAATGACTCGTGGCACGATATCAAACGGTATAAGGCGTTCCTCAGCCTCGGCTTTGCCGTAGACGTTAAAAGTTATGCCCGTCAGCCTGAAAACCTCTTCGGCTTCGCGCTGTTTCGCCCTCAGTCGTGATACGTCTTCCGCGTTGAACCAGCGGCCGATCTCTTCGTATGGACCTCTGAGTGACCCATCGCCGTTGAACATTTCATCAAAATACACACTCATGCTTTGAGTTTTACGCATAGATCAGATTTTTCAAGTCATTCAGGCTTGGTTGGAAGCTGCCTTTAGAAGGAGCGTCTAATTTTCAGGCTAACTGGATAGTTTCGTGAACTTAACAACGTGGCGTTCTTCGTGTTTCCACTTGAAGTCACATACAGTGTTTTGAGTTCAACAGTATCTGGTTTTGTACTGCATCCGAACGTCCACATTGGGCTTGGAACAGTCGTTCGCTGCACTCGGCGTGAATGACTGCTATGCGGACAAAGCTGATCTTGGCTGCCGCCCTGCAAAAGTCCAAGTTGTTGGTATTGCTCAGCGGTCCAAAAAGTCGGAGATTAAACGTGTGAAAAAATCAGGTCTCTCGGCATGTAGAGCGTGAGCGCAACCTGGCACAACTGCCAACAAAGTATTGGGAATTGTTTCCCAAAGCATTTGAATTTGGCTCCACGGATATGTCCGATCTTGATCGCCCCAGAGCACAAGAGTTTCCTGCCGGATCCGGCTAAGGTTCTGCTCTCCTGACCAGGATTGCATGGCTTCAAGCCCAGCATTTATGGCGGCCAGTTTGGCTTTAGCGGCGATCCCAGCGCAGTGTTCATATCCTGTTGCAGCTTCACAATCCAGAAACCAAGTCGCTGCGATTCTACGTGCGGTGGCCGCCGGGCCGTCTTTCCCAGCGCGCCTTTTACTGTGCTCAATAGTCTCGAACCGCCCCGGCAAAACACCGACCGCGCCAGTCGCGTAAAGCACAAGTCGGTTAATCCTTTCACCGTCGCGCAAGGCAATTTCCTGAGCGATCATACCGCCCATGGAATGACCCAGCAGATGGTATTCCTCTACTCCAAGGCCGCGGAGGTGCCGGACGACCCAATCCGCATATCCGCCAATACTGTCAATTGGCGGCAGATAGGCATTTGCGCCGAACCCAGGCAGGTCGACGGCAACCACATCAGCATGCTGCTGCAGTGTATCGCGACACCCATCCCATTGTGCGCTGCCCCCCATGAAACCATGAACAAGGACAAGGGGGATCACTTTCGCTGACCTTGAACGATCCGATCAAGGATCATCGCACAGAATAGAATGGCAAAGCCTGCGAGGATACCCTGGCCTACATTGGCGTATTGCAGCGCCTCGAGAACGTCTTCGCCCAGCCCTTTCGCGCCAATAAGCGAGGCCACCACGACCATGGCCAGCGACAGCATGATTGTCTGGTTGATGCCTGCGCGAATGGAGGGGCTGGCAAGCGGCAGATCGACCTTGGTGAGAAGGTACCACTTGTTGGCGCCAAAACTGATCGCGGCTTCACGCACGCTTTCAGGAACACCACGCAGGCCTAAAACGGTAAGGCGTACCACGGGGGTCCCGCCGAAGATCATGGTGACGATGACTGCCGCTGGCTTGCCAACCCCGAAAAATGCAATCACAGGCACCATGAAGACAAAGGCAGGCATGGTCTGCATGAAATCCATGATCGGTTGGATGACCGCGTAGAACCGCGGTCGACGCGCAGAGAACATGCCTAAAGGAATCCCAATCACGATGGAAAGCAGCGCCGCAGTGCCGAGAAGCGCCAATGTGGTCATAGCTTTTTCCCAAAAGCCGAGGAGACCCATGTAGGCCAGAAAGGCGCCAGACCATATAGCCATGCGCAAGCCAGCGGTAAGCCAGGTCAAAAGAATGATCAGCGCGGCCACCACGATCCAAGGGGTCTGAACTAACGCAACCTCCATGGCATCCAGCAACCAGCGAATGGCCGCGGTGAGCCCGTCAAAGAACGCCACACTGTTGGCGACGCACCAGGCGATAAAACCCTCTACGCTGTCAATACTGGCCAGGCGGATTGAGTTATCTGTCGGGAATTCGCTAAGAAATGAAAAACGGCCCGGGAAACTGTAGTGGACCATTACAGTCGCGACCAACAGGATCATGAAACCCGCGCTGAAAACAATCTGGCTGACCGGCATGCCGGAGCGAATGGTGCGATCTGAGAGCCAGTCAGAAAAGCGGGCCTCCAGCGCCCAATTGGCGGCCACAGCCTGTATGAGCTTGGCCACAAGCAAGATGACGACACCGGTGAGTGCAATCGATGGGCCTTGCGCAGCGAGCAAATCTGCCTCAGCGCGGAACCCCTCAATATTGGCCTCTAGACCTTCGATCTGGCGCTGGATGGCTGCGGCTCTATCCGAGCCGCTCTCTTGCGCGGCCGCGAGTTGCTGGTAGCGCAAATCGAGCGTACCTTCGATCGAGGTCACACGGGCCATCGCGTCTGCTCCCAGATCTCCGAACAGGCCCCGCGCGATCTGCACAAAGCCGATCGCTTCGACGACAAGAAAGGCCAATGCCCATGACCAAAGGCCGCGTGCGCCGAACCAGATTGGACCAAAGAGCCCGGCCATCACATTGAAGGTTGCCGTAAAGCGTGCGGACGCCCCGATCTTGTCGAAATTGCGGATGTAGTAATCGGGGCTTGTGCGCACAAAAGTGCGGATATTCTCGCGGCGTTCCTCGGCATAGGCCTGCGCGGCTTCGCTTTCTGTGTCTTCAAGGGGGTTCACACCAAGATCTTCGCTCATGACATTTCCGTCCCTTCAATCACGGTGCGCAACAGATCAAATAAACGTAGTGTGGGATTTGTGGCAACACGAAGCTTCGTTGGTACACCTGGCTGGCGTCGTGAAGTATAAGAACTGTGTTAGACTGGCCAGGAGGACATTCTAGCAGGAGATCTCCAGTTGCTACCGAATTCACTCCGTCTCGCACTCACTGCCACTACAATTGCCATCTCGGCGGGCGTCCTCCCAGACCGCGTCGAGGCGATATCGCAAGATGTCCCAGTGTGGTTACAAAAACACGTGGGTACGGGTGACGGCCAAATCGCGCCGATCGTTTTGAACAGGGCGCGAGCGCTTTACATAGAGAAAGTACGACGAGGCGAAGTAAGGAACCCCTGCTACTTTGCCAAGGATGCAACCCGCCCCAGCACTGCAAGAAACGGCAATCCCGCGAAGCGGTTTTACGTCATCTGCGAGTCACAAAATTCTTTCCGAGCGGTTTCGTCCGGCTATGGAAATGGCCGAAAACTAAGGGGCGCCAATTTTTCGAATGGTCGGCAATGCGCGAAGAACTTCAGCAATGCAGAAGGATCTAAACTTACCGCCGGAGGTGCCTATGTGACGGCTGAAACCCGCACGTCCTTCAAAGGTTATTACAGTCATTCCGGCAAAACGCAGCCGTTCTACCGCACCTTTCTTTTGTTTGATGGGGAAGGAGAAACGAGCAATGCTCGCGAGCGCGCCATTGGAGGCCATCCCGCTGTTTTCCTTAAGTGGCAATGTAGGTTCAAAAGTCCTCGAAGCACTCATGCAGACAACGACGGCTATGTCCCCTACGGAAAACTTGTGAACTACACTGGCGGCCGTAGCAATGGCTGCACAACCTGGTCACAGTCGGCCTCAAAAGAGATATTGGCGCTTGTGGAAGGGAATCCGACGACCCTGTATATCTACCCGGAATCCAAGGATATCAATGCTGTCGCTAAGGCTGTGAAAAAGGGGAAATCACTATCGCGGGCAGGAGTTTATTGGAACGCTGCTTGCTTGCAAGCAATAGGCGCACCAAAGTTCTGGCCCAAAAGTAGCCTCCAACCGATCATAAATAGTTGGAGAGCTTCCTTGCCTAAACAACGGCCACTAGAATTGCCTATCTGCAAATAGTTGAAAAAGCGCGGGACAACTTAAGAGCACGCTGCCCTTCAAGCATTTCTGCTTTGTGCTAGTAGCAGCCGTCGGCTGCACTGGGATTGTACGAACGCTTTGCCGCTTTCCGAAGAATCCAATCAAATGGGACAGTCGCATAAAGCGCAGCATTTGCCTCTTTGGGTTCGACGCTGTCGTTCGCAGCACTTGGCGTGAACTACTGCTGAGCGAATTGCCAAATGGATACGTAGCTATATGCCTGTGCCTCAATTTCAGTGCTATCCACGTCAACCTTTTATTGATACCGCGCAGCTTATTCCTGACAATTTTCGCATCTTTGTGCATGATGAAAAACTAGGCAGACTGTTTTTTGTCTTCCGGGAAGTGTTTGAATTATTAAGAGGCGTGCTATGGAAGTATTGGTTAATGGCATAAACACGGTTCTTTGGAACTACGCATTAATTTACGGACTTCTTGGAACCGGTATCTTTTTTACAATTCGTCTTGGCGCACTTCAGTTTCTTCATTTTGGGGAAATGGTGCGCGTACTCACGTCTTCGAAGAGCACGGACAAAAGAGGTATTACTCCGTTTCAAGCGCTGACGGTAAGCTTGGCTTCACGCGTCGGCACTGGAAACCTGGCTGGCGTAGCTGTGGCCCTGACCTTAGGAGGTCCGGGCGCCATCTTTTGGATGTGGATCGTAGCATTGGTTGGAATGGCCACGGCTTATTCTGAAAGTACTTTGGCCCAACTCTATAAAGTCACATCGTCCAACGGCAGATTCAGAGGAGGCCCAGCGTTCTACATGGCCAACGCCTTGAATGCTCCTTGGGCCGGAGTCATTTTTTCGATCTGCCTGATTGTTAGCTTTGGTTTGGTTTTTGTCGCCGTCCAATCCAACTCGATCGCCGAAGCTTTCGAGGGCGCGTTCGGGTTGAACAAATTGATCGTTGGCATAGCGCTGGCCGCAGCCGCAGCCGTGGTCATATTCGGTGGAATAAGGACCATCGCAAAGTTCGCTGAGATTGTCGTGCCGCTCATGGCAGGTCTCTACCTCTTGCTTGCCTGTGTTGTGGTAGTCCTGAACATTTCCGAAGTACCCGCTATGTTGTGGTCGATTGTTGCAGGGGCATTTGGCCTTCAAGAAGCTGCCGGAGGCGTGACAGGCGGCGTCATGGCTGCTGCCCTTAACGGCATAAAACGGGGACTTTTCTCCAACGAAGCGGGCATGGGCTCAGCACCGAACATTGCAGCGGTTGCCACACCTGAGCCCCACCACCCTTCCAGCCAAGGTTTCGTTCAGGCATTCGGGTGTTTTGTGGATACAATTTTGGTCGCGACGGCAACTGCATTGCTAATTCTTTTGTCGGGCGCAATCGAAATTGATGGTCCTACGGGTATGCGACTGACTCAAGACGCGGCGGCGGTCCATCTCGGCGAAATCGGTCGCCACTTTATCGCGATTGCTATCGTCTTTTTTGGCTTCACATCCATACTTGGCAACTACTCATATGCCGAAAACGCGATGACGTTCTTAAAATTGGAAGGGAAGCTGCCGATTTACACCTTGCGTTTGGGCTGCCTTGCAATGGTTGTTTGGGGCGCTGTGCAAGCTGTTGCCACAGTGTTCAATTTCGCGGATGCCGCCATGGGAATAATGGCAACCATCAATTTGGTGGCAATAGTGCTCCTGTCTGGCACCGTATACAAATTAACGGTGGACTATTTTTCGCAACGCCGACAGAACCTCGAACCTCGCTTTGTCGCAAGCAAATTTCCCGAGTTTAGTAAGGGCGTAGATCACACTGTCTGGACGGAGGAGATCCATGCCGATACTCAAAACCACCGATAGCGAACGGCTTCAGGAAGTCTTGGACGATATCGCAGATCGCATTGCCGGCATGTCCGAAAGGGGGAAAGTGGCGCAATACATTCCAGAACTCGCCACAGTTGATCTGAACCAATTCGGTATTGCCATTGCACCAATCAACGGCCCGCTAATTTCCGCTGGAGACGCGAGCACGCTATTCTCGATTCAGAGCATTTCAAAAGTGTTCTCGCTCACATTGGCGCTTCAACAGGTTGGTGCCACTTTGTGGCAAAGAGTCGGTCGGGAACCTTCCGGCGATCCATTCAATTCAATCGTTCAGCTTGAACACGAACGCGGAATCCCAAGGAACCCGTTTATCAACCCGGGTGCGATCATAGTGGCAGATGTTCTGCTCGAAGACCGTTCTTCTGATGAAGCAGTCAACGACCTTTTGGGATTGTGCCAAGAGCTTTCGGAGGACAACTCGATCGAGGTCGATGCGTCAGTTGCAGAGTCTGAGATGCGAACTGGGTCCAGAAACCGCGCTCTTGCGCATTTTATGCAGGCGGAAGGAAATCTAAACGCGCCGGTAGAGGATGTTTTGTCTCTGTACTTTCGCCAATGTAGCATCGCAATGTCATGTGAACAGCTAGCATTGGCGGGCCGCTTTCTCGCCGCAGCGGGTCAAAATCCGGCCACCGGTGCCACAGTATTATCGGCACAGCGAGCCAGAAGAGTAACCGCACTGATGATGATGTGTGGTTCTTATGATGCCTCGGGTGAGTTCGCCTTCCGTGTTGGCCTTCCAGCGAAAAGCGGTGTTGGTGGCGGAATCTTGTGCATTGTACCTGGTATCGCATCTGTAGTCGCCTGGAGCCCCGGGCTAGATCAAAAAGGCAACTCCCATTTGGCGACTATCGCATTTCAGGAGTTAGTTCGTGCGACAGGCTGGTCGATCTTTGGACCGAGTGCATAGCCTGCCCTGTTCAATTCAAGACCAGTCACATAGCTTGAGCAGGCGCCACACTGAGGATGATCTATGACGGACAAAAATGACTTCGAAAATAGCTGGCAACCATCCCAACGGTATCCAGATCCCTCCGTTGTGACACTCGATCCTCGGTTTGATAAATACAAGCTGCCGTTGGCCGGCGTCGAACGATTGGCAACTGGTTGTCGCTGGTGTGAAGGGCCAGTGTGGTTCGGTGACGGGCGCTATCTGCTATGGAGTGATATTCCGAATAACCGGATCATGCGCTGGGACGAGGTTACCGGACAGTCATCGGCGTTTCGCCAGCCGTCGAATTTCGCCAATGGTCAGACCCGGGACAGGCAAGGTCGTCTGATAACGTGCGAGCACGGTGGACGACGGGTTACGCGTACAGAATATGATGGCTCAATCACTGTGCTAGCCGAGAGCTTTGACGGAAAGCGACTCAACTCGCCCAACGATGTGATCGTCAAATCCGACGGCAGTGTCTGGTTCACCGATCCACCGTTTGGCATCTCGGGCAACTATGAGGGTCATCGCGCCGAACCAGAGTTAGGCCAGAACGTATACCGAGTGGACCCCGACACCGGAAAACTGAAAGTCGTAGCCGATGACATTCTAGGGCCAAACGGCTTGGCCTTCAGCCCCGATGAGACCGTGCTTTACATTGTTGAATCGCGTGGTGAACCGTCTCGAAAGATACTGGCTTATGACGTGAACACGGATGGTGCCTCGATCCAGAACAAGCGTGTGCTAATCGATGCAGGTTCTGGCACGCCTGACGGGTTCCGCGTGGATGTGGACGGTAATCTCTGGTGCGGTTGGGGCATGGGTGATGCCGAACTGGACGGAGTGATGGTCTTTGCCCCTGATGGAACTCCTATAGGTCGCATCGCTTTGCCTGAACGATGTGCCAATCTCTGCTTTGGAGGCCGTGCGAACAGCCGACTTTTCATGGCAGCAAGCCATTCTGTGTACGCCCTTTATGTAAACGTAGCTGGCATGTCGGGAGGATGACACTACTCTCAGAAGTGCTTCTGCGCGATTAGAAATAGCGGTTTACCCAATGGGCTCTCAAATCTCCTGGCTCCCTTTTTAAGCGACAACTTTGGGCTCAGTGCGGTCGCTCAGAAAAATTCAGTGAATGACCGGTGTGCGGACGAAGCCGACCTTGACCAGACCGGCGTATGAGGAACGCTTCCGCCCCTAAATGGACACCAATGTGTCCGACACCGGGAGGCCTCTTGATCTTAAGTTTTTGTTCATACAAAAGTGATTTAGTTTTTTGGTCGAGTTGAACTTAGCTGTGCATACAAGATTAGGGAGTATTGAGAATGATTGGCCGGTTCGGATTGCTTCTTAAGCTCTGTGGTGTTCTTGTCATTCTGACACCTGCCGCCAATGCGGATACCATTATGCACTTGGGTCGGGAATGGCCGGCGCCAAAAGGGTTTGAAGGTGTCTGCTCGAGTTATCCGCCAATTTGTCAAAAATCACCGCAACCTCATCAGATTACTGATGCTGAGTGGAAGAAGATAAAAAAGGTAAACCAAAGCATTAACCAAAAAACTCCGCAGGTGTCTGATAAGAGCCAGTATCATGTTCTGGAAAAGTGGGCACTGCCCTCACAACTTGGCGGAGATTGCGAAGACATCGCGATGCTCAAGAAGATTGAACTTCAGAAAATGGGCGTCTCTCCAGATCACTTACTTCTCGCTGCAGTGTTGGATCTTCACCACGAAGGTCATGCTGTATTAGTCGTTAGAACATCCAAAGGAGATTATGTGTTGGACAACCTGACCAACCGGGTGCTGCCTTGGAATAAAACCCACTACGCATTTATCGAGGCACAAGACCCTAAAAACCCAGCGCGATGGGATATTGTCCTGCAGGATCGATGACCTGCAATCTGGGAAACGTCAAAGCTGAAGGCACAAAGCAATCTTATAGAAATTCAGGTTTTGGAGGGAAAATTTAAATGAAAGACATCATTCGTGTTATTGCGGCCAGCGCCATATTCGTTGGCCCTTTGGCGTCAACTTCTGCAATTGCATTGAGCGACGACGAAAAGACTGCTTTGGCCGCTGCGGCCATTCTGGGAATTGCTGCTTTGGCACATAACAAGAACCACTATCACGAAGGCTATGAACCAAAAAATTCTGAGGCAAAAGCACAGTTTGAACGTGGCTACAGAGATGGTCTCCACAACGAACCATATGACTCCAGGCACAGCGGAATGAATTATGGGCAGGGATACGACGCCGGACAAAAGGAACGGCGAAACCGGCTGTCTCACAAAACGCGGAATGTTCACGGCACAAAAGTTCCTGTTCCGGCTATAAGAAGTTGCAGGGAAGAAGCTGCATCTAGCTGGAATGTTGGCAAACGCGACGTTCATCTGATCCAAGCGGGCCAAGAAGGGGCCGACAACTTCTACATAGAGTTAGCTTCGGGGCACAAACATGTGATTTGCGGCACCAATTCTGCGGGAGAAGTGTTTAACTTGAGAAACGGTCGCCTTTAGAAGTTTTGGTTTCTTTGTACGGCGTCCGAAAGAGAAGAACCTTGCAAAATCCTACTATATTTTGCTCGTTCTTAACTGTTTCTGTATTGTAGCTGAAACTCACAAAGCAACGCGGCTCACGCACGTTTATCCTGTGGTTTATTTCGCACGGGATAGCGGCAGATAGTCGAACAAAACTGTTTTGGCATCACAAAAGCTCGCTGCAATTAGCGCGGTGACACCAAAATCTTTCCAACGATATAGTACGCAGGACCAACCGCGTCTCAATGACTGGACCAAAAATTTGAACGAAATGTCTATGCAGCATAATTCTTACTTGTTGTTAGCCTCGTTGCTACTCATGATCGTGATGTCTCCACTGCTGGAGAGTTTTGTCCTTGGGCAAAGAGTTCTGGACGTGATTTTTTGTCTGGTGCTAGTGAGCGCGGTTCTTTCTTTGACGGTTCGTCCCACTGTGCAACTGGCAGCAATAGCGGCAGCTTTAGCAATTCTACTAGTCCGCTTAACCGGCGCGTTAGATTTCGGCGACGTTTGGTATTTAGCAGGTTACGTTTTGTCTCTATTCTTGTTGGTACTTGCGTTCATCAGTTTGATGAAGGCCATTATTGTAGCCCATTATATCGACCTGAAAATCATTACCGATGCTGTGTCCTGCTATCTATTGATCGGAATTGCTTGGGCACTGATTTTTTCAATAATACATACGGTTTTGCCACATGCTCTAGACTTTGGCAAACCTGGCGAATCCGAAAAGTGGAGTAGTTACATATATTTAAGCTTTATGACACTCACTACCCTCGGTTATGGTGATATAACTTCCAGCAACGCGGTGGTTCAAATCTGGTCAATCTTAGAAGCGATTGTAGGAGTTCTTTTCCAAGCAATCCTAATTGCAAGGCTTGTCAGCCTTTATGGGACCCGCACTAAGTAACCCACATAATAGTCAAAGCAGCATAATTAGTGTTCCAAGCGCCGTTAAAAGTACATTGGCAAGCGCGTAAGTTCCTGCATAGCCAAGGGAAGGAACGGAACTCTTCGCCGCTTGTTGAACAATCCCGAGAGCTGGCGTGCTAGTCATTGCACCAGTAAGAGCCCCTAAAAGTAAGGCCGGATTCATGTTTAGAACGATCCGCCCAAACGCATAGCCAGCCAATAGAGGAAGGCAAGTCACGACAACACCACAAAGAAACAGTTTCGGCCCGACCGCACCAAGAGCTTCGACTATGCCACCGCCGGCATTTAGGCCAACGCCAACCATAAAAAATAACAACCCTAACTCCATAAGAATAAAACGCGCGGCAGCTGGCATACGACCAAATGTTGGGCGGTTGGCCCTAAGAAAGCCAACGGCTATCCCAGAAACAAGTAGACCACCGGCGTTACCTATTCCAACGTCAATTCCACCAATTCTTACTGTAATCTGACCAATAAACAGCCCTACGACTATTCCCGCTGCAAATGTCAACAAGTCGGTTTCCACTGCGGCTCGTTCTTCTACTCCCAATATCGAAACTAACTGCTGCAAAGCAGCACGCTCGCCGGTCAAGTACATCACGTCGCCACGTTGGACCCTTGTCGAAGGTGACAGCGGCATTTCTATTTGCGAACGTGTCAATCGCGTCAGGCGGCACCCATGCTCTTGTTGGATCGCAAGCTGCCCAATCGTTTGGCCGACTGCAAAGCTGGAATTGACAACCACTTCAGCAACGTCGACCACAGCGTCTACCAAGTCATCGTCTAGTACTTCGCGGCCAAGTTTCATTTCCTCCCGAATTTTCTCATGTAGTTTCGGCGAGCAAAAAAATGCGAGCTTGTCGCCAGGTTCAAGAGTTGTGTCTGGCGATACGTCGATTATGTCGTTGCCGCGCTTTAACTTATAGATCGCGCCATAGTCTTGATATTGAGACAAAAAATCGGATGATGCTTGAGCTACGGTTTTCTTTTCGTAATCGACAGATGGAACTTCATAAGCCCGTAAAATTGGGCGCTCGGCCTCCTTCGCTGAATCCTCAGCAACAAAGCCGCGTTCCCTCGCAAAGTCTTGCGCCTTTTCAACCAGATCAATTTTGAGCAAGCTTGGCAAAAGCTTAACAAGCAGCAAGAGACCCACTGTACCAAAGATATATGTAATCGCGTATCCAACACTGATGCTTTCGATTATCGCTTCAGAAGTCGAACCGGCCGGTATTGGAACCAATCCGGCTTCTACAGCGTTCTGCGCACCTACAAGCGTAGGAGTGCTCGTCAATGCGGTGTTGTCACGTTAACTTCCGACCCACCAAGGAATGCTGATGCCCGGACTTCAAGCAGCTCGAGTGGCGGCATTCC
>NZ_JBXWLY010000014.1:0-128177 GCF_059609525.1 Ruegeria sp. YTSC325
GAATGCCGCCACTCGAGCTGCTTGAAGTCCGGGCATCAGCATTCCTTGGTGGGTCGGAAGTTAACGTGACAACACCGTCGAACGGTCTGTTTCAGCGTTCTGCATCTCCCGCTGTCTGTCAATCGTCAGGGATTTTGGCAACGCGCGCGATGATGCGATCGTTCGCTACATCCACGTTATGTTTCAGTTCCTGTGTGACTACGATCATCGGCGAGTGAAGGTTTTTTTGCGTATCCAGCGGCCGGAATTTGTCCAGTGCCTTGGACAGGTCACTTCCAATCCGTGCCGCGTCGCGCAGTTCCTGTTTCGATGCGCCTTTTTTTGGAATCTCGAAGTCCAACAAAAGCGCGTTGATCTCGGCAGTCTTGAAATATTTCGGGTCTAATCCTGGTTTCAATTTGACCGCGCTGGCTTTGATCATTGACCAGGACTCGATATTCATTTCGATATCGCATGGTAACCAGCTGACATCCGCGTTTGAGCCGATGGTCTCAAATTCCTTGTCCTGCAATGCCGCGCGAAGATATTCGACGACACCCTGACATACGTCATCGGAGTCTTCAAACACCTCGGGGGTCAGCCCGCAGCTTTGCAACGCCCGGCGCGCCTGTGCGTCACCGTCTATACAAGCACCATAAGCCAGCACACACTTGCCCAGCGTCGTGTTAACCTTGATCGCCTGGCGGGCCAGCCTCCGGTTTTTGGGTTCTGCCCTGGCCAGCAGGAACAACTCCCATCCCTCTTTGATCCGATCCCGCGAGTATTTCTCGAACCAGAATTTGTTCAGGAATTTTCCGATCTTTTCGATGCTGGTCATAGCTGCCGCGCCGACGTGAGTTTGATCGGCCAGACGCGCAGCTTCTGCACCGACACCAGCAATATCAGCAGCAACTTCGGCAGCGTCGTGTATGGTGCCTTTGATCAGCGCATCGCGTTCCCCAACCACAGCAGGTTCATATGGGCTGTAGCTTCCGGCGATCGCGTTCATTTCGCGGGACCACTTGGACAGGGATTTGCGTCGTCGGTGCAGCTTAACGCTATCCATGACCAGAGTTCGAATTTTACCAATCAATCCGGCCGCGGGTACCGCAGCCAGCATAATACCTGTCGCCCCCTTACTGGCCTGATCGGCAATCTTGATACGTTGTTCGGTCTTTTTCACCTCAAGTGTCAGCTGTTCGACCGCTGACATCGCCTTTTCATACTCTTCCTGATAGAGTTTGGGGTCCGCATTGAATTTATCCAAACGCTTCAAATCGGCCTGCTTTTTGAGGTCTTCAAGCCAGGCGTCTTCTTCCTCCATGTCGGCTTCGATAACAGCGCGGAACCCCGGGTCCTTGAGTAGAGTTTTCGAAATGTCGTCATAGAGACCGCGGATTTCGTCCTCGGTTTCTGGGTTGTCCCCGTCCGGATCATCCTGCAGCTTATCGACACGATCGCCCAAAAGCTCCATCTGACCCAATATTTTATTTTCATCTTCTTTCGACAAGTTCATATCTGCGACGGCGCGGACATCATTATGTGTAGCGCGTTCGCAAACAGTCAGCATTTTGTAAACCTCGACTGCGACCGTTTCGGGGTCAAGTTTGCCCGGATCCAGTGACATGAACAGCTTGAGGTCCTTTTGATCCTCGGGGATGTTCAGCCTTTTGGCCGTGTCCCTAATTTTTTGATACGCCTTCTGAACTTTGACCTTGTCCTTGCGAAAGCTCTCATCGGCCATCTGTTTCGAAAGTTCTCTTGTTTCCTCCATAATGTCGCGCTGGTCGTTGACTGTGGCCATGTATTTGCTCATCCCGAATTCGGATTGGCCTTCAGCATGTTCTTCTTCAATTCTGGCGGTGACGGCAAAATCTGCATCGCTGCCGTGGCCACCCCAGCCGGCCTCGATGTCATCGGCATCCTTGTCGTCACGGACCGCGTCGCCGATCAACCCGGCTGTTCCGGTAAACGGGCCAGAGGTCGTGAATAGAAGCACTTGTTTGGCGAAATCGTCCCAGTCGCCTTTCTGCGCGGCGGCTACCATCTTGTCGATCATTGTAACCGAAAGACCCATTCCCTTGGCCAGCATGCCCCAGGAGGATGCCTCATCCCGGCTGTCATTTCCGGTGTCGCCCCAGCCACCGTCGTCGCCCTTGGTTCCCGATGCTGACATCGACTCGCCCGCAGCGTCGCAGATATCGGCGATGGCTCCGACCACAAGCTCGCGGGGGTCTTTCAGGGTTTTCCTGCCCTCGGCGACCTGAGTGAGTTTGGACACCGCTTTCAAACCCGCTTTGCCTGCCAATATCCCGAATTTGGTTTTGTGTTGACGGTTCTGGGTATCTGCGTTCGTGGTCAGGTCTTCTGCTTCGGTTGCGCTAGTGATGCCTGCCGCGACCGAGTCAGCAAAGGCACCTGCCAGTTGAATACCAATATCGCGCCGTTTTTCCTGTTTCGCCCTATAGGCCTGAGCGGCCTCAACCGCTCCAATGGCTGCTGCGGCTCCGCATTTGCGTGCGGCGTCCTGAGCGACGAACTTTCCGTATTGCTGTGTCAGCTTCGCGGCTTCGTATTTCTCTTTTTCCTCGCCTTCCGCACTTTTGATCTGCGCGTCCAGCCATTTGTCGTAGTCCTTAACACCATCTTTCTTTTGCGCTTCGAATTCGGCGCGCGTCAGTTGTAACTGGGTGACTTTCTTGTCGTCTGCAGCGAGTTCATCCAGAGTTTTCTCGTCGTTAATTGTTAAACCACCGAACTTGAGGCGGTTTTTCTCGTATCGAACCCCGTCCTTTTCATTGCGAAGCTGTTCGACTTTTTTGGGGTCTTTTTCTTCTTCGATTTGCTCGGACAGCGAAGCTTCTTCCTTATCCAACCAGTCCTTATAGGGAATTTCCTCGTTTGGATTGTCCTTGAGGTATTTAGCCTGGGTCAGGTCGGCTTCGGTGATCTCGGGTCTGTCCGCTTTCGGCAATGCTTTGATCTCGGCGACGGTTTTACCTTCTATCACTAGGTCATTGTACTCGTCGGGCATCTCGTCGACGTCGAGGTCTTCATCCAGCGCAATGTTTTCTTCCTTGAAGTTGATGAACTTCGCCAAATCCTCGCGACTGGCTTCGGTGATCGAGATATTGGCGTAGTGAAGCGCCTGACTGGCCCCAAGATTGGCGGCCGTCATCAGCAGCTTGCCACGGCGGAGCGCCTTGTCGACCCCCGCCACCTTCATCTCCTTACCTTCTTCGCGGGCCATCAATTCGGTGTAGACGGCGGCCGCATTCTTGAACACCTGCATACCTTCCGAGAAACTGTCAGGCACAAGGTTTGACGGAATAACCCCTTCACGAACCAACGGTGTCCACAATTCTTTTTCGATATCTCGGTCGCTGAACAGGCGTTCACCTTTTTTGTCGACCATCGCCGCCAATTCGTTCGACTTTTCAACCAGCGGCCGCAACATGTCAAAGATTTCGCGGATCGCGGTGGCCGCCGCTTCGGACTTGAATTCGAATGTCTCCTCACCTTTCTTGAGGCTTACAAACTCGCCCGCGCGATCCGCAAAACTGTCCCATTCACTGTCCTCGATTTCGACCGGGATTTTGTCTCCGTCCACTTGCGCCAGTACTTTAATGGTCTTCGGGAATTTTACGTCTGCCGCGTTCCAGGCAGCCCCCAACACTGGATTGGAAAGAGCCATCGCCTGGTTAAGTTTGTGGTTCTTTTTTTCGACGACAAGACCCAACTCACGCAGACCGTCGCGCAGCGCTTGTTTTGTTTCTCCGAAGTCCTCACTGGAATTGAGCGCCTCAATAGCCTTTTCACGCGCGATGAGATTGTCGATTTCGTCTTGAAGATTCTGAGTCAACTGGCCGCCGTCGCCAAAGACCTTCGTCATCCAGACACGTTCTGCTTCAAATGACATTTCGCTCTCCTGGCTTAGGTCTGTTTAACTTCGGCGAGTAAGTCGGCTTCGGTCTTTTCCAGAAAATGTAGCAGGCGGCGCACAGGGCGGCCGTTGTCGAACGGGTTTGTCTTGATCAGACCGCCGATCATTGTTTCTTCCAGGAACCGTCGATTTCTTCGGATCACGGTAAAGGCTTCTTCGCGCAGGGCGATCAGTTCAGGCATGCCCAGACCCTTGGACCGTTTTATCAGGTCTCCACATTTGTCATCGAGGTCCATCCGTTCTTCGATCTGTTCGGCCACGGTGCCAATATTCTTTTTATTCGCGTCGTAAAGACTGACAAAGGCTTTGGCGGTCGGGTCTTCATCTTTGACCTTCCGGGCTTTCTTCGCGACCGCCGGAACATGCTCTCTGTGAAAAGCCTCAAGCCCGTCGTAAAAAGGAGAAAGGCTGTCACGGAGACGTTGCAAAATCAAAGCGAACTTTTCATTCGAGCTCTGATCTTTTGACATCTTCAATGGCACATTTGCTTCTGCGAAATCACGTGCTTCTGATAACAGACGTTCAGCCTCAATCGTTAATTCATCGAAGTCTTCAGGGGTTGCGGCGGTTTTAGCGCGTGTTTTCAATGCCTTGAGTAGAACCTCATTGCTTTCGAAACTGTCGCGTGCAGCCCCTTTCAGCTTTTTCTTTTCCTTGCTGACGAAGTTTTTCAGGGTCTTTTGCGCTTCTTTAAAGTTTGCTTCTGACTTGTTGAGGTTGTCGTTAAGGTCGCCTGAATTGTTTACGTCCAAGATAGTTCTAGCCAGAGCGCTGGCGTCTTGGCGTTTTAATTTGTCAGTCAGCTCATCCACGCTCAGCTGCCCAGATGGCAGCCCGGAAAGTGCTTTTTCGGTTCGAACCAGACTGTTTATCTTCCAGTCCATACGTTCGGTCAGTTTATCCAACTTTCGGTCAGCTTTCTTAACAGAGCTGTTTTTACCGATGTCGACTTCTCCCCAAATTCCGTCGAACAACCTGTCGTACAAACCTGCATAGTCTTCGCGGTCGGCGGCCTGTTCCAGGGATTTTTGCGTCTCGGAGTCAATCTTTAAGCCGCGGATGGTGTTTTCGCCGTTCTTTTGCGAAAGCTTCTCGCAAAACACTTTGAGGGTCTTCTTGAACTGAGCGATGAACGCCTTGGTCTTATCCTTCTTGGCTTTGTCGAACTTATCTTTGAAGTCTTTGTAGTCTGTTCGATAGGATTCGAGGGATTTGATACGAGCCTTCAGCAAATCTTCGTGTTTTTGCAATCGTTTCAAGGCTTCAGCCAGCTTTTCCGGGTCCTTGATGTTACGGTTTTGCAGGTCCAGTTCATCCTGGAAATATTCTTTTGCAAAGTCTGAATACTTAATCACCCGATGTTCGAGAAGGGCTTCGTAGCGTTTTGCGCATTTCTCGTAAGCCTTGTAGTTATCGGAATGCTTCTTCAGAACATCAAGATCCTCGGAGATTTGGTTTTCAAAATCTCGAAGTAGAAGGAAGTCGGCCTGACCCAATTCCTCTGAAGCAGCCAGCATCTGTAACACCTCGAGCTTGGCGGCCAACGGTTTCATGATATCCTGAGGCAAGCCCGAGACCCCGCGCGCTGTTTTGATATTGCCGTGTCCGGTTGCGTCGGCCTCTTTTTGCTGAACCTCGTGATCTTTCACTCTGAGGTAATTTCCGACAGCGCTTTCATGCGATTCTGCGCTTTTTCGGAAAACGGCTTTCAGGATGATTTCTCCGGTGTGGATATGCTTGGCCGCCTTATCTTGCCAGGGTTTAAGTTTCGACGGATCGTTGCCGAAGTGGCTCAGGACATCATCAGAGTCTTTCCATTTCAGATTGTAGCTCTTCGTTGCGCTCTGAAAATCGACCAGGGCTTTATAAGCCTTGGTTTTGGTTTGCGCCTTGTCGTTTGCATACCTGCGGCTCAGCTGTCCTGCGGCAGCGCGCATGTCCTTGAGATAGTTCAGTGTCGCCAGCGCGTCGCGCGCTGTGTGTTCAAGCTGATCTTCCTTCGCCTCTTCAGCCAATTCCTCGGTTGATTTTCGCTCGTCAACGGCTTGGGCGACATTGACTTTCACATCTGAATTGCCCTGAAGCTCTCCGTCTGGAGCGGCTGCGGGTTTTTCGTTGGACAATGCCAGCTTTTCCAAGGTCTCAAGATACAGAAGCCCATTCAACACGGCCTGTGCATCGCTATACCGACCCGCTTCTGACAATTTTTTTGCCAATTTCGCCGAACGTTTCAGTACCCGCTGGCCTCGTCTTGTGAACCGATCGTCTTCTTCCGCAAGATCCGCGCTGATGGTTTTCAGTTTAAGATCAATAGAAGTATTGAGCGCCTTGATTTTCTTCTTGAGCTGTTTTTCGTCTTGTTGACGTGCGCGAAAATCTATTGGGTGACGCCAGGCTTTCAGCAGTTTGACCTCATTCGTCGTCAAGTCGAATGCGTCAATCTCTTTGTCTGTGAAAGTGAAATTCCCACGTTTGAATTTTTCGAAATCGGTTCCGTCATCCGCAAGGGAATAAAGCGCCTCGGAGGCCTCGGCGATTTGCTCCTCAACATTGGCGGCGTTTGGAACTACAACGGCTTTCAGCCGCAATGCCGCCATCAGTTTGGCTGCGAAATCCTTTGCTCTGGCCTCATGCCAATCTTCGTCTTTTTCGCCGCGCATGCGCGCCCCCCGTTTTGAAAATCAACCTGCCCTCAGGACGTGTTTCATCTTAGTAACCGCATCACCCAGAACCGCGCCCAAAGACATGGAGACCCCAAGATCATTCGTGTCGATCAACTTGATTGCCGGATTGCTCGACAAAAAGCTGGCCATGTCGTCAAAGGCTTTTTCTGCTGTATCCAACGCATCTGGCAGGCGCGTTTCGTTTGCGCGGTCCAGTTCGATGAAGGCTGCGTTCAATTGCACGAACAGATTTTCAGAAAAACCGGTCAGACCGCTTTCCGACAGGGTCTGGCAATTTGGGTCGTCAAAGGCAGACAGTTCTTGCCTCAATTTATCGATCTGGCCAGATACATCCCGGTGCGCTTCGTCCCAGATGTTGCGAATGCGGGCCGCGACCTTTTTACCTTCTGTTTCAGGCGCCAGCTTTGCGGAAGGTTCATCCGGTCGTTTTGCCTGTGCGATGGCGTTTTCGACCTGTTCAAGCTGGATAAGAGCCGCCGCTGTATCGCCACCCGCGACCATGGCCTTGGAGGCCGCGAATGTGTGCAGTGCTTTCTCAAGCCCTTGAGTGCCTTCGTCCAGTGCCGACTTCAATAATTTGGCAACCCGCTGCAATTCGGATGTTGGATCGGGCCCATTCGTTGTTTCCGGCTTGGCAGTGTTTATGCCTGCCTTTTTGGCGGCAGTGATCTTATCGGAAAGGATTTTTAGGATCTTGAGTGCATCGGAATATTTGCCTGCCTTCGCCGCTGCTTCGGCCTTGTCCCAGATTGGGTTGGCCTTGTCGGGATCAAGAAGGCCCGCATTTAAAGCGGACTTGAAAACAGGTGCGAATTTTTCGGATCCGATTTGCCAGCGCTTCTTGTTGAGATCGACAGGTTTTGCGTCTTGTCCATCATCCGAGGTAACCGGGGCCTGCAGCGCGGTCCTGAGCCTTTTTGCGACCTTGATTGCCCCTGGATAGTCATTTTCCTCATCGCCTATCCTCAGGGCATAACCCCAGGCCGTGCGAATTTTGGACACGTCTCCTTCACCGGCTTTCAGAAACGCGGCTACGTCAGGGGCCAGATTGTCCTTCAACGTCTTCCATTCAATTGCGTCAGGGTCCGGCGCAGTATCATCGTCGGCGTCATCTGCAGCAGGCTCGGTATTGAACACTGGTTTTTCAGGTTTGTCTTCTGGACCGAGGACTTCAACCCGCATCGGAGCCTCGGCCAGTTTAAGGAACTCTTTCGTTTTCTTGGCCAGTTGCGCGACCACGTCACTTTGGCAATGGAGGTTAAGCGTGTTTCCGTCGCACCACATTGTGCCAGAGGAAAGTTTTTGTGTTTCACCTTCGCTTTTTGCGCGTTTGGTCAATGCGTCGGGCGCCAAAATGCGATCGACCAGGAAGACTAGGTTTTCAGTCGTCTTGCCCAGACAGATCGCAAAGTTCAGTTCCCGCTTTCGAGCAGCCGCAAAATGCCCCTTGAGTTCTTTTGTTTTCTTCTTGTCAATCGCCATGGCTTCCCCCACGTAACGATTTGACAAAAGATCACTTCAAAATTCAACTTAATTGCTGATTTCATCAGCGCCCTTCAGTTCACGAAAATCCCAAAGCATCCAGACTGAATCTGTCGTCGCACCCCTACGTCGACGAGATTTACGTTGTTTCCAAACAGCAGGACAAAAAACCTATCTGGCTTGTATGCTTATAATTTTTCGGTGTGGCGACTAGGTGATCAATTTGGGTTGCCCGTGTCGTACGGGGTCGCGGGCTACCGCAATACTTGTTCCAAGCTGTTGCTATTTGATTTTTCGAATAACCATCGCACCGGACCCAATGACGGCTATTCGGGCCAGATTGTCGTTGCATGCATCTATATTGTCGAGATTATAAGCTGATCGTTTCGGGGAACGCTGTGCCGGAGGTAGGGTGGGCTGCGACCATCGTTTTGTCCCGATTTAAGCCGATTGAAATGTAAAACGCGCGGATGCGCATTGGGGGGGTGGATTTTGGTTAAAGTTCTGCTGGTGGAAGACAATGAAATGAACCGCGATATGCTATCGCGCAGATTGACCCGTAAAGGGTTTGCAGTCGTGGTTGCAAAAGACGGGTTAGAGGGCGTTGCCATGGCGGGCAGCCAGTCTCCGGACATCATATTGATGGATATGAGCTTACCTGAGATTGATGGCTGGGAGGCAACACGGCGCATCAAGGCCAACTCAGACACAGCTTCGATCCCGGTTGTTGCGTTGACTGCTCACGCAATGGCCAGCGACAGGGAAAAAGCGTTGGACGCGGGTTGTGATGATTTCGATACCAAGCCCGTTGAACTTAGCCGCTTACTGGAAAAGATGGAAAACCTGTTGCCCGCGTCCTAGTGGCTGCACAATTATCCCGCTGCAGGTTTGCGCCGCATAACGAAAAACGTACGAACCTGACCTTTGCCTTTGACACGAATATCGGCAGGTTCGGAAAGGTCAAATCGGTGTTCGATCTGTTTGGCTGTTGTTTCGGAAACTTGAACCCGGTTTGGCGCACCGGTTGATTCCATACGGCTAGCCATATTCACTGTGTCGCCCCAAACGTCGTAGAGAAATCGGTGTGATCCAATTATGCCAGCGACCACGGGTCCGCTGTGGATGCCAATTCTGACATCCATGGGGTGATCCAATTCATGGTTCAGAAATTCGACCGCTGCCAACATGCGAAGTGCCATTTCTACGACCACTTCGGCATGGTCACCCCGATGATCCGGAACGCCAGCGGCAGCCATATACGCATCCCCGATTGTTTTGATCTTCTCTACGCCGAGTTCTGACGCGATTTCGTCAAAGTCTGAGAAAACGCGGTTGAGGTTGTGAACCACATGGGCAGGCGGCAGTTTGGACGACAACTCGGTGAATCCAACAAAGTCCGAAAACAGAACAGTTGCTTCACTGTGGCGATCGGCGATCATTGTTTCACCGTCATTCATGCGTGCCACGATTTTCTGCGGCAGGATGCTGTGGAGAAGTTCCATATATTTTTGTTTTTCCGATTCCACTTGCCGAAGGTACTCGCGTTCGCGGTCCCGCCAACGCCGTTTTTCGAGGGCGGCGCTGATCCGGGCTTTCAGTAGGACGGGGTTGAACGGTTTGGGCAAATAGTCCTCGGCTCCGGCCTCGATGCAGCGCGCGACGCTTTCGAGTTGGTCCAGGGCCGAGATCATTATGACCGGAATATCGCGGTAAGCGTCATCATCCTTTAACCGGGCCAAGACATTGAAGCCGTCAATATCGGGCATCATTAGATCAAGCAAAACCAGATCGAACGCGTGTTGCGCCATCATCTTCAGGGCTATTCGCCCTCCGTCCGCGGTTTTGACTTCATGGCCGTCCCGTTCCAACCGACGAGCCAAAAGATTTCTGTTTGCCTCAAGATCATCCACAACGAGGATGCGCCCGATCAGCCCGGCGGTATCCGCAATTTGTTGGGTAGACTGCATGCTCTGGGTGAGTTTTGTGAACATTTCGGCGGCGTCGTCGGACGCTTCCGGAAGGCCAAACCCCCCGTTCGGTTGATGGTCGGACAAAGCCGACAGCCTGTCGATATGTTGCAGCAAAGCGTCGGTGTGCTGAAGCAGGCCCAGAATGTCGGGTTTCAATTGACCTGCGTTCAGTGCTTCCAAATCCTCCAGAAGCATTTCGCTATAGCCCTTGATTGCGTTCATGGGTGTTCGCAAGTCGTGACGCAGTCGTTTTATTCCTTCATCACCGCTGATTGTCAGCTTTATCGCCATTTCGGGACGAAGCAGCTGATCGACAAATGCGTTCAATTCGGTTGCCGCTCTGGAAATACGGCTCAGGTCGGATACGGCATCCTCGGGGACCATCCGTCTAGCTTCGTTCTCAAGTATATCGCAAAGCCCGACAATCACGCTGACCGGAGATATCAGCGTCTGACGTAAATTCGCTAACCACAATGCTTGCGCTTGTTGGGCTTTGGTGTCCGGTCGGTCGGTCACGACCGAAATGTCCGTGAAGCTGAGCGTGGCAGAATTTCATTCAACTGATTCAAGATGGTTTCGATTTCATCTCCATCCTTGCGGATCAGCGTCTGAACGGAACCATTCAAACGTTTCCGATCTTCGTTCGACAGAGTCTTAGCAGTCACGATAACAACGGGTATCTCTTTCCACTGATCATTCTTCCTCATCCTCGCAAGGAATTCGAAACCGTCCATTTCGGGCATCATGAGGTCAAGTAATATTACATCGGGCACTGCTTCCGAAAGCTGATGCAACGCATCCAGCCCGTTGACAGCCTGATCTATCTTCCAGCCTTCCTTCTCAAGAACGCGGGAGATGAATTCGCGGGTCGCTGCTTCGTCTTCGACAACCAGAACGCTCGGCGTCGGCTGACTGGGGCAATGGTCCTTTAGGGCGCTCAGAAGTTCGATGGTATCAATCGGCTTGGCGAGGTATTCACTAGCACCCAAAGACAAGCCCCGTTGACGGTCTTCTGCAAAGGTAAGCATGATAACCGGGATATTAGCCAGTTCGGGATCATCCTTCAGTTTGGAAAGAACCGCCCAGCCGTCGACCTCAGGCATGAACACATCCAGGGTTATCGCATCTGGCCGCACTGTCCGAGCGAGCTCCAGAGCCTCCTCACCCCTAGTCGAAGCCAAAACCCGGTATCCTTCCCGATGCAGTCGCCGACCTAATAGGTCATGTACAGTAGGGTCATCATCCACCAGCAAGATAAGCGGAGCGTTCGGATCAATGTTCGGATCGTTTTGGGAGAAGTCCGAGACCTTTAGCCGATCAACTGACGGATCTTGGCAGATGCGCGGCAGTCTAATTGTAAAAGTGGAGCCTTCGCCCAAAGCGCTAGTGCAATGAACGTCGCCCCCCAACTGTTCACAGAACACCTTGGTAATCGACAAGCCCAAACCAGTCCCGCCATAGTTTCGTGTCGTAGAAGAGTCCGCTTGGGTGAATGCCTCAAAAACCCGGTCGACTTGCTCTGGCGTTATTCCGATCCCGTGGTCAATAACTGAAAACTCGATTAAATCAGCCTCGCTCGACGGTGTAACCGACAGCACGACGTCTCCGTTCTCGGTGAATTTGCAAGCATTGGACAACAGATTGAGAAGCGCCTGACGTATCTTGGTCAGGTCGCAGACCATGTCACCTATGCCTTCGGAGCATTGAATTTTCAGCGTATTTCGGTTTTTTTCGGCCAGCGGTTGCATAGTTGTGCCGACATCATTGACCATCTGGGCGACGTCGAAGGATTCGAGATTGAATTCCATCTTCCCAGCTTCGATTTTGGACAAATCAAGGATGTCGTTGATTAATGCGAGCAAGTGTTTGCCAGCCGACTGAATCTTACGAAGATCGCTCAGGTTTGCTTCGTCATTCTGGTCTATGGCTTCTTCCAGCATCAATTCGCTATAGCCGATAATCGCGTTCAGCGGCGTGCGAAGCTCGTGGCTCATATTTGCAAGAAAGGTGCTTTTGGTCTTGTTGGCAGTTTCCGCGATGTCTCGGGCCACACGCAACTCACGTTCCGCTTGCTTTTGGGTGGTTATGTCACGGCCATAAATGTTTGCGTACCCGCCTTCCGCAATGGGCCACAGCAGAAGGGAATAGATGAGGCCGCCCGCTTCATACTCGAAATCTTGTCGTTCATCATATTGCAAACCCTTGCTAACGCGTTTGCGCCAGCCGGTCCCTACGCGATCCCCGACTTTTAGTTGCAATGCGTTGATCAAGGGGGCGCTTGCTTTGTTTGCATAGATTAACTGACCCTGACTGCTGATGCGCAGTACAGGATTTGGATTTTCTTCCGGGATACGAGCCAATTCTCGCATCCGGTTTTCGGCTTGCTTCAGTTGCGTGACATCCCGGCCATACAGATTGACGTGTTCAGCGTCGGGAACCGGCCAGAGCAGCAAGGTATAGACCATGCCGCCTGCTTGGTATTCAAAGTCTTGCCGTTCATTTTCTCGCAGGCCCAATTCAACACGCTGCATCCAATCCGAGCCAACCTTCGTTCCCACTTTCAGGCTCAGCGCGTCCAACATCGGCTTGCTGGCTCTGTTGGCGTATATCAAAGTACCATCGCTACTGATGCACATCACCGGGTTGGGGTTTTCCTCGGGTATCTGTGCCAGCTCGGCATTGCGTGCTTCGACTTTTTTCAACTCGGACACGTCGCTGTAAATCGCGACTGTGGCGTTGTCGCGGGTTTTGCGTTCGCTTATTTTTATCCACCCCCCGGATGTTCGGCTTTGCATCTGGGTGCCTTCGGGATTGGCATGGCGTTTCAAGCGCTGCACCAGCCATTCTTCTTCGCGCCCGACCGCATCAGCAATCACATTGAGCGAAAGAGCTTTTCGAACAACCTGTTCAAAGCTCATACCTGGTTTGACCAGATCTTCATGCCCTGGATACAGCATTTTTCGATAGGTCTTGTTCGCAAGCACCAACCGGTCTTCGGAATCGTACAGAGCGAAACCTTCTGGAATTGTGTTTATGGCATCGACGAGTCCGTCCAGTTGTTGATCTGGTCGCGAAACACGTAATTGTCGGTCAAGAAACGCCGTTGCACAAAGGATCGCAGCGCTGTGTGCGACGTTCGTGTCGGTCTCACTGAATTCGGTCGCCCGCTCGCCTTGAAGTAGGATGGCGCCAATAACTCGTCCAAGAGATTTGACAGGCAACACCATCGTGGCGACGGAGGTCTTGCTGTCATGTGCGCTATCTCGCTCTGGTGAAGCAAAGTGTACTTGTCGGTTACCGGAAGTCAGCGCGTTGCCGATAAAGTCTTCGGCGATTGGGATTTGCTCAGAGCTCCAGACAACCCAATCCTTGTTGGCTTGTGCGGTAGTGCCTTCCAAATAGAAATCACCACCCGGACTGAGCAAAGCGAACGCGCATTCGTCCATGACCAACAAGGTCTTCAGCTTGAGTGCGACTTGAAAAAGAAGGTGATCGGGATCAGGTGTTCTTTCAACTATGGACGCAATCTCTTCCAACATGGCTTGTCTGGCAGCGTCTGATTGATGTTCATGACGGCTTTTGGACTGATTCATGTCGCGCTCTCCATTTGGCGAGATCAGCGCATCACCGAAACACTGTTCTTCAGGTTTCCAAACTCGAAAACAGTTGAACGGAAGTCGGAAAGCAAAACAAGGTTGATTTCGCTTTGTTCTGATGCGGGCGGAACGTCCGAGGCTGTCGCTGTGGCTTGGCGGCGTAGGACCGGCGGCAGGGGAATTTGGCGGTATGCGTTACTATTCAACGGCCCGAGTAATAGGTCGAAAGCTCTTTAGACAAGTCGAGGAATTGCTGATGCACCTCGTCTATCGAAGGTACGTCCAACTGATCGATGCGTTCGACATACGGGCAGTTAATGGCGCAAATAGCGGTGCCTTCATGATCGAAAACAGGATAGGCTAGATTGGTAACACCGACTGCAGTTGCGGATGGCATCCTTTCGTAGCCAACTTCTCTGATGCGGGCGACATGTTCCATGAACTCGCCCCGGTCAATTTGTGGTTCGCCTCGCGCCAGCCGGTGGATGTCCAGAAGAGCCTCAATCTGTTGATCGGTGCGAAAGGCGGCCATGACCCGACCTGTCCCAGTGTTGCCCAACCCCACGACAGTACCCACGCGCAACGAGAACACCCAGTCACCTGGTGCCGCAACCGAGGCCACCACAACGATGTCACCATTGCTTTCCATACTCAGGTGGCAGGACTGCCAGGCGCGTCGGGTCGTAACGCGCATTTTGGGTGTGGCAACTTCCAACAACCGCTCGACCGGTGGGTGGCGTTGCGACAGCGCAAACATCTTTAGGCTCAACGAATACAGGTCGTCGTCTTTGGAACGAATGACGTAACCGCGCCGGACCAGGGTGGACAGCATTCGGTAGATTTCGCTTTGCGACCGATCTAGAGCGCGGGCGATATCACCTTGTGTCAGTCCATCCCCGTGGAGCGACAAAAGCTCAATAATATCAATGCCTTTTTCGAGTGCTGGCGCACGATACTTTTCGGTTTGTTCCACCACGTCTTCCTCCTAGGGCGAATGCATAAAGCATCGTTTTGCCGACTGCAAAATGTCAATGGGGATTTATTAGTAAATACATGATTTAAATATGAACAGAGGTGGAGGAATCAAGCGCGTCGGAGTTTTAGGAGGCCCGGCGCCTGCCAAGCCTGAGATTGCGAAATATTGCTGACCCAATGAGGTTAGAAGCCATATGGCTAAGAGTTGGCTAAGCAATTGCGCGTTTTGGGGAATGTGCCTTGTTGCATGACTAAAATTTTGGGACCGAGGAAAATGAAGCCAAGAAAAGGCCGCCTGGCCGGAAAAAAAGCGCTTGTTACTGCGGCGGGGCAGGGGATCGGCCGCGCAAGTGTTGAACAATACGTGGCCGAAGACGCTGAAGTTATTGCTTGCGACATAAACGAGGATACGCTGGCCGAACTTGCGGCTGTCGAACGCGTCTCGGTGGTCAAACTGGATGTAACGGATGCTGTCGCGGTGGCCGAAGCAATCGCATCTGCGGGTGAAGTGGATATTCTGTTCAACTGTGCTGGATTTGTGGGCTCCGGAAACATTCTGGAATGCGACGACGCGCAATGGGATTTCAGTTTTGATCTGAACGTCAAGGCAATGTTCCGGCTGGCCAAGCTGGTTATCCCCGGAATGGTTGCCAGGGGCGGTGGTTCAATCGTTAACATGTCGTCGGTGGCGTCTTCGATCAAAGGGGTGCCAAACAGGTTTTCCTACTGTGCGTCCAAAGCCGCAGTGATCGGGCTGACCAAATCAATCGCGTCGGACTTCATTACAGACGGCATTCGTTGCAACGCGATTTGCCCCGGCACCGTAGACAGCCCCAGCTTGCACGATCGCCTGCGCGCGATGGGTGATTACGATCAGGCGTTGAAGGATTTCGTCGCGCGGCAACCTATGGGCCGGATTGGCCATGCAGACGAGATTGCAGCACTGGCGACCTATCTGGCCAGCGATGAAAGCGGATTTACTACAGGGCAGACTTTCGCCATCGACGGCGGCTGGACTGTGTGAGCAAGGAGAGACTTAGATGAAACTGCTGCGCTACGGACCCACGGGTCAAGAAAAGCCGGGACTGATGGACGGAAACGGGGCGATCCGTGATTTGTCGGGCGAAGTCGGTGATATCGCAGGCGCCGCGCTGAGTGATGACTGCCTCGCACGTCTGCGCGCGATCAACCCTGCAACCTTGCCGCTGGTCGAGGGCGACCCGCGCATCGGCGCGTGTGTGGGCCAGGTTGGCAAGTTCATTTGCATTGGCCTCAACTATGCCGATCACGCGGCGGAATCGGGCATGGATCTGCCCGCCGAGCCGGTGATTTTCTTCAAGGCCACATCCGCCATTATCGGCCCCAATGACACGGTTGAAATCCCCCGCAACTCGGTCAAGACCGACTGGGAAGTCGAGCTGGGCGTGGTGATCGGAAAAGAGGCCAAATACGTCTCGGAAGAGGACGCGCTGGACCATGTGGCGGGCTATTGCGTGGTCAACGATCTGTCCGAGCGTGACTTTCAGCTGCACCGCTCGGGGCAATGGGTCAAGGGCAAGTCGGCGGACACGTTTGGCCCCATTGGACCCTGGCTGGTGACCCGCGATGAGGTCGCGGACCCGCAAAACCTGCCGATGTATCTTGAGGTCAACGGGCACCGCTATCAGGACGGTTCGACCAAGACGATGCATTTCGGCGTTGCCACGGTGATCTCGCATCTGTCGCAATTCATGTCGCTGCAGCCGGGGGATGTGATCTCGACCGGGACGCCTCCGGGCGTGGGCATGGGGCAAGACCCGCAAACCTATCTGAAACCCGGCGACAAGATGGAGCTGGGGATCGAGGGACTGGGCGTGCAGCGGCAGGATGTAAAGGCCAGCGCATGACCCGCATCACCGGCATCCGAACCGAAGACTTGCGCTTTCCGACCTCGGACAGTCTGGACGGATCGGATGCGATGAACCCCGATCCCGACTATTCCGCCGCGTATGTGGTGCTGGAAACGGATGGTGCGCATGAGGGCCACGGCCTCACGTTCACCATTGGGCGCGGCAATGAGATCTGCGTGGCCGCGATAAAAGCGCTTGGCGCGTTGGTCAAGGGTTTGGAATTGGATTGGATCACCGAAGATATGGGCCGCTTCTGGCGTCATATCACCGGGGACAGTCAGCTGCGCTGGATCGGGCCGGACAAGGGTGCGATCCATCTGGCGACTGGCGCGGTGGTGAATGCCGCGTGGGATTTGTGGGCCAAAGAGGCGGGGAAACCCGTCTGGCAGCTGGTGGGCGACATGTCCCCCGAAGAGATCGTGCGCCTGATCGATTTTCGCTATCTGACCGATGCGATCACCTCGGACGAAGCGCTGGCCATGCTGCGCGCTGCCGCGCCGGGCAAGGCCGACCGCATCGCCAAGTTGAAAGCTGAAGGCTATCCCTGCTACACGACTTCGGCTGGTTGGCTGGGCTATCCTGACGACAAGCTGCGCCGCCTGTGTCAGGAGGCCAAGGACGCAGGTTTTACTCACACCAAATTCAAGGTGGGCCGCGACCTTGACGACGATATCCGCCGCCTGACCATCGCGCGAGAGGTTCTGGGCGAAGACATGAACATCATGATCGATGCCAATCAGGTATGGGAAGTGGATCAGGCCATCGACTGGGTCAAGGCCCTGTCCTTTGCGCGCCCGTACTTCATCGAAGAACCCACCAGCCCCGATGATGTATCTGGCCACAAGGCGATCCGCGAAGGGGTCGCGCCGGTCAAGGTGGCGACGGGCGAGATGTGCCAGAACCGCATCATCTTCAAACAGTTCATCAAGGAAGGCGCGATCGACATTGTTCAGATCGACAGCTGCCGGATGGGCGGGCTGAACGAGGTTCTGGCCGTCATGCTGATGGCCGCGAAATACAACTTGCCCGTCTGGCCCCATGCCGGGGGCGTGGGTTTGTGTGAATACGTCCAGCATATGTCCATGATCGACTACATCGCGATCTCGGGTGAGAAAGACAGCAAGCGGATCGAATATGTCGATCACCTGCACGAGCATTTCGTCGATCCCTGTGTGGTGAGGAACGGGGCCTATATGGCGCCGGAAAAGCCAGGGTTCTCGATCGAAATAAAACCCGAAACCATCGAAGACTTCCGCTTTTCAGAGGAACTGGCGGCGGAATGAAACAACCGCCTGACCGGGCTGAAGAAACCGGCGGGCATCTTAAATCAACCTGGAGGAACTACCCTAAATGTTTAACTTTGGAAAAACGGCCTTTGGGGCCGCCTGTATTTTTGCGCTTTGCGCAACGGCTGGCCTGGCACAAGAGACCCTGCGGTTTGGCCACGTCTATGAGGCTTCGACGCCTTATCACGCAGCAGCTGTACGTGCGGCCGAGCTGTTGGAAGAAAAGACCGACGGGCGCTACAAGATGGAGGTCTTCCCGGCTTCGCAATTGGGCAAAGAGGCCGCGCTGAACGAGGCGCTGTCGCTGGGTACGGTTGACGCGATCTATACCGGCGTGGCTTTTCTGGGTCAGTCCTATGGCCCGATCAGCATCTCGGACTATCCGTTCACAATGCGGTCCTATGATCACTGGCGAGCCTATGTGAACTCGGATCTGTTCAATGAAATGGCAGCAGAATACAAGAACATTTCGGGCAATACCGTCGCGGCAATGACCTATTACGGCGCGCGTCACGTGACCTCGAACAAGCCGATCCTGGCGCCCGCAGATATGGACGGGCTGAAAATCCGTACCCCGAACGCGCCTGCCTATCAGATGTTCCCCAAGGCCACCGGCGCAAACCCGACACCCATGGCCTTTGCCGAAGTTTATCTGGCCCTACAGCAAGGTGTTGTAGACGCACAGGAAAACCCGCTGCCCACCATCCAGTTCAAAAAGTTCTACGAGGTGCAGTCGAACATCAACCTGACCGGACATATCACCAACTCGCTTGCGGTTGTGGTGTCACCTGTGACGCTGGGCAAGATGGGCGATGACGGGCAGGCGCTGCTTGACGCATTGGCCGAAGCGGCCTCGAGCACATCGGATGAAATTGTTCAGTCAGAGGCTGAACTGGCTGATTGGTTCCGTGAACAGGGTGTTACCGTGAACGAGGTGGATCGCGCACCTTTCATGGCCGCCGTCGCGCCGCTGTTGACGGGCAATGACGTGCCTTGGGATGCTGAGACGTTCGAACGTCTTCAGGCAATCCAGGACTAATCTAGACTGTGCCCGGCCTCGCGCCGGGCGCATTCTGACCGCACAAGGTGGCCCCGAATGACCCAGACCGAAACCCCGCCCGAGATCGACTTTGACGCACTGGCCGCCGAAGACGACGCTCATTTCCAGAATTTCCGCATCACAATCGGAGACTACGGTCTACTGGCCCTGTTCGGGTTGCTGTTTGGCGTGGTCTTTTTGCAGTTTTTCACGCGCTATGTGCTGAACGATTCAGTCGCGTGGACGGAAGAGGCCGCGCGATATCTGCTGATCCTTCTGGGCTTTGCCGGGGCGATCCGGTGTCAGGTTGTCGGCAGCCACATCGTTTTGGAATTTGTCGACAAATACTATGGGTTCCGCCTGCGTTGGGTCCATATCTTTGCGCTGGCGGCAACCTTCGTTTTGTTTGCCGTGATCATGTGGTCCGCGTGGGAGCTGATCCAGAGGACATCGTTCCAGCAAATGGTCTCATTGCCTTTCCCGAAATACTACCTGCACGCATGCGTCATGGCCTTAGCCGGGGCAAACCTGTGCGTCGTCGGTTGGCAGATTGTCTCGCGTTTGAAGCAGATTGCAAAAGGTGAAGACAAATGGGTCTGACTATTCTGTTCGTATCGCTGTTCGGCCTGATGCTGCTGCGGGTGCCGATCGCTTTCTCGCTCGCGCTGTCCTCGTTTGCTTACATTCTGTATTCTGGCCTGCCACCGGTTCTGTTGATGCATAACATGGTCAATGGCATGGACAGCTTCCCGCTGCTTGCCATTCCTTTCTTTATCCTCGCGGGCGCATTGATGAACTCGGCCGGGATCACCGCGCGGATCTTCGGATTTGCGCGCGCCATCGTCGGCTGGATGCATGGCGGTCTGGGCCACGTGAATGTGGGCGCCAGCATCATCTTTGCGGGCATGTCTGGCGCTGCCGTGGCCGACGCTGGCGGACTGGGTGCGATCGAGATCAAGGCCATGCGTGAGGCAGGCTATGATGACGATTTCAGCGTCGGGGTCACTGCCGCTTCGTCGACTATCGGGCCGATCATCCCGCCGTCCTTGCCGCTGGTGATCTTTGGCGTCATGGCGTCGGTGTCGATTGGCAAGCTGTTTGTGGCCGGGATTGTTCCAGGGTTGTTGATGGCAGCGGCGTTATCGGCGATGATCTGGTGGATGTCACGCACACGCAACTACCCGCGTGATGTCAGCTTTAGCCCCTCGGTCATCGCCACCCGGTTTCGGGCCGCGTTCCTTCCGCTGATGACCCCGGTCATCATTGTGGGCGGCATCGTCTCGGGGGCGTTCACTCCGACAGAGGCCGCTATCGGGGCTGCCGCCTATGCGCTGTTTCTGGGCACCATCGTCTATCGCACCCTGACTCCGCGCAAGCTGGCGGTGATCTCGCTGGAAACCATTGAGACGACGGCTGCGATCATGATGATCGTTGGCGCGGCCTCGGTGTTCGCATGGATCCTGACCGCCAATCAGGTCGCCACGCATTTCGCAGAATTTGTGCTGTCATTTACCGACAGCAAGGCCGTTGTGCTGCTGTTGATCATGGCGGTTGTGCTGGTCGTGGGCCTGTTCATGGAGACCATCGCGGCGATTTCGATCCTCGTGCCGGTGCTGATGCCGGTGGCGGCACAGTTCGGGATTGATCCGGTGCATCTGGGCATCATCGTAATCTTGAACCTGATGCTGGGTCTGCTGACCCCGCCGGTGGGCATGGTGTTGTTCGTGCTGTCGCGCGTCTCGAAGGTGCCATTCGAACAATGCGTCCGCGCCACGTTACCGTTTCTGGTGCCGTTGTTGGCGGTCTTGCTGTTACTGACCTTCGTACCTTCGCTGGTTCTGTGGTTACCGAACCTTTTGTACGGCTCGTAAGGAGCGTTCAGGCGTTTGAGCAAGTTTCGAGCCGGTCATTGATTGCCGGCTCGAACTTTACTTGGACCGCCTTGGCATCGCATTGCCGCCTTTTGCCGCTGCAGCGCGCGCGCGATTTTTCTTGCTGCTCGGTTTGCCCTTTGGTGGCGGCGGGCCTTTTGGGCGACGCGGAGGTTTGGCCGCCTGATCGCCAGCCTTGCCAGAGTCGCGCTTGGGTTTAGCGTCGGTTTTCGGCGTGTCAGGGGACTTTCGCTCGGGCTTCTTCCACGCCTTGGCTGGTTTAGGCTCGACACTGCGCGGGGGCTTTTTGCCGGTTTTGGCAAATTCCTTCTTGCTCTTTTCGCCTCGCTTGAAGCTGGGTTTGCCTGCTGCCTGGAAATCGGGGGCGGCGTCCAGTTGAACGATTGCCTTTGTACTCTCAATCGTCATCTCGGGACCGATGGCCTCCAGAAAACCGGCAACGCTGCTTTCGCGGATTTCGATATATGTCTCGGTCTCAGCGATGCGGATCGCTCCGACGTCCGATTTGGTAATGTTGCCCGCTTTGCAGATCATCGGCAGCAGGTATCTTGGAGACGCGTTTTCGTTGCGTCCCTCGGACACTGCAAACCAGACGCTCGGGCCGAACGGAACACTTGGTTTGGGTCCAGGTTCTTTGACTTCGTTTAGTTCCTCGGGCGCAGAATGTTGTCGCGCGTATTGACGGACATAAGCCGCGGCAAGTTGTTCTGGTGAGAACTTCGACAGCAATTCATCCACGGAGTTACGTTCAGAGTCGGAGATGTCCAATTGCCAGTCATCTGAGTTGAACATTCTCTGCAGGTCTTGTGCATTCACCTCTTCGGCGGAGGGTGCGGCGCCCCATTCAGCCGTCAGCTTGGCGAATTTGAGCAGACGCTGAGCCTTTTTAAATGAAGCCGGGGGCACGATCAGTGCGCTGACGCCTTTGCGGCCCGCGCGCCCGGTCCGGCCAGAGCGATGCAATAGGGTTTCATGACTGTTTGGCAGTTCAGCATGGATCACCAGATCCAAGTTCGGCAGATCAATCCCGCGCGCGGCAACATCTGTGGCGACACAAACACGGGCGCGTCCGTCCCGCATGGCTTGCAGGGCATTGGACCGCTCACTCTGTGTCAACTCGCCTGACAGCGCGACTACGGGGAATCCGCGGTTCGACAATCTGGCGGTCAGACGGCTGACCATGGCACGCGTGTTGCAAAAGACGATTGCGTTGGGGGCTTCGTGATACCGCAGCACGTTAATGATGGCGTTTTCGCCGTCGCGTGGGGCGACGCTCATGGCTTTGTATTCGATATCGGCGTGTTGTGTACGCTCGCTGACGGTGCTGACACGCTGAGCGTCTTGTTGGTATCGTGTTGCCAGGCTAACGATGGCGCGCGGCACGGTCGCGGAGAACAAAAGGGTCTGACGGTCGATTGGGGTTTGCTCGAGAATGAACTCCAGATCTTCACGGAACCCGAGGTCCAGCATCTCGTCGGCTTCGTCCAGAACTACGGCGCGGACGTTCGTTAGATCTATCGAGCCGCGCATGATGTGGTCCCGCAAGCGCCCCGGTGTCGCCACAACGATATGCGCGCCTCGAGACAGGGCCCGGCGTTCATCCCGCATATCCATGCCGCCAACGCAGGATGTGATGTAGGCACCGGCATCTGCGTAAAGCCACCCCAGCTCTCGCTTAACCTGCATTGCAAGTTCTCGGGTCGGTGCGATGACCAATGCCAGGGGCGTATCCGCTGTGTCAAACGCCTGTGCATCGCCCAGAATGGTTGGGGCAATCGCCAAACCGAATCCGATGGTTTTACCCGATCCGGTCTGTGCCGATACCAACATATCCCGCATCTGCAGTTCGGGCGCGGTGACGGCCTGTTGGACGGGGGTCAGAGTGTCGTATCCCTTGCGCTTCAGCGCAGTTTCGAGCGTTTGTTTCATGGTTCAGCTTTCCTGGGTGATGCTGTCACCCTCAGAGCGTCCAACACACGGATCATAATCGAAGCGCTGCTCATACCGACAGAAGCTGAGGATGTATAGAGCGGAAAACGTGCGGCCCGACCGCTTGCGAACCTCGGAGCCTGTTTGCGCAACAGGTGGGTTTTCGCAGTCACAGAAGGTTGGTTACCCTTCAAAGTGATTGGCAAGAACCTGTTTCTTCAAGGCCGCACTGCAAAAGATTTAAGGCCGAAAGCGACTAGTCAAAAGCGGTTCTCAATTCCCCTGTGCGTCAGCTCGGACCAATCTTAAAACAGTTTCAATGTTGAAGGCCAAACGTTCGTCCAGCGCCTTTTCTTCCATAAGATCGCGCCCGAACAGAAACGAGCCCGTATGCCGGTTTGTCAGGTAATAATAGCCGATCGCGGCGATCGTGATATTCAACTGAGCAGCGTCGATGCCGCTTCTGAATTCACCTGTAGCCTGTCCCTTGACCAGGATTTCGTCCACCATTCCAACCAGACCGCGCATAGTTTCTGGCAGGTTATCAAGCGACTTTATGTGTCGCGCGCCATGCAGGTTTTCGCTGTTAACCAGTGTAATAAATTCAGGATTATCAAGATAATACTGCCAAGTGAACCGCACCAGGGTTTCCAGTGCATCAGTCGGGGACAAATCTTCGAGGTTCAATTCCCGCTCGGCCTTGCGGATATCCAGATAGGCTTCCTCCAGTACGGTTCGAAACAGGTCTTCCTTACTGCCAAAGTAGTGGTACAGCATGCGTTTGTTGGCTTCGGCCAGTTCAGCGATTTCATCAACGCGTGCGCCACCCAGACCCCGTTTGGCAAACTCACTCTTTGCGGCCATTAGGATTCTGGACTTGGTCGCCTCGGCGTCTCTTTTCTTTTTTGTTTTCGGTATTTCGGCCACGGCTAAACCCTTCTGATGAACCTTTCTATTACTCTGATGAGCCGCAGAGGTGTAGCCACATCTGTTTTGAATGAGCGATTGCCCCCTGTTTTCCATCATTCTTAACGCTTGACACATCATTTCGTAAAGAAGTAACTAGTTAGTGCATTAAAGGCGTGCATAGCCGCGATCAATGCCGCGCGTCCGAACCGGGTCATCAATCGCGGACCCAAGGTGCAGATCGTAATGGGAGGAAAATATGTCGTTCATCAAAAACTATATCGCGCAGGAGACGATAACCCGTCGTAACCTGTTGCTGGCATCAGCGTATGGTGTTGGCGGTGCAGCAATCTCTAGCATGTTGGGTGGAATGGCGCGTGCTGCCATCACGGACCCAACTGTTGCTTGGTCTTATCGCAATCGCACGAACCCATATTGGAATGAGATCGTGTCCGGCGGCGAGGCTTTTGTCGAAAGTCTGGGTAAACCCAAGGATTTCCTGACGCACCTGATCAACGAAGGCTCATCTGAGAAATCGCTGGCGGATGTAAAAGCGCTTTTGTCCAAGACAAATGGCGAACTCGCGTTGGCCATCGACACCAACGATGCTCCGAATGCGCGTCCGGTTGTGGAATCCTGTGTCGAAGCAGGGGCCTATGTTTCGACCCTGTGGAACAAGACCGACGACCTGCACCCCTGGGATTTCGGCGACAACTATGTCAGCCACATGAGCTGGTCCGACGAAGGCCCAGCCGAGCAAACCGCGCGCATTCTATTGGATGCCATGGGCGGTTCCGGTGGCGTTGTTCATCTGGGCGGTATCGCCTCGAATAACCCAGCGATCGAGCGGCTGGCCGGTCTGAAGAACGCGTTGAAAGACTACCCGAATGCCGAGTTGCTGGCGGCAGAGCCCGCCGACTGGGATACGCAGAAAGCCAATCAGGTCATGAGCGCGTTCCTCACCCGGTATGGGGATGACATCAAGGGTGTTCACTGCGCCAATGACACCATTGCTTACGGCGTGCTAGAGGCCCTGCGCGCGGAAGGAATCGAAGATATGCCCATCGTATCATATGATGGTAACCCGCAGGCGGTTGAGCTGGTGGGCGAGGGCAAGATCCTGGCCACCGTCTTCACCAACCCGCACTGGGGTGGCGGTATCACGGCGGCATTGGCGTATTACGCGGCCACGGGTCACTTCAAGCCCTCTGACGAACCAAACGAACACCGCGAATTCTATGGCCCGACCATCATGGTCCGCCCAGAAGACGCCCAAGCGTTCAAGGCCGAGTATCTGGACAGTGTCCCGACCTATGATTGGAAAGATTTCTGGTCCACGTCGAACGGCCAAATTCAATACAAATAATGTGATTGCGAGCCGGCCTCAGAGCCGGCTCGTACATTCGGGTCCGACTTGATCGACCACCACCAGTTCACTCAGTGGGAGGAAGCACGTGAGCAATGTGCTGACACGGGATGTTCTGATCAAATGGGCGCCCCTGATCGTCCTTTTGGTTTTGGTCCTGTTCTTTACGGCGATGGAGCCGCGCTTTTTTTCACTGCGCAACTTTGCGCGGATCGGAATTTCTTCGGCGCCGGCGCTGATGGTTGCTATTGGCGTGACATTCATCATCATAATGGGATCGATCGACTTGTCGATGGAGGGCACGGTTTCGGTTTGTGCCGTGGTGTTTGCTTTTGCTTTCATTGCTTTGGGTGGCACGTTGGCGTCCTGGGCGTGGCTTGCCATCCCTCTGGCCTTGCTTGTCGGCGGGGCAATCGGGTTAGTGAACGGGCTTGTGCATGTCTTGCTGAAGATACCGTCGTTTATGGCGTCTCTGGCAATGGGTTTCGTCGGCACTGGTTTCGCGCTGCTGCTGACAGGGGGCGACCGCATCCGAGTGGAGGACGACCTGTTCCGTTCGCTGCTGACCGAGCGTTGGTTCGGATTTCCCATCATGTGCTATGTCGCACTTCTGTTTCTACTGATCGCTTGGTTCATCCAGTCTCGTACGACACTGGGCCGTAACTTCTATGCTGTTGGCGGGGGCGAGGAACTGGCTCATGCTTCAGGTCTAAACGTCAACCGCGTGCGGATCATGGGGTTTGCACTGGCCGGTGTCTTTTATGCGGTCGGCGCGTTGTTGGCCGTGGGGCGGATCGGTATTGCCGAGACAGCGACAGGGTCGAATTTCATGTTCGTGTCGATCACCTCGGTTGTGGTGGGTGGTACTGCTCTGTGGGGCGGGATCGGCGGTGTCTGGAATACGCTGATCGGTGTGTTGATCGTGAATGTCATTAACAACGGCATGGTTGTGATCGGATTGCCCGGCTACGTGCAAGACGGTGTTCTGGGCATATTGGTCATCGCCGCGGTGGTTCTATCGACCGACCGCAAATCCGTAACCTTCGTGAAATAGGGGCGGGCAGATGTACGAACTGATCAATGTCGACAAGAAATTCCCCGGCGTCCACGCTCTGAAATCCGTGGACTTCAAGATCGGGCGCGGCGAGATCGTGGGCCTCGTTGGCGAAAACGGTGCGGGCAAATCCACCCTGATGAAGGTCATCTATGGGGCATACCAACCCGACGGCGGCGACATCACCATCGACGGCACTAAGGTTCGGTTCCAGAACCCGCGTCAGGCGATGGATCACGGTATCGGCATGGTGTTTCAGGAACAATCGCTGATAACCAACCTGACCGTGATGGAGAACATCTTTCTGGGGTTCGAGCAGCAATTCGTGAGCTACGGCGTTATCAACTGGAAAGCCATGGCCGAGGCCGCGCGCAAGCAACTGTCTAAGGTCAAACTGGACATCGATCCGGCGATGACAACGTCGAAACTATCCTTTGCGCAGCGCCAGCTGGTGGAACTGGCCAAGGTGCTGACCCTTGAAGAACGGATCGACGGCGATCTGGTCATCCTGCTGGATGAACCAACCTCAGTTTTGGCAAAGGAAGAGGTCGAGTTGTTGTTTTCGCTTGTGCGTGAGCTGACAAAACGGGCGTCGTTCATCTTTGTCAGCCACCGAATGGACGAGGTTCTGGACCTGTCCGACCGTATCTATGTGATGAAAGACGGCGAAGTTGTAGACGTCGTCGCCCACGACGATGCGAATGTTGATGCGATCCAACACAAGATGGTCGGGCGCGATGTCGACAAGGAATATTACCGCGAGCAGAAGCAAAAACCTTATCAGGTTGAGGCACAGCCGCTGGTTGCCTTCCAGAACGTGACTGCAACGGGAAAGTACTCGGACATTTCATTCGATCTGCGCCCCGGCGAGGTTTTGTGTCTGGTCGGTACCGAAGGCTCGGGACGCGAGGCGATCTTGCGCACGATCTTTGGGCTCGAAACTCCATCTACCGGTGCCGTAAGCATCAAGGGCGTTCCCGTCAGCAAATTCAACGCGCAAGTCGGGGTCGCCAACGGCGTTGGTTACATCCCTCGCGAACGCAAGGTTGAAGGGATCGTCGCAGGCATGAGCGTTTACGAAAACATGACGCTCAGCCAGATGGGAAACTATGCCAATTCGGGCGTGTTGCGGATTGGTGAGGAAAAAAAACTGGCTCGACAATGGATCGATCGTTTGGCGATCAAGACACCAGATGTCTACAAGGATTGTGGCGGGTTGTCGGGCGGCAACCAGCAAAAGGTTGTGCTGGCCAAATGGCGCTCGGCCGGGTCCGATATCATCCTGCTGGATCACCCGACGCGCGGTCTGGATATCGGCGCCAAAGAAGATGTCTATGACATGGTACGCGAGATGTCGGATGACGGCGTCGGCATCATTCTGGTCGCTGACACTTTGGAAGAGGCCATTGGCCTCAGCCACACGATTATCGTCCTGAAGGACGGTATCGCCCAGAAACGTTTCGATTGCAGCCCAGGGGACAAACCGTCGCTGTATGACCTTGTCCATCACATGATCTGAGGGCGAACACATGAGTTTTGAACGCATCAAACCGCATTTGCCCTGGATCACTCTGTTGGTTCTGGTTCTGGTCGTCGGGGCTGCAGATTCCAACTTTTTGCGCCCTTCCAACTTGATTTCGATGGCGGCGGATATCGTGCCGCTGTTCATCATGGCGCTTGGCATGACGTTCGCAATCTATATCGGCGGGATAGATTTGTCTGCGCAGTCGGTTGCCAACATGACCACAGTCGTGGCCACGATTGCCCTGCCAACCTTTGGCATTGGTGCTGCGTTGATCTGCATTCTAGCCGGTGTTGTGCTGGGCGGGGTTTCGGGCTTTGTCACGACGCGCTTGTTTGTGCCGTCCTTTATCTCGACCCTTGCGGTTGGCGGCATCGCCTTTTCCGCCGCACAATACATGTCAGGGCAGCGCGCGCTGTTCATGGACGCCACACTTCGGGATTCGACCTTTGGTTGGATGACCGGATCGCTGGCGGGCATCCCCAGCGAATTGTTCATCGCCGCCGCGTTGGTTCTGGGTGCATGGTTCCTGCAATCACGCACCACCTTTGGCCGTGCGCTCAAGGCTGTGGGGGCGGGGGAACCTGCCGCCGTGGCCTCGGGCCTGAATGTCAATCGCATCAAGATCATGGCGTTCGCTCTGTCCGGTGGACTGGCGGCGATTGCGGGCTTGCTGTTTGCAGTGAAATTGTCCGGAGGCTCTCCCACTCTGGCAAACGGGTTCCTGCTGCCTGCGATCGTCGCGGTTTTGGTGGGTGGGACACCGCTGACCGGTGGTGTGGGCGGAGTGATCAACACCCTGATTGGCACTCTGATCGTGGCTGTGATCCGGTCTTCGATGCTTTATTTTGAGGTCGAAGCGACGCAACAGCAGATGGTGTTTGGCCTTATTCTGATTGTGGCCATCGCACTGACCATCGACCGAACCAAGCTGAGGGTTGTGAAATGACCCCGACCATGCGAGCGGCGGTGCTGACCGAACCCGGTCGGTTCGAGGTCACTGACGTCGCACGCCCCAACCCAGGCCGGGGTGAAGTTCTGGTTCGCATCATACGGGTCGGGATTTGCGGGACCGACATGCATATCTTTAACGGCCACTACGCGGCCGACAGCCTGCCCCTGATACCCGGTCATGAATTTACGGGCACAATTGCCGAGTTGGGCGAAGGCGTAGCCGGCCTGACGGTTGGTGCGCCGGTTGTGGTCGATATGAATATCGGTTGCGGCACCTGCTATTGGTGCCGCCGGAATGAAATCCTGAACTGCCCCGAGATGCAGCAGATGGGTATCACCATGGATGGCGCCTTTGCCGAATACATCTGCGTCCCCGCGCGCCTTGTTATTCCAGCTCCGCAGGACACAGCTGCCGAAGTGTTGGCGTTGACCGAACCTTTGGCCTGTGTTGTGCGCTGTGCGCGTAAAGCCAACATCACATTTGGCCAGTCGGTCGTGGTACTGGGCGCGGGCCCCATCGGTAACCTGCACGTACAACTCTTGCGCACGATCGGGGCGGCGCCGATCATCGTTGCGGATTTGTCCAAGGCGCGTGTGAACATGGCGCTCGAGGTCGGGGCGGATGTTGGTGTCACCGATCCAGACCAACTGGAACAGGTGGTTAGGGATCATACGGATGGTCGCGGTGCTGATGTGGTGATCGAAAGCGTTGGCCTGCCTGCTCTTTATCAACAGGCCACCAAACTGGCTCGAAAAGGGGGTCATATCGCGGCCTTTGGACTGACTGGTGCAGGAGAGACCCTGCCTGTCGATATCCTGCAAACCATCCTGCAAGAGAATTCGATCAAAGGTTCTGTCGCTGGGATGGGGCAGGATATGCATGACGCGCTGACCCTGTTGACCCACGGTCGGATAAAAACTGAACGCTTTACCCAAGCGATTTATCCGCTGGATTGCATTCAGGAAGCATTTGACAGTTTCCAGGATCGTCCGACTGATCTGAAAACCCAAATAACGATGACGTAAACGCCAGAGAGGGAGGAGCTCAGCATGACCGTCGAAGTCTATACATCCAAACCAGAAGGCATGATCCCGAACAGCCGTTTTCCCCTGCTGATCCATCGAGGAGCGATCCCAGGTGGCGGCGTGGATGCCGTCAAGGCCCGGTTCCGCGCAAATGGCTGGGGCAACAACTGGGAATATCCGGGCGTTTACGAGTACCCGCATTTCCATTCGACATCTCATGAATGTCTGGGATGCGCGCGGGGCTGGATGGAGTTTAACCTATCTGTCGAAGGTTGGACTCGGGTACGGATCGAGGCTGGCGATGTTATCGTCATGCCTGCGGGTGTCAGTCATGAGATGGTCGGCCGATCCGACGACATCATGATGTGTGGCGGTTACGCCGGGGGCCGCGACTGGGACAATATTCAAGAGGCTTTTTTGACTCCGGAAATGTTCCAGGCGGCCGCCAAACGGATCATGATGCTGCCGATTCCGGATAAAGACCCTGCGACCGGTGAAATTCTGCACCAATAGCATGATGCGCCGTCCTCGGTGGATGGTGGGTGGAACGATTTCCGCGATGGCCTGGACGCCTCAGCCTGACGCTTTTTCTCGGAGCCCCGACTATGGACCAAAACGCACAGATACTTACACCGCCTTCTGAGCCCCGTGAATTTGGGTTCTTCATGGACGGCAAATGGGTTCCCGCCGGTGATCGCGACGTGTTCGAGCGGTCCTCGCCGGGTCATGGCGTGCCGGTCACGCGCATCCCGCGCTGTACCGAGGATGATCTGAACGAGATCGTCGCATCGGCGCGCACGGCGTTCGATGATCGCCGCTGGTGCGGGTTGTCCGGGTCTAACCGCGCGGCTGTTTTATTGAAAGCGGCCGATCTGATCCGCCAGCGCACCGATAAGATCGCCTATTGGGAAACGTTGGAGAACGGCAAGCCCATCGCGCAGGCGCGGGGCGAGATTGGCGGTTGCATTGGTATGTTCGAATTCGCTGCCGGTCTGGCGCTAGCTTTGCATGGGGAGAGTTTCAACAACAGCGGCGATGGCGCGTTGGGCATTGTCACCCGTGAGCCGGTTGGCGTTGTCGGTCTGATCACGCCTTGGAACTTCCCTTTCCTGATCCTGTGCGAGCGGGTGCCTTATATCCTCGCTTCGGGCTGCACGATTGTTGCCAAACCTTCCGAGGTGACCAGTGCCACGACTTTATTGCTGGCCGAGATCCTGTCGGAAGCAGGATTGCCGGATGGTGTGTTCAATGTGGTCACCGGATCAGGCAGCGTGATCGGCCAGAAGCTGGCGGAACACATGGATGTGGATATGCTGTCCTTTACCGGCTCGACCGCTGTTGGCCGCTCGGTCGTTGCGGCGGCGGGGCAGAGCAATTTCAAAAAGCTGGGGTTGGAACTGGGCGGTAAGAATCCGCAGATTGTCTTTGCTGATGCGGACCTTGAAGATGCAGCCGATGGTGTGGCCTTCGGCATCGCGTTCAACACCGGCCAGTGTTGCGTTTCCGGTGCGCGCCTTTTGGTCGAACGCTCGATTGCAGAAAAGTTTGCAGGCATGGTCGCGGACAAGCTGCGCAAGGTCCGCGTGGGCGATCCGTTGGACGAACGCACCCAGGCGGGCGCGATCACGACAAACGCGCAGAACCGCACCATCCTGTCCTACATCGCCAAGGGTCAGGAAGAGGGCGCGACCCTGCTGATCGGGGGCGGAACGCCCGAAATCTCGGGCGGGCAATATATCGACCCGGTGGTATTCACTGATGTGACCAACGACATGGCCATAGCGCGCGAAGAGATTTTCGGCCCGGTTCTGGTTGTGATCCCGTTTGATACGATTGACGAAGCGATCTCGATTGCCAACGATACTGAATACGGTCTGGCGGCAAGTGTTTGGACCAAGAATATCGACAAGGCGCTGACCATCTCTCGCCGCGTTCAGGCCGGACGGTTCTGGGTCAACACAACTTTAGCTGGGGGGCCTGAACTGCCGATTGGCGGGTTCAAGGCGTCCGGTTGGGGCCGCGAGGCCGGGATGCACGGCGTCGAGGAATATACGCAGATCAAGTCGATCCATGTCGAGATCGGCAAACGGTCGCATTGGGTAGAGTAATGGCAAACGGATTTGACTGTATCATCGTTGGTGGCGGATCAGCGGGCTGTGTTTTGGCCAATCGCCTGACCGAAGACGGCGCCGTCAGGGTGCTGCTGCTTGAGGCGGGCGGAAAGGACAATCACCCGTTGATCCACATGCCTGTGGGCTTTGCCAAGATGACGGACGGGCCGCATACGTGGGGTTTTAACACCGTCCCGCAAGTCAACGCCAATAACCGTGAGATCCCCTATGCTCAGGGCCGGGTGATCGGTGGTGGAAGCTCGATCAATGCCGAGGTGTTCACGCGCGGCAACCCGGTCGATTATGACCGTTGGGCTAATGAGGAAGGGTGCGAAGGCTGGGCCTTCAAGGACATCCAGAAGTACTTCATTCGGTCCGAACGCAATGCAATCCTGTCCGGAGACTGGCACGGGACCGAAGGGCTTTTGGGTGTGTCCAACATCCCGGACCCGCAAGAGATGACCCGCGCCTTTGTGCGCTCGTGCCAAGAGGCGGGCATCCCGTATAACCCCGACTTCAACGGGGCGGTTCAGGAAGGTGCAGGCGTTTACCAGACGACCACCTGGAACGCGAAACGCTGCTCGGCTGCTGTGGGATATCTGAAACCGGCGATGTCGCGCGGGAACCTGACGGTCAAAACTGGGTGTCAGGTGCATCGGATTGTCATCGAAAATGGCCGGGCGACCGGAGTGGAATTTGATCAGGGTGGACAGGTTGAAACCGCATCGGCGGATCAGGAGGTGCTGGTCACTTCGGGCGCGATCGGAACACCCAAGCTGATGTTGCTGTCGGGTGTCGGCCCCGCCGCGCATCTGCGCGAGCACGGGATCGAGGTGAAGCAAGACTTGCCCGGTGTGGGTGAGAACCTGAACGACCATTTTGGCATCGATATCGTGGCCGAACTGAACGGGCACTATAGTCTGGACAAGTACAACAAGCCTCACTGGGCGGCCTGGGCCGGAATACAGTATTACTTGTTCGGCTCGGGGCCTGTGACCTCGAACGTGGTTGAAGGCGGGGCGTTCTGGTATGGCGACGACACGGCCCCCGTGCCGGATTTGCAATTTCATTTCCTTGCAGGTGCCGGTGCCGAGGCCGGGGTGCCCAGCGTGCCCAAAGGCAGCTCGGGTATTACGCTGAACTCATACACTGTGCGTCCCAAGGCCCGTGGTACAGTGCGTCTGCGGTCAAACAAGGTCGAGGATATGCCGCTGGTCGATCCCAATTTCCTGGGTCACCCGGATGATCTGAAAATCTCGGTCGAAGGGGTGAAACACAGTGTCGAGATTTTCCGGCAGAAAAGTCTGCAAAACTACATCCGCAAAATTCACTTCCCCGGTGACAACGTGAAAACACAGGCCGAATACGAAGCCTATGCCCGCCAATATGGCCGGACATCTTATCACCCGACATGTACCTGCAAAATGGGCCTGGATGAGATGGCGGTGGTCGATCCGCAAATGCGGGTGCGCGGGATTGACGGGCTGCGGATATGCGACAGTTCAGCCATGCCCAGCCTGATTGGGTCTAACACGAACGCACCGACGATCATGATGGCCGAAAAAGCGGCGGACATGATCCGGGGCAATCACTGAAATCGATTTACCTCCCCGAACTGGCGGCGCCTTGAATGGGCGCCGCTTTTTTCTTTAGTCCCAATCGGGGGCCCAAGGCACCAAGTCTTCGGTGACGATCCGATAACCTGCCTGGGTCATGGCGTCGATCCGATCCATATCAACGTTGGACAAGATGAAATCCATCACGTCAAAATTGGCCTGAATGTTAGCGCGTTTTGTAGACATGGTGTTGATCGGAACACCTTTTTGCAAAATCCAACGCAACACGACCTGTCCGGCGGTTTTTCCGTAGCCTAGACCGATCTCGGCAAAAATCGGGTGCTTGAACACCTCTCCGCGCGCCACCGAGCAGTAGGACGACAAAGGGATGCCCGTTTCAGAGGCGGCTGCCAGAAGCACATCTTGGTTCAGCAACGGGTGAAACTCGACCTGATTGGACACGATCGGTGTTTCGATGATCTTGACTGCGTCTCGCATCATTTGCGCGGTATAGTTTGAGACGCCGATGTTCTTTGCCAGACCCTTTGCATGAGCCTGTTCAAGCAATTTCAAAGATGGCGCGATATCCCCCCCTATAGGTGGCCAGTGCAACAACAGGACGTCCACGTAATCAAGGCGAAGCTTCTTAAGGCTTTCTTCCACGGATGGCAGGAACGCGTCGTCACTGAATTTGTCCGGATGCACTTTGGTCGTGACGCACATTTCATCTCGTTTCAGGCCAATTTCGGCCAGCGCGTCACCGGTTTCCTTCTCATTTTCATACATTTGAGCGGTGTCAAAGGACCGATACCCGATCTCGGCTGCAATCGCCATCGAGTCGCGAAGTTCTGCTCCGGTCAGGGGGAATGTGCCGAAGGTACGCTGATAAGTGTTTTGAAAATAGATGTTCACGGTGATCCTCCCAAAGAACAAACTCAATAAGTAACTTATTAGTTACTTGAGGTTCGGTCAATTCCCTTGTTTTGGTTATTTTTGTTGCTTTTCGGTGCACCTGAAGGCATAACTTATAACCAATTAGTTACTTTCGTGAGGATCGCATGAGCAAGCAGATGACGGCACGCGAAGCGGCAAATCTTGTACCCGATGGTGCGACGGTCGCGGTGAATTCTTCAAGTGGTTTGTGTTGTCCGGATGCAGTTCTGAAAGGCCTTGGCGAGCGCTTTGATGAAGAGGGTGCGCCAACAAATCTGACGACCATTCATCCCATAGCTGCAGGTGACTTTTTTGGCACGAAGGGGGTAGATCATATCGCCAAACCGGGTCTGCTAAGTCGGATCATTGGCGGTTCTTACCCATCGGGGCCGAGCAATGCGGAACCGCCGCTTGTCTGGCAGATGATCACGGGCGAACAGGTGCGCGCGTATAACGTACCGTCGGGTATTATCTTTGACATGCTGCGCGAGGCTGCCGCCAAACGTCCGGGTGTCCTGACCAAAGTTGGTATGGAAACCTTTGTCGACCCCGAGATCGAAGGCTGCGCAATGAACGCCGCTGCCCGTGCCGAGCCCATCGTGAAACGGATGGAGTTCGAAGGCGAAGATTGGCTGTATTTCAAATCAATGGCGCCGAATGTGGCGATTATTCGAGCAACCACAGCCGATGAAAAAGGTAACCTGAGTTTCGAACACGAGGGGGCCTATCTGGGCGCGATGGAGATGGCCCTGGCGGCGCGCAACAACGGTGGCGTGGTGATTGCTCAGGCCAAACGCATCGCGGCGGCAGGAAGTATCCGACCACATGACGTGCACGTACCCGGTATTTTGATCGACGCGATTGTCGAAGCGCCCGACCAGTTACAGACCACGGCTACGGAATATGACCCGGCAATTTCGGGCGAATTGACCCGCCCGATCGAAAGCTTTCGAACGGCCGACTTCAACGTCGGGAAAGTCATAGCGCGCCGTGTGGCGAAAGAGTTGAAGGATGGTTGGGCTGTAAATATCGGGTTCGGCATCTCGGCCAACGTTCCGCGTATTCTGGTCGAAGAGGGTTTGCATGGCTCGGTCACGTGGATGATCGAGCAAGGCGCGGTTGGCGGGGTACCATTGTTGGATTTCAAATTTGGCTGTTCCGCCAATGCAGAGGCCTTCGTGCCGTCGCCACATCAGTTCTGTTATTTCCAGGCGGGCGGGTTTGATGCCTCGCTTCTGTCCTTCCTCGAGGTGGACAAACACGGCTCGGTCAACGTCTCGCGTCTGTCAGCCATTCCGCACCGGACTGCCGGAGCAGGAGGGTTCGTGGATATCACAGCGCGGGCGCGCAAGATCGTTTTTTCTGGCAACTTCAACGCAGGAGCCAAGATGGCCATTGAGGATGGTCAGCTGAAAATTCTGAAAGAGGGGAAAGTGGCCAAGTTTGTGGATGAGGTCGATCAAATCTCATTTTCAGGTAAGCGGGCACAGATGCAGGGGCAGGACGTGACATACGTGACCGAGCGCTGCGTGATCAAGCTGACCGAAAAGGGCCTCATGGTGACCGAGATCGCGCCCGGGCTGGACCTGCAACGCGATATTCTGGATCAGGCGGCGACACCCTTGTTAGTTTCAGATGACCTTGTCCGGATGGACGCGGCCCTGTTTGACCCGGCCCTGATGGGGCTGCAACTCGCGGCGGGCTAATGGAGCATTTCCTTCTGGATATTCGGGACGGCATCGCGCGGTTGACCCTTAACCGCCCCGAGCGCCTGAACGCCATGGATGAGGCGATGATGGATGCGCTCATGGCGCTGTGCCGTCAGATCGAACACACCCAGGACGCGCATGTTGTGATCCTGACCGGTGCGGGAAAGGCGTTTTGCGCAGGGGGTGATATCGACGCGTGGTCCAGCCAATCGGCAGACGCATTCGGCCGCCATTGGCTCCGCGATGGGCATCAGGCGCTGGATGCCCTGACGCGGCTGCGACAGCCTGTGATTGCGGTGCTGAACGGGCATGTTTTGGGCGGTGGTCTGGAACTTGCGGCGTGCGCCGATTACCGCATTGCCGAGGATCACATTCGGATCGGACAGCCTGAACCGGCGCTGGGGATCATTCCCGGCTGGTCTGGCACTCAGCGGGCGGTCCGGCGGTTCGGTGCCCAGCTTGTCCGGCGCATGGCGCTTTTCGGCGAGCAGTTCTCGGCCCATGATGCGTTGACTGCGGGGATTGTGGATCAGGTCGTCGAAAAAGGGCAGGGCCTTGCCGCTGCGGATGAGCTGGCCAACCGGATGCGCCATCGTGGGCCGGTGGCTACAGAGCTTGTCAAAATGCTGATCAACGCCGCTGAGGGCGAGGAACGTGAGCGTGTTTTCGAAGCGCTGGCAGGTCGGATCGCTGCCGTCCAACCCGAGTTGAAAACCGGTTTGGCCGCGTTCAAGGATCGCAAAAAACCTGATTTCTGGTAAGCATCAAATCATGAGGGCCTAAATATGATACGTCACCTTGTTCACCTGCGCTTTAAGGACGACGTGTCCGACGAAGAAAAGGCCACGCTCTATCGGGATTTGGCCGGTCTTTCTGGTCATATCGAGGGCATTTTGGACTTCCAAAGCCGAAGCAATGTGTCGGTCGAGACCGATCTGGTGCGGGGCTTCAATGACATGTTCTGGTTTGACTTCCGCGACGAGTCCGTGCGCGATGTTTATCTGGTCGACCCTGCGCATCAGGAAGTCGGAGGCCGGATCGTTGGCAAAACAGTCAATGGCCCTGACGGTGTATTCGTGTGTGATATCGAGGTATAGAAGGCGCAGCTGAACCAAGCTCAGCAACAGGTACGGAACCGGTCCACGATCACGTCCAATACCTCGTTTGGGTCGCGTTTCCACCAGTTGTCGGCCGAGAAGATCTCGACTTCGCACAGCCCCTTGTAGCCTGCATGCTCTACAGCGGAGCGCAGGGCCCGAAGATCCGCGACACCGTCGCCCATCATGCCGCGATCCAGCAGGATATCCGTGGTATCGGCCAGCCAGTCACACAGGTGATAGCCCAGAATGCGCCCGTTCGCGCGTCGCGCCAATGTATCGGCCAGCGTGGTGTCCCACCAGACATGATAAACGTCGACGGCAATGCCCACATTCGGCGCGCCTATCGTATCGCAGACATTCAAAGCATCGGCTGCTGTCATCAGGCAAGTGCGGTTGCCCGCGGTGGCGGGGTTCAGCGGCTCGAGCGCCAGGTTTACGCCGCGGTCGGCCGCATAAGCTGCGGCCCGTGCGACGCGGTCCGCCAGGATTTTCTGGCTGTCCAGAACGCCCTTGGTGCCAGGCTCTGGTCCGCCGGTGACAATGGTCAGGACATCCGTGCCAAGCCCTGCTGCTTGGTCGATAGAGAGGTAAAAGTCATCCATGATCTGCTGGTCCGAGGGCAGCGCCAGTGGTCCGGTCAGGAACGGCGTTCGGCATAGGCCAACCACTTGCAGCCTGGCAGCGCGGACCTTGTCGCCGATCTCGGCCTCGCGTCCGTCCAGTTCTCGCCGCCAGAAGGTGATCCCTCCATACCCACGCGCGGCACAGGCGTCGATGATCTGCTCGGGTGACCATCCCGCACCAAACCCGTCCAGATTATGGCCCAGCGTCGCGGTATTCAGCGCGAGTGCAGAATGATCCTGCGAGAAATCGCGCATCTGGATCAGACCCCGTAGAGTTTCAGCATGTGGCGCATCCGTTCGACCGCCAGATCGGGATCGCGCAGCAAACCGCATTCGTCAGCCATTCTAAAGCAGTCAGTAAAATAGGGCAGAGACCGCGTTGCCTGCGCCCCATTCAGCATGATGAAGTGATCCTGAAACCCGTTCAGCCAGGCCAGGAATACTACGCCCGTTTTATAACATTGTGTGGGTGCCCGAAAGATATGGCGCGCGAGCGGCACAGTGGGGTCCAGCGTGGCGCGAAAGGTTGACGCGTCACCTTCGCTCAGTTTGCTGACCGCATAGGCGGCCGCTGGGGCAAGTGGATCGAAGATTCCAAGCAAGGCATGAGAATACCCTTGATCATCACCTTCGATCAGTTCGGGGTAATTGAAATCGTCGCCGGTATACATTCGAACGCCAGCGGGAAGGCGGCGACGCATGATGACCTCTTTTTCAGCGTCTAGCAGCGAGATTTTGATCCCGTCCACCTTGTCTGCATTTGCGCTGATAACGGTCAAAGCAGTGTTCATCGCATCTTCAAACGCGTCGGAACCCCAGTACCCGGTCAGTTGTGGATCAAACATCTCTCCCAACCAGTGCAGGATGACCGGTTGGTCACAGGCGGCCAGAACATCGCTGTAGACCGAGATATAGTCCTCTGGACCCCTAGCAACCCTGGCCAGCGCACGCGAGGCCATCAGGATAATGCGACCGCCGATCTTTTGGATGGCTTCGACCTGCTGCAGGTAGGCGCGGCGCACGTCGTCCAACGTCTTGGCATCTGCAGGATCAAGGTGGTCGGTGCCGCACCCATTCCCGACCAGGGCATCCGGCAGTTCCTCTTTGGTGCGCCGGATCAGTTCCAATGCGCCTGTCCAGTCCAGACCCATGCCGCGTTGGGCGGTATCCATCGCTTCGGCAATGCCCATCCCCATATCTGCAAGATACCGTCTGAACTCCAACGTCTTTTCCCAGTCCACATGGGCTGGACCCGTAGGGTCGTGGTCGCCGAACGGGTCTGCGACCACATGCGCCGCAGAATACAGCACCCGTGCGGAATTCGGCGTCAGTTTCGAGGGCGCAACCGGTGTGCCTGTCAGGTGATAGTCCTGCAAAGCGCCGGTTGTATCGGGAAGCTGAATTTTCATCGAAACACCTTAGAACCGAGGGACCAGCATACCGGCATCCGCCGAGATCGCCTGTCCGGTTGTGTAGGGAAGCTTGCCGCTTGCCAACGAGGCTATGATGCGCCCCATATCTTCGGGCTGGCCGACGCGGGGAAACAGGGTCAGGCCATCTTTGGCGCGCTGATCATACATCTCGATCACCGGTGCGGTCATGTCGGTCGAGATCAGTCCGGGCTGCACGTCATAGACCGCGATATTCTCTTGGCCCAACCGCACTGCAAAGGTTTTCGAGATCATCGCAGCGGCTGCTTTCGAGGCGCAGTATTCCGCACGCGGGGCCGCCACCGCCACGGCGTTGGATGAGGTGACATTAACGATGCTGTGGAACGCGTCGGCGTCACGCGTACGGCTTAGCAGCCGCTTGGCGAAGGCTTGCGACAGAAAGAACATCGCTTTGGTATTCACAGCCATGCAGCGATCATAGCTTTCTTGGGTCACTTCAAGAAGATCACCGCGTTGCATAACGCCAACGCCTGCATTGTTCACCAAGGTCGTAAGCGGGCCGATTTCTGCCTCGATTTCCGCCAGCTTGCTATCGTGTACGGCGATATCGGACACGTCGAAAGGTGCCGTGACGACCGGTACGCCCATGGCGCGAATTGTTTCTGCGGCAGCTGCAAGTTCGTCATCCGCCACGGGGCCGTTCAGGGCGATCGAGAACCCCTCCTGCGCCAGTGCAACCGCAGCGGCCAAACCGATCCCACGGGACGACCCGGTCACAAGTGCGGCCTGAGGTGTCATGCTGCGGCCCCTTTCGCCAATAGCTCTCGTGCGATGATCATACGCTGAATTTGATTTGTGCCTTCGTAAATCTGCGTGATCTTGGCGTCCCGGTAAAGGCGCTCGACTTCGAACCCCCGGATATAACCTGATCCGCCAAAAACCTGCACCGCGTCCGACGATCGTTGCACGGCCATATCCCCAGCAAAACACTTGGCCATCGAGCACGCCTTGGTCGCATCCAGCCCGGCGTCGATCTTGTAAGCGGCTGAATGTACCAGCAGCCGGGCCGCTTCGACGTCTTTGGCAATATCGGCCAACAGCCATTGAACGCCCTGGAAGTCCGCAATTTGCTTGCCGAATTGCTTGCGCTGTTGGGCATAATCAGTGGCGGCCTCCAAGCCGGCCTGACCAATCCCAACGGCCAACGCAGCTATGCCGACGCGACCCTTGTCCAGCACGCTCATCATCATGTGGAACCCGCGCCCCTCAGTGCCCAGCAATGCGTCGGCGGGTAGTCGGACATCGTCAAAGGACAGGGGGCCAACCTGACTGGCGCGCTGGCCCATCTTGATCTCTTTCGGTCCGCGCGTCACACCTGCTGCGTGAAGGTCGACGACAAAGATCGACATGCCGCGATGACCGGCTTCGGGATCCGTTCTCGCAAGGACAAAGCCCATATCAGCCACGGGCGCGTTGTGAATCCAGATTTTACCGCCGTTCAGAACCCAGCTGTCCCCATCGCGCAAGGCGGTTGTTCGGATGCCGGACACATCCGTGCCAGCCTCGGGTTCCGTGATACAGTAAGCGGGGCGCAATTTGGCAGCCAGCAGGTCAGCCAACCACTTACCTTGTTGGTCCGCGGTGCCGTGGCGCACCAGCAAGGTGGTGACCAGCTCCAGCAATCCACACTGATCCGCAATGGACGCATAGCCGCGCGAAAGCTCTTCCATCACCAGCGCGTAGGTGATCGTGTCAAAGCCGGGTCCGCCCATTTCTTCTGGAACGCAGATTCCAAACAGACCCAGTTCGGCCATTTGGTCGTAGATTTCGGCTGGAAAGCGGGAATCCCGATCCAGCTCTTCGGCCAGTGGTCGGATCACATTGTCGGCAAACTGGCGGGTCATGTCCCGGACCTGAATGTGGGTTTCCGTGAGAAACATAGTTGCGCCCCATAATGTAACTAATCAGTTACTAATATGCGTTGCACCCTTGCTGCGTCAAGTGGGTTGATCGCGTCAGTCGATTGCGATAAATAACCAAACAGTTACTTATTTGAAGTGCAGTTGGGCGGGCGTAGGCTTGCTTTAGGGAGGCTTGCATGAATCCGAACACAAAAAACAAATTTGGCCGCGTCGATCTGGAGGTTACCGCATTTGGCTTTGGTACCGCGCCCATCGGGAACATTTTTCGTGAGATCGACGAAGAGACTTCGGATGCGATGATCCAGCATTCGTGGGACAAAGGCGTTCGGTATTTCGACACCGCGCCGATGTATGGCCACGGGCTTTCGGAATTGCGAACAGGCCAAAGCCTGCGCTGGAAGAACCGGGACGATTATGTGTTGTCATCTAAAGTTGGCCGCGTACTGAAACCGGCCAAACGCAGTGATATCAATTTTGAACCGTGGACCAATGCGGCCCCATTCACGATGCATTTCGATTATACTTATGACGGTGTTATGCGATCCTTCGAGGACAGCCTGCAGCGCATGGCGCTGGAGCGGATGGATATTTGCTTCATCCACGATATCGACGTTTTTACCCGCGGCGACGAACAGCCTGAAGTGTTCAGACAGGCGATGGATGGGGCTTGGAAAGCACTGGAATCTTTGCGCGATCAGGGTGTCGTCAAAGCCATTGGCGTTGGGGTGAATGAATGGGAGGTCTGCCACGCCGCACTCGAGCAGCGAGACTTTGACTGTTTTCTGTTGGCCGGGCGCTACACGCTGCTAGAACAGGATGCATTGGATAAGTTCTTGCCTTTGTGTGAAGAACGGGGTGCGGCCGTGGTTGTAGGCGGTGGTTTCAACTCGGGCATTCTGGCAACGGGCGCCAAAGACGGGGCCAAATATAACTACGCTCCAGCCCCGGCCGAGATTATGGAAAAAGTTCGTAAGATCGAGGCGGTCTGTGCAGACTACGACGTGCCATTGCCCGCCGCTGCATTGCAATTTGTTGTAGCGCACCCGGCAGTTCCCACCTTTATGGCAGGCACCCGGACGGTCGAACAACTGGACCAGAATCTCAACTGGTTCAGCCACGACATTCCGGCTGCCTTCTGGGCGGATCTGAAAGCCAAAGGGTTGTTGCGCGAGGACGCGCCCGTTCCGCAATGACCAAACGGCTTTCAGCGGGGCAATACGAGTATAACGACCTAAAGGTCGGCGACGTGATGAAAACCGGTTCTGCGACGATCACGACGGACTTGATATCGTCCTTTGCTGACCTGACCGGAGACAAATACGCCTTGCACATCGACGACGACCTGGCGCGCGGGCTGGGGTATAAGGCCCGCGTTGCTCATGGGCTGTTGGTGCTGTCGGTTGTCGATGGGCTCAAGTTTCAATCGGATGCGAAGCCGGCAGGTCTGGCGTCGCTTGGGTGGAACTGGCGTTTTGAACAGCCTGTCTTTGCCGGAGATGAGATCAGAGCCGAGTTGACTGTAACCGCGAAACGCCTGACGTCATCGCAAAGCCGTGGCATCGTCACGTTTCAGTTCAATGTGTTCAATCAACACGATCAAATAGTGCAATCGGGCACCAATGATCTGATTTTTGACCTGTAGGTGGAGGCGATATGGTTGTTTCGATCCCTAGGCACGTAATTTCTCAGATGGCGGCAAATAAGGCTGTCCAAACGGCCTTGGCGTTTGCCGATGAAAATGGGTGGAATGTCGCTGCGATCGTGGTCGACCTGAACGGGGATATGATCGCGGCGGGCCGCATGGACAAAACCCCCGCAGCCGTTATGGCTTTCGCAATGGATAAGGCCCGAACAGCTGTGTTGGGGAAACCCACAACCGAATTCGCCAAGCGGATGCTGTCCAGCGCCGAATTGAACCTTGGCATGGTCAACCGTCCGGGTCTATGTGCTTGGGACGGTGGCTTGCCGATCCGCGAAGATGGCGAGTTGATAGGTGCAATCGGTGTGTCGGGGGCGGCCGGACCTGACGATGTTAAATGCGCCACGGCAGGCTTGGCGTCTATTGGGCTATAATTCGGCAGTGTTTGCAGGCAGGACATTCACGAACAAAAGAGTCACGGGCACGTCTGTCTTTCACGCCGATAATGCGTCCCATTCCAAACCGAACTTTTGAAGGTATTTGCGTAAACGATCTGCGTCGTTTTGGGTTGTCCTCTTTTGACGGGATACGGCAAATAGTGTGCGACCTGCCGCGCTGAGGCTAGGCGAATTGCGGCATGTTTGAATTACCTTGGCCAGTTGGGCCAGATCGAACGGATCGATATCGTTGACCGCCGGCCCCAAAAGATCTCTGACCAATGCAAACTCGGCATCCTGCGCCGAGGCGCGCCAGTCAGATTGTAGGGTCCGGATTTCCTCGGTCACCATGGAACGCGTTATGCGCCCTCTGGGCGCTAGGGTGCACAACCGTTTCACTGAACTGCTAAAATCGCGGAAGTTTCCCGGCCACGGAGTCGCGGGGTTGGTGGCGAACCGGACGAAAGCGTCGCGTGCGTCGACATTGAAGCCGACCTGAGTACCCATTGACCGTTCAGCCCGCCCCAGTTCGAAAGCAAGATTGGCCTCGACATCTTCGCGGCGGTCGCGCAGCGCAGGCAACGTGAAGCTCCACATATTCAGACGGGCGAGCAGGTCAGAGCGAAAAGCGCCTTCGGCGGATAAAACTCGCAGATCTCGACTTGCACCTGCTATGATCTGAAACCGGGTGGACACCTCGTGGTCCGAGCCCAAGGGATAGAACCGCCCCGTTTCAATTGCATGCAACAGGATGGATTGTTCGTTCCATCCGAGTTCGTCAATCTCATCCAGAAACAGTACACCCCCATCCGATTCACGCAATAGCCCGCTGCGTTCTGTTCCTGCCTGACCCGTAAAACTGCGCCGCTGCCCAAACAGTGTTGCCATTGCATCGGGGCCATTCAATGTGGCGCAATTGACGTGAACCATCCGGCCCTTGACCCGCCGCCGATCCAATTTGAGGTTGTAAATTCGCTGGGCCAATTCTGTCTTTCCAGTACCTGTTTCTCCTAGCAACAGGATGGGTTCGTTCGAGTTGCTGGCGATCAGCTCTATCCGGTCAATCAGTGCGTTATATCGCGGATTGCGCGTTTCAATTCCGCCCTTCAATTGGTCGCTGTACTCGCGGGACAATTGGTCGAAGCGCTGCTGCAGGGCGTTGTACCTGCTGAGGTCAAGGTCAATGATGTCGAACTTAGGAATGGCGTCATCCGGTCCGGGTGGCCCGGTCTGGATCAGTCGCGCGGGGATGTGGCGACTTTCAGAAAGCAAAAACCAACAGATTTGTGCCACGTGGGTGCCGGTGGTCAGATGGACGTGATACTGCTCGCGATCTTCGTCGAACCCATAGGCGCGGGCAAAGTCGAAAAGCTTGCCGTAGACCTCCTGAAAATCCCAAGGATCAGCCAGGTCCATACGATGCAACAGAACTTCGGTTTGGGGTGACAGCTCTTCGATCTCGCGTTTTACCTGATGGGCGAGGCGATTGAACTTGTGGTCGTGCAGCAATTCAAGCCGATCGACGTTGAAGTGGTCATGGATGGTCAAGCTGGGCGTCGGTTTCCAGCGCCGCTTCTTGCCCATGTCCAGCTGCGTTCCTAGGAATCCAATGACAACGTTTTTCATGGTCTATCTAAATTTATATCTTACTATCCTGTTTTATCGTATCTCTGGTTGCGAATTTCATCAATAGTCAGGAATATCAATTAAAAACAACAAGATACCACGTTTTTAGTTTCTTTTCTTGTCGCGAGCCGTTCCGTGCCAAAACATCCTCACAAACCAATGAGGATAAGGAAATGGCGAACAAATCCGTGTTTGCATCGTTGAAGGGCCGGTTGCTGCCAAAGGCAATTGCAGTGAACGCTCATGGCGCTCCGGCTTATGCGTATTCCGAGGCCCATGCTCTGGCACAGGTCGCCGTGACCGGGACTTTCGGGGGCATGTTTTATCAGTCGCCGCAAGAAGAACTGGAATACGTTCTGGATGTGGCTGAAACCGTTGAGGCAAAGTACCTGGCGCAAGCTGCGATCTATGCCCGTCAATCGGGATATATGAAGGACATGCCCGCTGTCTTGCTGGCTGTTCTGGCCCGGCGTGATCCGGTTCTGTTTCGGGCAGCTTTCGCTCGTGTGGTCGATAACGGCAAGATGCTGCGCACGTTCGTGCAAGTTATCCGGTCGGGTCAAACGGGGCGTAAGTCTCTGGGGTCGGCACCGAAAGCGATGGTGCAGACCTGGTTGAACACAGCGTCTGACCGGGCGCTGCTGAATGCCAATATCGGGAATGACCCGTCTTTGGCGGACGTGATCAAGATGGTGCACCCGAAACCGGCATCAGCCGAGCGGGAGGCGCTGTTTGCCTGGATCGTCGGGCGGCCGTGCAATCTGGCACGGCTGCCGCAGGCCCTGAGGGATTGGATCGCGTTTCGGGAAACCGGCAAAGGTCCAGTGCCGGACGTGCCGTTCCAGATGCTGACGCAACTGGAACTGACACAGGTCCAATGGGCGCGGATTGCGCGCAAGGGCTCGTGGCAGATGGTGCGTCAGAACCTGAACACATTCCAGCGTCACGGCGTTTTCGACGTGTCCCGCAACGTGGATCACGTGGCTGCTTTGCTGCGCGACCCAAAAGCCATCGCCAAGGCACGGGCCTTTCCGTACCAGTTGATGGTGGCCGCGCAAAACGTGGTGCCGGATATGCCGCGCCCGATCGTGGACGCGCTGCATGACGCGATGGAGATCGCCGCGCAGAATGTGCCGCAGGTTGCGGGGCAGGTGGTTGTGTGCCCGGACGTGTCGGGATCGATGACGTGGTCCGTGACTGGGTATCGTCCGGGGGCAACCTCGGTTGTGCGGCATGTGGATGTGGCGGCGCTGGTGGCGGCGTCCTTCCAACGGGTGAACCGCGGGTGTCAGGTGTTGCCGTTCGATTTCGACGTGCGTGATGAGCGTCTGGAGCCGCGCGACACGATCCTGACCAATGCCGAGCGTCTGGCCGCACTGGCCGGAGGTGGGACGAACTGTTCCGCGCCGCTGGTCTGGCTGAATAAGCGCGGTAGCGCACCGGATCTGGTGGTGTTCGTGTCCGATAACCAATCCTGGGTGGATGCCCGGAACGGTGGACAAGGCACAGCGATGTTGAAGGAATGGGAGGTGATCAAGCGTCGCAACCCGAAGGCCAAGCTGGTCTGCATCGACATCGCTCCATACGGGACCACTCAAGCGCAGACGCGTGCCGATGTGTTGAATTTCGGCGGGTTCTCGGATGCGGTGTTTGACCAGATCGCGGCTTTTGCCAGCGGTCAAGCTGGCCCGGATCATTGGGTCGCTGAGATCGAAAAGATCGACGTATAAACAAGGCTCGGGCGGTGCGCCGCCCCGGCCATCAGAACAACATCAGGCAGAATGCCGGTGGGACTACATCGCTGTTACTGATCCGCGCCCGTTGCGGGCGCTGTCTCACCACCCCTTGTCTGTCTGACCCGAGCAAAAGGACGTATCTCGGCGAATGCCGGTGGAACTACAGATTTCGACTCTCCAGGTCGCGGGTTCGAATCCCGCTCGTCCGAGCCCCACGGGGGACGGACGGTAGCTCAGTCGGGTAGAGCAGGGCGTTTCACCAAACTCTTGTCGTCGAGACCCAAAACGAAAGGACACCCCCGGCGAATGCCGAAGGAACTACATGGCTCAACAGGGACAGGTCGAGCGGGTTCAACTCCCCTCCGTGCCGGCGCCCAGACGGCAAACGCATCTGCCCATTCAGATGCGGGGCGGGCCTCCCGAACTGTTTCTTCCCCACTTGTCGCCGGGGCCTGAATTTGAGTGAATATGATGATGGAAAACACATTTGATCCCGTAACGGGCGAACACCTGAAAGACTGGGGACATCGCCCGGGCAAGCAATTCCCCGCCCTGCTGGCGCGCGCGAATGAGATGCGGGCCGAAGGCTTCGGTCTGGTGCGCATCCGGCAGGAGCTGGAGGGCGAGATCCCTCCGACCCCGCCAACAATGGATCTGCGCGCGCCCGGTGAGGTGCAGTTTCACGAGAATATCGACGCCAGTGACCCGGATGAGGAAGACAATGTCGACAAAGTCCGCGAAACGATGACCGCGCTGATGCGGACCCCGACGATTGAGGCCGGGGCGATTATGCCCGATGCCTGTCCGGCCGGTCCGATCGGCACGATCCCGGTTGGCGGCGTCGCGGCGGCGCGCAATGCGATCCACCCGGGGATGCATTCGGCCGACATTTGCTGCTCGGTCATGATCACCGATCTGGGGAATGCTGACCCAAAGGCCGTGCTGGATGCGGCGCAGTCAGTGACCCATTTCGGACCGGGCGGTCGGCCGCAGGGCAAGCGCTTCACAACCTCGCTGAAACTGCTGGATGCGTTCCGTGAAAATCCGTTTCTGGACAACCCGAAATCGCTGCGCATAGCGCAGGAGCATATGGGGACGCAAGGCGACGGGAACCATTTCCTGTTTGTCGGCCGGTCGCGCAAAACCGGGCGGACGGCGATTGTGACCCATCACGGCTCGCGCGGGCCGGGGGCAGTTCTGTATAAGAACGGCATGGCCGTCGCGCATCGTTTCCGCAAGGAGCTGTCGCCGGGTACGCCCAAGCAAAACGCCTGGATTCCGGCTGACACGCAGGAAGGGCGCGATTATTGGGATGCCCTGCAACTGATCCGCAAATGGACCAAAGCCAACCACAACGCGATCCATCAAGCGACGGTTGAGGCCGCGCGTGTGGGCGATGTCGGGGACCGGTACTGGAACGAACACAACTTCGTCTTCAAACGGGGCGATCTGTTCTATCACGGCAAGGGCGCAACCCCAGCGTGGGGTGACTATGCCGCCGATGCGACCGGGCTGACCCTGATCCCGCTGAACATGTCCGAGCCGGTGCTGGTCGTGCGCGGCAAGGATGCAGGTCACGGTCTGGGCTTCAGCCCACATGGGGCGGGGCGGAATTTCTCGCGTTCCGAACATAAGCGCCGGATGGGGTCCGTCACGCCGGATGAGATGTTGAAGGCGGAAACCGAAGGTCTGGATATTCGCTTCCATGCCGGCGGTGTGGATGCCTCGGAACTGCCGTCCAGCTATAAAAGCGCGGACAGCGTTGTGGCGCAGATCAAGTCCTATGATTTGGCCGAGATCGAGGACTATATCGACCCCTACGGCTGCATCATGGCCGGTGATGTGCCGCCGTTCTGGAAGAACAAGAAGAAAGGCCGCAGGTAGCTGCGGCCTTTGTCATTTGTACGCGTTGGTCGGGATTTTGATGAAGCCCTCATTTGTATCCTGCTCGGGCGTTCCCGAAAGCTCTAGTCATCTATGCACGGAATTCGCTAGCTGGTTGGGGTAATAACCAGCCCGGCCGACGTCTGCGGATCGCAGTTGATTTAGGTTAAATCCTCAACCCGTGCGTCAGGTGCATTTCGTTTAACGGACTCGATACCGTTGTCGCGTGCAGAGGTGGTTGTGTAGCTTTCGCTTGTACCGATTACCTGACCATTGCTGGCTTTCAGATTGAACATATGGCCACCGGATTTGGTTTCCTTGCGTTCGAATCTTTCGTCGCTTGGTGCGTTTGTCTTGACGGATGAAATACCGTTCTCAGCGCTTGCTTTCTGGACATAGCCTTCGCTGGCCAGAATGATCTCACCGTTTCCGGCTTTCAGCCGAAACCTGAACTCTCCAGCCTTGTCTTTGTAAATCTCAAATTTGCCAGCCATGTGATATCCCTCAATACGATTGCAATACTTGCCTGTGATGTTGCTACGTTTGGAACCCGGCAACAAGAGTTTTCAGGATATTCTGGGTTTGCACGTGACCAGAGCCGAGCTTCATCAAAAGCGAGCCAGGATTGCATTGCCCGTCTAATCTGAATTTACCGCAATCAAATGAGCGATTGGTAGGATTTGCGCCGCGATCTGATCTCTGAGTTGCGCGAGTGTCATATCGTCATTCTTGACGAACTCGACGAAAGCCTGATTCAGGGCATTGAAGATCAGCGCACCCAAGTCCGACGCAACAAGGCTTTGGCGCACTTGGCCCCGGTCTTGCAGAGCGGCGATCAACTCGGTCACTTGTGCCGCGAGGCGGCGATCCTGCTCGGCATAGCGCCGACCGCTTGGCGTATTGGGGTGCTCGATTGAGTGCGCGATCGCCGTACGCCACATCTCTTTCGAGAGATATTCGAGGGAGTGGTCGTAATACTGGTAAATCAGACCCAGGATCGCGTCCTCCACGCGTAAAGGCGGATTCGCCAGGATCGGCGCGCCCGCTGTGATGACCTCTTCGACCTCCATGGCGACCGTGGCGATCAGGATGTCCCCTTTGGTTTCATAGTAGTTGTAAACAGTGCCGACCGAGACCTCGGCCATCTCAGCCAGATCTTCGATTTTCACGGACCGATACCCGTGTGACCGGAATTTCGCAGACGCAGCTTCCAAGATGCGCCGCTCGCGCGCCGCCTTTTGCCGCTCTCTTAATCCTGCCATTTGGAAAAACGACCTCGTTTGGCATAAATCTAAGTTTAGAGTTGACTACAAAGGTGAGGCTGTTCAAGTTTTTTGTGACAGACCCGGAAAAAAACAGGGCAAACCGAAATCAACAGGAGATGAAACGAATGCAAATTGGACGTAAAATCCTTGGTGCGTCGGCGCTGGCCCTGATGGCTGGTACGGCCTGGGCCGAAGGCGAACTGAATGCTCTGGTGTGGTGCGACCATACCGATCCCGAACTGATCGCTCCGTTTGAGGCGAAGCACAACGTCAAGGTCAATCTACGGGAATACGAGGGAACGGGCGCGGCACTTGCGCTGCTGGAGCAATCCAGGCCCGGCGACTGGGACGTGCTTGTGGTCGACGGGATCGATGTTTTCCGCGCAGTAGAGGCCGGTGTCCTGGCCCCGCTGCCCGAGGGCGCGGTCTCGACTGCGGATTACTTCCCCGAAGTTGTCATGGCCGAAAACAACACAGTTGACGGCGTGACCTATGCCGTGACCGAGAAATTTGGCTACAACACGATCTCGTACAACTCGGCCAAGGTCGATCCCGCAGATATGGAAAGCCTGAGCACTGTCTGGTCCGAGAAATACGACGGGCGGATTTCGATCTATGACTACTACCTGCCCGTGATGGGGCTGGCCGCCATTGCCGAGGGCATTGCAACGGACGCAATTGGCGCGGGAGATTTAGCAAAGATCGATGGTGTCCTTTCAACCATGCGAAGCCGAGCTGCCTCGGTCGCGGGGGTGGTTGCGGCGCAAACGGCACTGGCGACAGGCGAAGTAGATATCGTTGTGGGTGGGGGTGAGTGGCTGACGGCCGTGCTCGCCTCGGAACAGCCGGAACTGACATGGACCATCCCCAAGGAGGGCGCGGTTCGCTGGGCGCAATCCATCGGCGTGGTCGAGGGGGCCAGTAACCCCGATCTGGCGGTTGAGTTCATCAAGTACATCACCAGCCCCGAAGGGCAGGCCCGTCTGGCGACGTCTTCGTGCTTTTGGGGAATGCCCGCAAATGCCAAGGCCGGAGACGTTCTGACCGACGTACAAAAAGACATCCTGCGCTGGGATCAACAGCCTGACTATCTGGCGTTGACACAGCTGTACCCTGCACCGGATGCAGATCTGGACATCGAAATGCAGGATCTGTGGCTGGAAACTCTGCAGCAGTGAACATGTCCAAGGACCAGGTCCGCGGCTGGGGCTTTGTAACCCCGGCCCTGCTGTGGACCATCGCCTTTTTCATCGTGCCTTTCGTTGTGATGGGCGCGATGAGCCTTGCTTCGCTTGAAGGGCGAACGCTTGTTTGGGATCTGTCACTGGCCAACTACGCCAAGCTGCTTGAAAAGAAATATCTATGGCGGGCGATCCTGGTTTCGCTGGAAATCACTCTGACGGTGACGGTGATCTCGGTCGTGCTGACATATCCGCTGGCCTGGATCATTGCCTTTCGTGTGTCACCGCGCTGGCAGCGTCTTGCCCTGCTGCTGGCAATCCTGCCGTTCTGGACCTCCTATGTGGTGCGCTCCTATGCATGGTTGCTGGTTCTGGCGCGTGAGGGCGTGGTGAACGAGACCCTGATGTGGATCGGAGCCATCGCCGAGCCGATCACGCTGGCCAATACGCGCTTTGCTACGGTGACTGGCTTTGTGCATTTCTTTGTGATGCTTCTGACTCTGACGATCTATGCCAACCTGATCCAGCTGTCCCCGAACTATCGCCGGGCGGCAATGGACCTAGGCGCTAACGCGTTTCAAACCTTCCGACACGTGATCTTGCCGTTGACTCTGCCCGGTATCGTCACCGGAGCATTCCTAACGTTTGTCCTATGTATCGGCGACTACGTCACGCCGCAGATTCTGGGCGGCAATACCGAATTGACCGTGCCGCAGGTTATCATGGTGCAACTGGGACGGCGCGCGGATTTTCCGTTGGCCTCGGCGCTGGCCATCGTCTTGATGAGCATCGTTGCGCTGGCCTATCTTCTGTCTGCCCGCTGGTTAAGGCTTGACCGGTTATGATGCGCTTTCTGCCCTGGGCCTACCTGATCGCTGCGTTTGTATTTATCTACCTTCCGGTGGGCGTGCTGGTCCTGTTCTCGTTTCAGGAAGGATCGCTGCCTGTGCCACCGTTCAACGGGCCGTCCCTGCAATGGTATCAGACCATTCTTGGGGACGAGGATTTGATGGCAGCGCTGCGCAATTCGATCCTTGTCGCGTTCGGGTCGTCTGCGGTTGCCGTGGCGCTGGGATTTCTGGCGGCATACGGGCTTGCACGGCACGTTCTGCCAGGATCGGCCCTGATCCGAGGACTGCTGATCGCCCCCCTGACGGTCAGCTACCTGATCGTTGGGCTGGGCCTGCTGATCGTTCTTACGCGCTCGGGCTTTGGCGTTTCGCTTTGGACCGCAGCCATCGGGCATGTGGTCATCAACTTGCCGCTGGCCTTTGCCATCATCTATGCCTCGATGGGAGCACAACAGCAAAACGCCGAACGCGCCGCCCGTGATCTGGGCGCGTCCGAGCCCAAGGTGATCGCGTTGGTGACAGTACCGATGTTGCTGCCCTCGATTGCGGCGGCCTTTTTCTTGTCGGTCACGCTCAGCTGGGATGAGTTTATTATCTCCTTCCTGCTGACCCGCTTTGACGTCACCTTGCCGGTTGAAATCTGGTCGCTGCTCAGGTCGGGCCTGTCGCCGCAACTGAACGCAATCGGCAGCTTTGTCTTCTTGATTTCAGTTGCGGTTGTGCTGCTGCTGGAACTCACCATCTTTCGGAAAGGCCGCCAATGACCGCGTCTGTCACGTTTTCGGGTCTCAATCACTGGTTTGGTCAGTTTCAGGCGCTGTCCGGGATCGACCTGCAGATCGAGGCCGGTGAATACGTGACTCTGCTGGGCCCGTCCGGCTGCGGCAAGACCACTCTTTTGTCGATCCTAGGGGGGTTTCTTGAGCCTACCCAGGGCCGCGTGCTGATCGGCGGTCAGGACATGACCCGTGTAGCACCGGTCAAACGTCCCACGACCACGGTGTTTCAGGATTATGCCCTGTTTCCGCACATGTCCTTGCGCGACAATGTTGGCTTTGGCCTGCGTATGAGCGGTATGGGTCGGAAAGACCGCCACGCACGCGCCGAACAGATGCTGGATCTGGTTGGCCTGAAGGATGCAGCGCTCAAACGTCCTCATGCCCTGTCCGGTGGGCAGCGACAGCGCGTCGCCCTAGCGCGGGCGCTGGCCGTCAACCCGGACGTTCTGCTGCTTGACGAACCGTTGGGCGCGCTGGACCTCAAGCTGCGGCGATCCATGCAGGACGAGTTGAAAAGCATTCAGCAACAGATCGGTACAACCTTTGTCCACGTCACTCATGATCAGGAGGAAGCCATGGCGATTGCCGACCGGATCGTGGTCATGAGCCGTGGCCGGATCGAAGATCACGGTACCCCGGACCGGGTCTACCGCTATCCGGCAACCCTGTTCACGGCGGATTTCATGGGCGAAAATAACCACATTTCAGGTGTGAAATCCGGGGCGGGTTTAGAAACACCGTTTGGACTTTTGCCAACCCTGAACGCCCCGGCCTCGACCAAAGCCGCAATCTGCCTGCGCCCCGAGGATATCCGCGCCGACGATCAAGGATCATTCCCGATGGGGATGGCCACGGTGACTGCGGCGGCGTTTTTCGGAACCTATTGCCGGGCGCATCTTTCACCGGCCTGTGCCCCGGACCTGAGCCTGACGGCCTATCTGGCCCCTGACCGCCCTTGGGCGCAGGGCGATGTGGTATCGTTGTCCGCAGATGTCGAGAATTTTCGCCTGTTCGAACCGGAGACCCCCTGATGCAGCGCGCGCAACCGCAGGATTGGTACCGCACCACCCGCAAAGGTGAAGACATTACCCTGATCGATGAGCCTTTCATCACGCCTTTCTATCGCTGCAACATGTGGCATGTGCGTGGGCGCGACCGCGATATGCTGGTCGACAGCGGCATGGGCGTTGTGTCGCTGCGGACATGGGTGCCTCTGGTGACCGAACGTGCGTTGACGGCGGTCGCAAGCCACACCCATTTCGACCATATCGGCTGTCATCATGAGTTCGAGGACCGCGCGGTTCACAGGGCCGAGGCCGATATTCTGGCCAACCCGACGCGCGTGGCGACGCTGGCCGACCCCTACGTGACGGACGAGATTTTCGACTGCCTGCCGCCATTGCCCTACCGATCCGACACATATGCGGTCAGCGGTGCGCAGGCGACGCGACTGTTGGACGATGGCGATATCGTCGATCTTGGGGACAGGCATTTCGAGGTGATCCACACGCCGGGTCATTCGCCGGGTGGAATTGCCTTGTGGGAGGCTGCAACGGGCATCTTGTTCTCGGGCGATATTGTCTATGATGGCGAGTTGATCGAAGATACCTATCACAGCAATGCCCAGGACTATTACCGCTCGATGGTGCGCTTGTATGATTTGCCGGTGGAAACCGTGCATGGGGGTCACTTCCCCAGCTATGACCGGGATCGCCACCGCGCAATCATTCGCGCGTGGTTGGATGGAAAGAACGCGTCGACGGCGTAAGGCTTTCAGTTTTCGCCATGTAGGTCACGACCCCGTTGCAGATCGTAGCCTCAACGGCGGTGTCGCCTGCGTTGTTATCCGTCAGCACCCGGTCCAGAACTACGATATCGGCTAGCATGCCCGGGGCCAGGCGCCCGAACTGATCATCGCGGCGGCAGGCATAGGCCCCTTCGCTGGTATAGGCGGCTAGGGTATCTTCAAAACTCAGTCGCTCGTCCTTTTGATCGGCGTCCCAGACCTGCCGGGTCAAGGTGATGTCGATCCCGGTCAAAGGTGGCAGGGCGGCAATCGGCCAATCGCTTGAGAAACAGACACGCGCACCCGCCTCTTTGAGCGTCCGCCACACATAGGCGTCAGGCCATTGGTCCCTGCCGATGATCGAAGCCAGAGGCTCTAACGGGAAATCCCCGCATCCCGGCGGATGCGGCGGCATGAACGAGGCGACCACATCAAGCGCGGCAAAGCGGTGCCGGTCTGCAGGGTCGAGCAACTCGATATGTTCCACCCGGTGCCGATTACCCTGTGGGCCGTTGGCAGAGCGGGCGGCCTCATAACCATCCAACACCGCGCGCACGGCCCCATCCCCAATGGCATGAACCGCGATCTGGAACCCGCGCTTGTCCAGTTCCACCGCCAGATCGGCAAATCGGGCCGGGTCATGCAGCGGCGCGCTTTTGTGGCCAGGTGTATCGGGGTAATCCCGCACCCGGTATCCGGTGTGCGCATCCAGTGTGCCGTCCATGAAAAATTTGACCCGGTTGCACCACAGCATCGGGCTGTTCAGCTTACGCCGCATCTGCTCGGCAATCTCGATGTTTTCGACGGGTTCGCCGGGCGTGAAGTGATAGGGTAGCTCAAGCCGGCAACACAGATCGCCTTCGGCTTCGATTTCTTGCAGAAGACTGGCCTGGTACAGGTTGCCGTCCATATTGATGATTGTCGTGATACCGTGCTGGGCGCAGTATTGCAGCCCTTCGCGCATCAATACCTTGTCGGCCTCGCGCTGAGCTTGCGTCACTTCTTGGGCCGGTTCGATCCCCTCCAGCCCCAGAACCTCGCGCCCACCATGGCGGCCAAGCGCCTGTATCGTGGCAACGGCCGGAGGCTCAATCAGCGTGCCAGTGGCGATCCCGTCCGGGTCCAATTCAATATGCGAACCCGGTCCCAGATCGCGCCCCCGCAACACATCTGCAGCCTGTAGCGCCGCGGTATTTGCCCAGCCGTTGTGAAAATCAGCGCTTTGCAGCAACAGCGGGCGATCGGGGCATATCGCGTCAAGAATATGCCGGTCCGGATTTTGGCGACCGTCAAAACTCGCGTAGGCCAGACCCTGTGCCACAAGCAGGCTGTCATCTGGGTTTTGTGCGGCAAACTCCCGAATGGCGCGGGTCAGGGCTGCAGTGCCCGTGATCGCCTCAAGCCGCAATACCTTCAGGGAATAGGCGCCGAAAAACAGATGCATATGGCTTTCGACAAAGCCCGGCAGAACCGTTGCGCCCTCGGCGTCGAGGACCCGAGTGTCGACGGTACATAATGCCTTGATCTCTTCCGTTGATCCAACCGCTGCGACCCGATCCCCCGACACGAATATCGCCTGCTGCCGAGGGCCACCGGGCTCCATCGTGCGCAGATCGGCATTCACGATTGCAAGCGAAGAGGTCATGCGTGCGGCTTTCAACTAGGGGTGGGCTAGGTTCAGTGTCACGGTGTCTGACAAATAGGGGTTCTCGTCGCGCGATTGGGCATAGGCATCTGGATCAATCGAAGCCGAGATCACCTGTCCGCCTTCCCCCGCAAAACCCAACTGCTGACCGTCCGGGGCCACGATCGAGGACATACCCTGATAGGCATAGCTTTCGTCAGAGCCTGCGTGGTTGGCGTAGACGACAAAGACCTGATTTTCAAAGGCGCGCACCGGCACAACCTGTTTCGCAATGAACGCTCCGGCTGGGCCTTCGGCCATCGCTGTTGGCACAATGATCACCTGCGCCCCGGCATGCGCCAACCGACGCACGTTTTCAGGAAATTCGATATCGTAGCAGATCAGAAAACCAAGGGTCAGACCGGCCATTGTGGTCATCACCAAGGACCGCTCGGGCGTCTGGAAGATACCTTTTTCATAGGGGCCATACAGACAGTTCTTGCGATAGATCAGCGGACTATCAGGGTCATCACGGTTGATGATCAAGGCGCTGATATAGCGGGCGTCGCCATCGGCCTCGGGGAAACCCGCGACAAGGCTGATGCCGCTGTCACGCACCGCCTGCGTCAACTGTTGAACCCATGGCCCATCTTTCGGTTGCGCCAGATCGCGCAGAACTGCACCTCGCCCGTATCCGGTGATGGCCAGTTCGGGCGCAACCAGCAAATCGGCATCCGAATCGTGCAGGGCCTGTTCGATTTGGGCTAACCGATCCTCGGTGCTGCCTCCAGCTTGCATCTGAAATGCGGCGATCTTCATGGCACACGTCCCTATGTTCCGGCGCAGTTCGATCAAATTTTCAGCGCCCGCGGTCGCGACCGTATTCAGCGCGCCCGATTTTGCAAATAGTGCGTTGCAAAACGATACATTTCTCTGGCTCAATGCAAGGATGAAAATCACGGGTTCAGACATTCATCTTTTGACCGTTTTCGACAGTGTTGTTCGGAACCGGGGCTTCTCGGCGGCGCAGGTCGAGCTGGGCCTCAGCCAGCCCACGATCTCGAACCACATAACGGCGCTTGAAGAACGTCTGGGCGTGCGTCTGTGCCAGCGCGGGCGGCGCGGGTTTCTGCTGACTGAAAAAGGGCGGATGGTGCATCAGATCGGTCTGGCACTAATGGACTCGCTGGATCAGCATTCGACCCATCTGGCCGAGTTAAAGGGCAATCTGGTTGGACGTCTAAAACTGGCCGTTGTGGACGCCACCACAACCGATGAGGCATTCAAGCTGCCGCAGGCGATCAAACAGTTCACCGAGGCTGCTCCGGCCGTGCGTATCGACCTTGTGATTTCCGAACCGCAAGATATTCAGCAAGGTGTACTGGACGGTACCTACCATATCGGATTTGGTAGTTTTGACAATGTAAGCAATGGCTTAAACCTGACCGACCTGTATCGCGAACATCACGCACTCTATTGTTCGGACACTCATCCGTTGTTTGGGGTTCCGGAACACGCCCTTGGTGATGATGCCATTGCCCAGCAGGCTTGGGTCCACCGCGGGTATTGGAACCAGCAAAGGCAAAAGACCCAGCATTCCTCGGACCGAGACCTTTTTGCGCAAGAAATCGAAGCGCAGCTGATCCTGATCCTCAGTGGGGCATATATCGGGTTGTTGCCGCTGCATCTGGCCTCGGGTTGGGAAAAGCAGGGGCGGTTGCGGCGCTTGCCCAACAGCAGCCGTGATTATTCTTGCCCTATGCAGATCGTCACACGGTCCGGAGCGGTACCTAAGGTAAATGGACTGTTCATCCAGACCCTTCAGCAAATGTATGAGGGGGAATACATTGCTAAATGACAATGTAAGGGTTTGCGCATCGCTATTTTTTGGCCCAACCGAGCCAATTAGGGTCAGCAGGACTTTCGTATGACCTCAGCTGCAGGAACCATAATGCCAGACACGACCGCGCCGCGTTACAACCAACCCCTGGGCGGCAATGACATGCCCCGTTTCGGAGGCGGCACGACAATGATGCGACTGCCCGCGCAGGAAACCGCCGCCGGACTGGACGCCTGTTTCGTGGGCATTCCGATGGATATCGGCACCTCGAACCGGACGGGAACGCGTCACGGGCCACGTGCGATCCGCGCCGAAAGCTGCATGTTGCGGCCCTTCAACATGGCCACGGGCGCGGCACCATTTGCCAAGATGCAGGTGGCCGATATTGGCGATGTGGCGATCAACACGTTTGATCTTAAGAAAACCATGGACATCATCACCGAGGCTTATGATGAGATACTCAGCCACGATGTGGTTCCGATCACACTGGGCGGAGATCACACGCTGACCTATCCGGTGCTGCGCGCGATTGCCCGCAAACACGGTCCGGTGGCCTTGATCCATGTGGATGCGCATTCGGACACGAATGACGAGATGTTTGGCGAAAAGATCGCCCATGGCACTCCGTTCCGCCGTGCGGTCGAAGATGGGCTGTTGCAGAATGACAAGGTGTTCCAGATCGGCCTGCGGGGGACGGGTTACGCGCCCGATGATTTTGACTGGGGCCGCAATCAAGGCTTTACTGTCATTCAGGCCGAGGAGTGCTGGCACAAATCCCTGACCCCCCTGATGCAGGACATTCGCGCGCGGATCGGGGATGTGCCGACCTACCTGACCTTTGATATCGACAGTCTGGACCCGGCCTACGCGCCCGGAACCGGGACGGTCGAAATGGGCGGGCTGACCAATATTCAGGCGCTCGAAATCGTGCGCGGTTGTGCAGGGCTGAACCTTGTCGGCACAGATCTGGTCGAGGTCTCGCCGCAATATGATGTTAGCGGCTGCACTGCGCTGATCGGGGCCAATCTGGCCTATGAAATGCTTTGCGTCCTGCCCAAAAACCGGGCCAACTGAACAAAACCAACAGGAGATCACAATGCCAACCACCCTTTCACGCCGCCGATTTCTAGGCACTGCTGCTGCAACCGGGGCTGCCACACTAGCCGCGCCAGCCATCGTTCAGGCGGCGCAGCCGCTCAAGGTTGGAACCTATGGTGGGTTCTTTGAAGACAGCTTCAAGCAGTTCATCTTCCCCGAATTCACCAAGGCCACCGGGATCGAAGTGAACTCGGTCGCCGTTCCTACCGGTGAGACATGGCTGGTGCAGATCAAGAACGCTGCCCGCGCCAAAACCGCCCCGGCAGATGTGTCGCTGATGGCGGGTATTCCGCGCAGTCAAGGGGCGGATCAGAAAGTGTTCAAGGCGCTGGACGACACCAAAATCCCGAACCTTGCCAACATGACCGACACGTTCCAGGACAGATATGACGACGGAAACCTGTTCGGTGTTGGCGCGGTGTCTTGGTATATCACGCTGTGCACCAATTCGGACGAAATCCCGCAGGCTCCTGACAGCTGGGCCGCGCTATGGGATGAGACATACAAAGATCAGATCGGTCTTCTGGGTCTGGCCTCGAACTCGTACATGCTTGAGGTAACGGCGACGACTTTCTTTGGTGGAACGGACATACTTGATACCAAAGATGGCATCCAACAAGTGTTCGAAAAGCTGTCCGAAGTAGTGCCCAATGTGCGGCTTTGGTACAAGGACGAAGGCGCGTTCCAGCAAGCGCTGCAGGACGGTGAGATTCCGATGGGCCAGTACTATCACGACGTGGCCGGTCTGGCCGCTGCCGAAGGCTTCCCGGTTGTCTCGACTTTCCCGAAAGAGGGTGGGATCGTGGACTCGGGCTATTGGATCGTGCCTGAACACGCCAAACCGTTGGATGAGATCCACGCATTTATCGACTTCATCGCTGCGCCCGAAACGCAGGCGTTGTTGTCGCGCAATGTCGGCACCGCTCCTGTGATCGACCCGAGCCTGACCGATCTGACCGCCGAAGAACTCGCCGCGGTGAGCAGCCCCGAGGCTCCAATCGTTCCGCGGTATGATGTCTACAAAGAGCATGCCAACTGGATTTCCGACACCTGGAACCAGATGATCGCGGGCTAACACCACTCACGACACTGGCCCGTCCCGCGCAGGTGGGGCGGGCCGCTTCCCTTGTTGAAAGAAAAGACCCTTATGCCAGGTTTAAGCATCGAAAACGTCACCAAGAAATTCGGCACTGTGACGGCCGTTAAAGATGTGAACCTTCAGTTCAATACCGGCGAGATGATCTGTTTTCTGGGTCCGTCTGGCTGTGGCAAGACCACGCTGCTGCGGATGATCGCCGGGCTGGACGAACCCACGCAAGGCACGATCCGTTTCGAGGATCAGGACCTGACCGGCGTGCCTGTGCATCAGCGTAATATCGGCATGGTGTTTCAGTCCTTTGCGCTGTTTCCGCATCTGAATGTTGGCGAAAACATCAGCTATGCGATGCGCATTCGGGGCCATTCCCGATCAGAATGCGAGGATCGCGCGCGGCAGTTACTGGACATGGTGCACCTGCCGGGGCTTGAGGGCCGCAAAATCTCGCAGCTGTCGGGCGGTCAACGTCAGCGCGTCGCCATCGCACGGGCCCTTGCGCTGAACCCACATGTGTTTTTGTTGGATGAGCCGATGTCAGCGCTGGATGCCAATCTGCGCGAGGTCATGCAGATCGAGCTGCGCAAGCTGCAACAAGAGCTTGGGATCACCACTGTCGTCGTCACTCATGACCAGACCGAAGCGATGACGATGGCCGATCAGATCGTGGTCATGGGAAAGGCGCAGGTGCTGCAGACCGGCACCCCGATGGAGATTTACAAGACCCCGGTCGACAAATTCGTGGCCGGTTTCATCGGCACCAGCAACCTGCTGCCTGCCAAGATGTCAGGGCCTGACCGTGTACATGTGAACGGGGTTGATCTGACGGTGGACGGCAACACTGGAACCTTCACCAAGGGCGATGACGTTCTGCTGATGACCCGCCCCGAAGAGGTGTTCGTGCATCATCCCTCGGACGTGGATGTGGCCAACTCAGTCACCGGTACGGTGACATTCGTGCGCGATATCGGCGCCACGATCGAGATTTTGGTGGATTGCGCCGGGCACGAGGTGATCTCGGTCCTGACACCAAAGGACTGGCCCAATGTGAAAGTGGGTGATCAGGTCCATGTTGAAATGCCTGCTACGGCCTGCAGCGTGTTGGCGGTATAGGAGGGCGAAATGCAGACAAGCGCGCTTTCCCGCTATATCGGGCTGATCCCGTCCTCGGTGATGATCGGGGCGTTTTTTGTGATCCCCTTCGTCCTGATCCTGCTGACCAGTGTGTCCACGCCTACCGATGACGGAGGTTATGCCACCAGCTTTGACCTCCAGCATTTTGAACGATTTCTGACCTGGTTCTATATCGAGCGGGCGTTGTTCTCAGCAGGTCTGTGCGCGCTGATCGCAGTGCTGAGCCTGCTGATCGCGTATCCCTTCACCTATTTCCTGACCACTTTCCCTCCGCGCTCGCAGACCTTTTGGTTGATCTACATTCTGGCGCAGCTGTCCCTGTCCGAAGTGCTGATCGCCTTCAGCTGGCAAATCCTTTTGTCCCGCACCGCAGGCGTGGCCAACATACTTGTCTGGATCGGGGTGATTGAGAAAAGCTTTGCCATGACCCCCTCGGCAGGCGCTGTGGTCGCCGCGCTGGTCTATTTGACCGTGCCGTTTTCGGTCTTGCTGCTGTTTCCCGCGCTAAGCCGGTTGGACAAAAGCTTGATCGAGGCATCGCGCACGCTTGGGGCTTCGCCTTTGCGGACGTTTTTCACGGTGATCATTCCCGTTACGCGGCCTGCGATCATCTCGGGCGGGGTGACGGTTTTCGTGCTGACGCTAGGGGCCATCATTGTGCCGCAGGTTCTGGGTAAGCCCGAACACTGGACGCTGTCAGTGCTGATTACGGATCAGGCGATATTCAATTTCAATATGCCCTTTGCCTCAGCGCTGGCGGTGGTGTTGCTGGTTCTCAGCGCGACGGTGATCTGGCTGGTCACGAAATTCTCGGGGAAAAAGACATGAGGGCGCTGCGCAGTATCTATCTGGCGCTGTTCGCGCTGTATCTGATCGGGCCGATCCTTGTGATTGCGGCCGTTTCGTTCAACGCCAAAAAGTTCCTAGCCTTCCCGCCGCGCGGCTTTTCCTTCCGCTGGTATGCCGAGGTTTTTGTGGCGAATGATTGGTTTACTGCGCTGAAAAACTCTTTGTTCATCGCCTTCGCCTCGGCCAGCCTTTCGGTTCTGATCGCGATGCCGGTGGCCTATTTCGCGTGGCGCTATGGACTGCGCTATGCCAAGGCGCTGCTGGCGCTTGGGGTAGCACCGTTTATCCTGCCGCCCGTCATCATGGCGCTGGCCTTCCTGTTGTTCTTCACCGGGATTGGGCTGAACGGGCTGATGATCAACGTCATCATTGCCCATGCGGTTTTCCTGCTGGCCCTGCCTTTGGTGACGATCTCTCTGGGGTTGGAAAGCGTCGATCACGCGCTGATCGAGGCCAGCCAGACCATGGGCGCCTCAAACGCCGTTGTCTTCCGCACGGTGATCCTGCCGATTGCCGCCCCCTTTGCCTTTGCGGGGTTTGCGTTCTGCTTTGTCCTCAGCCTGAATGAATACATCATCGCGCTTATGACCGTGGGCTTCTCGGTCGAGACACTGCCGATCAAGATTTTCAACGCCCTGCGCTATGGCTACACGCCGGTTATTGCGTCGATTGCGGTGATCTTCATGGTGATAAATATCGTGATTTTCGCCCTGATCGCGCGGTTCTCGAACCTCGCTCGTATTCTCGGCGCGATGGAGTAACCGAGCCATGCCCCATGATCACGATCCTCTGGAAGAAGGCCCCGCCCTGCGCGTGCGCGCGCTGGAGGAGCTGATGGTGGCCAAGGGGTTGGTCAAACCCGAAACGCTGGACAGTATCGTTGAATATTATGAGCGCGAAACCGGCCCGCGCAACGGCGCGGCTGTGGTGGCGCGTGCGTGGACGGATCCGGAATACAAAGACTGGCTACTGCGCGACGGGTCCGCGGCGATCAATGCGATGGGGTTCAGCGGGTTCCAGGGCGAACATATCCGGGTGGTCGAAAACACGGACGCGGTTCACAACGTCATCGTTTGCACCTTGTGTTCCTGCTATCCATGGCCGGTTTTGGGCCTGCCGCCCACATGGTACAAAAGCCCCGCCTACCGGTCGAGTGTGGTGCGTGAACCCCGCTCGGTTTTGGCGGAATTTGGTGTCAGCCTGCCTGAAGAGGTGCAGATCAAGGTTTGGGACAGCACGGCCGAGATCCGCTATCTGGTTCTGCCACGCCGCCCCGACGGGACCGAGGGGCTTTCCGCTGCAGAACTGGCTGATCGTGTCACCCGCAACGGCATGATCGGCACGGCTTTGGTCTAGGGGCAGGGTATGGATGGCATTCATGATATGGGCGGGATGCACGGGTTTGGCCCGGTTCCCTGCGATCAGGATCGGGCCTTTGAACACAATTGGCAAAAGCGCGCTTTTGCCCTGACCGAGGCTTTGGCTTGGTCCGTGCCTTTCTGCGCCGATGAACACCGCGCGGCAATCGAACGGATTGCCCCCGCGGATTACCTGCGGTTGGATTACTTTGAAAAATGGAGCGTGGCCGCGACGGCGCTGGTACAAGCTGCGGGCCTGGTTGACCCACAGGAAGTCGCATCGGGTTTGAAACGGTTCGATATCCCGCAGGGTGATCATCCGGCGGTCGGTCCGGCTGACATACTGGCGGCCACCAAGGCAGGGGCCGAGATGACATTTCCCCCAACCACTGCCACGCCACGCTTTGCCGTCGGTCAGTCGGTGCGCGTTCGGGCCAACAGTCCCGTTGGTCACACGCGGGTGCCTCGTTATGTACGCAACCACGTCGGGAAGGTCATCGCCGATATGGGGGTGTTTCAGTTCGCCGACTCGATGGCAAGCGGGCAAGGCCCTGATCCTCAGCATTGCTATACGGTCGAATTTTCGTCCAAGGATTTGTGGGGCAGTGCTGCAGACGCCAATGGTTGCGTCTGTCTTGATCTTTGGGAGAGTTATCTTGACGATGTGTGATGCCCATGACGTGGCGTTGCAAAACGTCCGTCGCTCGATCCCCGGGCTGGATGAAAACGGCCCTTTGTTCCTTGCTCCATGGCAGACTCGGATATTCGCTCTTGTCGTGGCCATGGTCCAACAAGGGCATTTCCCTTGGACGACGTTTCAATCCTGCCTTGCGGCCCTGATCACAGAAACGGAAAGGCGCAACCGAGCAGGTACGGCACGGGCGGTGGAAACGGCTTATTTTGATTGCTGGCTGCGCGCTGTAGAAGATACCTTGGCCAGTGAGGGTTCTCTGAATGCCCCGGAATTGGAAAACAAAATTTTGGATATTCAGCAAACAGTTGCCAAGATCAGAGCGGCACAGTCTGCGTAGATCCTGAGGTCCAGCGTTCGGGATTAGCATCGGGGTGAAGGCAGCAGGTCCTTCTGCTTAGATCACGGATTTGGTGCGTCTCTAACGCTCGGCTGTGGTGATAAAGAAATAGACCCACTCTCCTTTGAAGTCGGGGTTCACGTCCCGAGCTTCGGCGACGCGAGATTTGAGGAACTTAAGGTAAGCATCGGCCGGTTCGATTAGTGGGCGATCCTCTTGGTATAGCGGATCTGACGCAGCAAAGGCGACGGCGATTTCCTGTCCGTAGGGTGGACCTATCGTGATGATAAGGCCGGGATCACCCGGCGCGGCCGCGCCCACGCGCAATGCGGACTTTGCAAGTGTCGGCTGCATCGGGGTCGATGCATTCGGTCGCAAATGGATGACTTGCCCTTGGGCATCAAAGTAGTCGACATAGACGTATGCGTCGTAGTCTGCTCCGGTCAAATCAAGAACCAGTTGTTGACCGTTCACATAGCGAAACGCACGCGCGTGAACGTCTTCCCCAATCAATAGTGGATTGGTGATCTGGTCCGTTGATTGTGGCAAGCCAATATAGGCTATTCCGCTGAGTGCGCCGCATTGCGGGCGCGGCAGGATGCGCAACTTGTCCTCGACCTGGATGTTGGAACCCATCTGCGTCTGAAGAGCGGCCAGAACCGGGTTACGCAATCCATCCTCGGGGATATGTCCAATAAGCTGCAAAGTGTTTGTGTCTGGCTGAAACTGAACCTGCAGCCGTGCGCAGGGGACTTGCGCCAAAAGTCCATCGATCCCGTCGCGCAGGTTCTCGGCCGATTTTCCGGCATCTTCCGGCTGCATAAAGCTCTGGATCGCGGCCAATGAGACCGGGTCTATCGGTCCGTCGCCAGAGGTGGAAAACACCTCGGATGCTGCAGTTTGCGGGATGTCGGGAACCGTTTGTGTCAGGACGACGGGTTGGAGTTGCACGGATTGTGAGACGTCCGCAGTGGGTTGCGCCAGAGGCACGGCTTGCGCCAGCGGTTGCTTCAATGAGACCGGATTGGCCTGTACCGCGGCAGAGACCAACTGCGAAGCGGGTAATGTTGTCGCTTGCAGTGGCTGAGATGTGGCGGAAACGAACTGCGCGGGTTCGAGCTTTGCCTCAGACGCCGACAAAGCATCGGTGTCCGGAATAGTCACTGCAACCAGCTGCTGAGGAAGCTGAGCTGCAGTCGCTGTTGACTGTCGGATCGTGCTTTGGCCCAGCTGCGCGCCCGAGGCGTCCTCGGTTTGAGCGGTTTCTGAGTCTGGTTGAGATTCAACGGCCTCGCTTTGTTTTACCCGGTGGGCCGACAGCTGCATTTGTGTTTCGGGAACCGGCTGTTCATCAACCGGTTCGGGCTCCACGCTCCAGATAAGGGCAATGGCGCCTCCGACATGCAGGGCGAGTGAAACGACCAGCCCGATACCCCATAAGACGGTCCCCCGGATCATTGCGGCGATCCCGGAGGGGTTACTACCAACACCACATCGCGAGCGCCCATAGCCTCAAACTGAGCAATACGGGGCAGGATTGAACGTAAAGTTGCTTCGCGATGCGCATTGATGCGGATCAGAATGTCTGGTTGGGCCACCAGCAACGACTGAACGCGACGCTCGATGTCTTCCGGCGCTACGGTCTCACCGTCCAATGCGATTATGCCATCTGCTGCCACCGAGATTGTGATGCCGCCTGCGGGCATGTCCGCGCCGGTCACCGCGACGGGCGGAGCCACGTCAAAGGGTGCCGTGGCATCCATACGTCCGATCAGCATGAAGAAGACCAGCAAAAAGAAAACAACGTCGATCAGGGCAATGATCGTTTCGGGGTGGTGGCGTGGGGCAGGGCGGGTGATTTTCACGGGCTAGCCTCCAGTCGAACCACGCGCATGTTCACGGTCCCGGCCTGGGTGACTGTATCCATTACCGATACAAGAGATTGTAGCCTGGCCCCTCCGGTAGGCAGCACGATGACCTGAAGACCGGGGTCTCGGCTTAGGCGTCGGGTCAATAGGTCGGACAAATCATCATGAGATACCGCTTGGCCCTGATGAAACGGGGCTCCGTCCGTGCCTATGCGGATCAGTAACGTTTCAGCTGTGCCCTCTCCGGTCGTCCCTTGTGCGGGGCTGTCGCGCTGCGCCAGCGCCGGGATCATGTCGAGGTTCAAATACGTCGACGTAACCATGAAGAACACCAGCAAGATCAACATGACGTCGATCATCGGCACCAGCGAGATCAATGGCCGGGTTGGCTTGCGTCTGTTCAGGCTGAGATCGCTGTCCATCGACATCTTCCTAATGCGCGCCGCGCTCCTCCAATACCATGAGTTGGCCCACTGCGTTCTCGATGGATTGTGCGCCGGCTTCGGCCCGACCTGATAGTAATGAAGCCCCAATCGCGGCTGGAATGGCGACCACCAACCCTGCTGCAGTCGTCAAAAGTGCTTGCCATATACCACCTGCCAGAACCGAGGCATTTGCAGCGCCCTGTGCCAGCTCGAGCTCTTGAAAAGACTGGATCATTCCGGTCACTGTACCCAGCAAACCCAGCAGGGGTGAGATCATTGCAATCAATTCCAGCACGCGAATCCAGCTGATCATTGTGGCAAATTCCAAATTGCCGCGCCGTGTCAGCTCGGCCATTAAGGCGGGGCCTTTGAAGCCGTCGATAAGCCCCTGCATCGCGTAGGCACACACCCGGTCCGCTGGGGATTTGCCCGCGGCGGCAGCCTGCTGCGCTGCTTGCCGTTCGCCCTTGGACCATTGTACAAAAGCTGCGTCCCTTACTGGTCCGCCCGAATTGACAGGGGCCAGTTTGATCACTTTGACGACGATTATGGTCAGAGACAGCAGGGATAGCAGCCCCAGAATGGCGATGATTGGGCCTCCGGTGCCCAAGTTTTCCAAGCCCGGCATGACTTATTGCGCCAGATTGGCAGCGGTCTTGCTGTCCAGCGCCAGAAGCGGGAAGCAATCGACAGGGTCGGAATTCTGCGGTTTGCATGCAGGCAGGTCGTGCAGCAGAATTTCAGAAATATCCGAGCACTCAATTTCGGGGATTTCGAACAGTTTCAGAGTGGTCCGCTGAACGGGCAGAGGGGCGGCGTCAATCGACAGAAGCCGGTCGATCACCCCATCTTTGTCAAGGATCGCGAGCGACATTTCAAATTCTTCGAAACTGTTGTCTGTCTGATTGCGAAAAAGGAAAAATGCGCGGCAGCCTCCTGCTTCGCCGGGTTCGAATTTGTTAAGCTCGATTGAAAGCCTGCTTTCGTCCGCCTGGGCCATTAAAGCTGCACATGAAAGCGCGATGGCTGCAATAAGTCTTGTTCTCATTCTTCTCCCCATTCCCGATTGGCGGGCTTGCGCCGTAGTTCCGAAACACCGCTTCGTCCGACTTTGAGCAATCATTGCAGCATTGAACCGCAGGCAAGAAGAAAAAAATACATTGCAACTACATCTAAATCCGTCAGGCAAAAGAAAAATCGCTGTTGCCCACCGTAGCGGCCAAGCAATGTCGTAAAAAAAACGTATTTTTAAGGTTTGACTTTGTGCCGGGTGTGCGGCTGATTCAACACAATGACTGGGCTTAAAACGTGAAATGTGTGCAAGTTTTGTCACTCTGTGAAATAGTTCATATTGGTAGTCGGGAACATCACGTTAAGCGGTGCCAACAAACGAAAAAGCGGTTCTCAACCGCCACGTTATTGGGGAGAGTATGAATTTATCGTCTTATCTGGAGCCCAGAAACGAGGACCAGCCGAGCGGCGAAAACCTGGAATATGATCCGGCGTTTACCGATCTGGAAATAGCCGCGCAGCCCGGCGAAGAACGGCAAATGGGTGACGAGGTCGTCGCTGCCGAAGAACAGGATTGGGGCGATGTCGAGTCCAAAGCGCTGGCGATCATGGAGCAAAGCCATGACCTGCGTGCCGCAGTTTATCTGGCCGAGGCCGTATTGCACACCAAGGGCCTGCCTGCATTTGCGACCTCTCTGAATTATATCAAATCCCTGCTCGAAGATTTCTGGGAGACATGTCACCCCGAGCTGGACGAAGATGATGGCGATGCGACAATGCGGATCAACGCGGTGCGTGGTCTGGCTTCGTCGGATCGCATGGTAAAAGCGCTGCGTCGCACGGGTCTGACGGACAGCCGTATGTTTGGGCGCATGACTCTGCGTCACTTGGACGTTGTGGATGGTCGGATCAATATGCCCGCCGATCTGGACGACATCCCGGACGCCAACAGCGTTGCTGCAGCCTTCAAAGACACCGATGACGAGGTGCTGTCTGCAAATGCCGATGCGGTTTCGTCAGCGCTAGAGGATGTCAGCGCGATTGACGCTGTGTTCTCGGACAAGACGCCAGGCGAAGGCCCCGATCTGGATCCTTTGATTGTGGGGCTCAAGAGCATCAAGCAAGCACTGGCCCAATATGCCGATGTTGGTGAGGTTTCTGCCGATGACATGGTAGATGCAAGCGTTTCAGCGCCTTCTGCGGCCCCGACTGGTGGTGCGGCAGCGCCTGCACCTGCGGGCGGTGGTGCGATCAATTCGCCCGACGATGTGACCCGGATGCTGGATCGCATTATGGACTACTATGCGCGGTGCGAGCCATCCAGCCCGCTTCCCATTTTGCTGGAGCGGGCCAAGCGCTTGGTCAATGCCGACTTTCTTACGATCATCGAAGACATGGCCAAGGAAGGCCTGGACGAAGTACGCCAGATTGGTGGCCTGAAAGATGATGATGACGATGGATTTTAATCCGCGCCCGGCAGCGCCGGGGCGGGGACCGAAACAAAAAACTGACGGATGAATCGAGGAGCAACAGATGGCTGACAGTTCACAAAAATTCATAGCCCGGAACAGGGCTCCGAGGGTTCAGATCGAATATGATGTGGAGCTTTACGGAGCCGAGAAAAAGGTGCAGCTGCCCTTCGTTATGGGCGTCATGAGCGATTTGGCCGGTAAGTCTGAGGTGGAACAGCCTGCCGTCGCTGACCGGAAATTCCTGGAGATCGACGTCGACAATTTCGATGACCGGATGAAGTCGATGGCGCCGCGTGCAGCGTTTACCGTGCCGAACACCCTGACCGGTGAAGGTAATTTGGCGGTGGATATCACTTTCGAAAGTATGGACGATTTCAGCCCTGCTGCTATCGCCGCCAAGGTTGCTCCGCTGAAAGAGCTGCTGGATGCGCGGACGCAGCTGTCCAACCTGATGACGTACATGGATGGCAAAACCGGGGCCGAGGATCTGATTTCGAAAATCATGCAGGACCCCAGCCTGCTGAAAACACTTGCAGCCCAGCCCAAACCGGGCGGCGATGCTGCCGAGGAGGAATAAAAGATGGCCGATCAAGAAGCCAATGTAGAAGCCGCCGAAGGCGCAACAGCGTTTGGATCCTCAGAATTCGAAGCGCTGCTGACCAAGGAATTCCGTCCAAAATCGGATCAGGCGAAAACCGCTGTGGAAAGCGCGGTTAAGACGCTGGCCGAGCAGGCGCTGGCCAATACCGGCCTGATTTCGGATGACGCTTTGCGCTCGATCGAAGGTATCATTGCCGAGATCGACAAGAAACTGACCGAACAGGTCAACCTGATCTTGCACCACGAAGAATTCCAACAGATGGAAAGCGCGTGGCGCGGCCTGCATTATCTGGTGAACAACACCGAAACCGACGAGATGCTGAAAATCCGCGTGATGAACATCTCGAAGAAAGACATGCACAAGACCCTGCGCAAGTTCAAAGGTACCGCATGGGATCAGTCGCCGATCTTCAAGAAACTCTATGAAGAAGAATTCGGCCAGTTCGGGGGCGAACCCTATGGCTCGCTGGTGGCGGATTACCATTTCGACCACAGCCCACAGGATATTGAGCTGCTGGGCGAGATGTCGAAGATTGCTGCCGCAGCCCATGCGCCTTTGATCACCGGGGCCAAGCCCAGCCTGTTCCAGATGGACAGCTGGTCGGAACTGGCCAACCCGCGCGATCTGACCAAGATCTTCCAGACGCCGGAATACGCCGCATGGCGTTCCTTGCGAGAAAGCGAAGATTCCAAATATGTCGGTCTGGCGATGCCGCGCTTCTTGGGGCGTTTGCCTTACGGTTCTAAAACCGAACCGGTCGAAGCATTTGCGTTTGAGGAAGACACAAGCGGTGCCAACAGCGACAGCTATAGCTGGGTGAACGCGGCCTATGGCATGGCGGTTAACATCAATCGCTCGTTTAAGGAATATGGCTGGTGCTCGCGGATTCGCGGTGTGGAAAGCGGTGGTACGGTCGAAGGCCTACCCGCGCATACTTTCCCGACCGACGATGGCGGCGTAGACATGAAATGCCCGACCGAGATTGCAATCTCGGACCGGCGCGAGGCTGAGCTGGCCAAAAACGGCATGATGCCCCTGATCCACCGTAAGAACAGCGACTCGGCGACGTTTATCGGCGCGCAATCGCTGCACAAGCCTGCGGAATACGATGATCCGGATGCAAGCGCCAACGCAAACCTTGCCGCGCGCCTGCCGTATTTGTTCGCGACCTGCCGTTTTGCGCATTACCTGAAATGTATGGTGCGCGACAAAGTCGGGTCGTTCAAAAGCCGTCAGGACATGGAAAGCTGGTTGCAGGACTGGATCAACCAATATGTTGACTTCAACGCCGACATTTCCGCCGAAGCCGAGAAGGCGCGCAAGCCACTGGCCTCGGCCGAGGTTGTGGTCGAAGACGTCGAAGGAAACCCCGGATATTACACTTCCAAGTTCTTCTTGCGTCCCCATTACCAGCTGGAAGGTCTGTCCGTATCCCTTCGACTGGTATCCAAGCTACCGTCTGAAAAAGCTGGCTAAAATTGAGAAAGATCGGCGGCGAGTGAAGTGCTTCACTGCCGCCGATCCAAACCTCAAATATCTCAGTGCTATCTCTAATCTCCAAAGGAAACGAAAATGGAAAACATCTTTATCAAAATGGACTTCCCGGGTGAAGCCCGCGAAAAACAGCACACTGACTGGATCGCTTGTAAAGAGGTCAGCTGGGAAGTTTCGCGCACATTGGACATGGGCGACATGGGCACCACCCAACGCGGCTATGCGAATGCAAACTTCGGCAAGGTTTCTCTGCAAACCGAACTCAGCAAAGCGTCTGCCAAGTTGATGACTTATGCTGCATCGGGCAAAGCCAATGGTGAAATGACCATTCACCTGTGCCGCTCGGGCGATGACGAAAAGAAAGGCATGGAGCCTTATCTGATTTTCACTCTGCGGGACGCCATTGTGGACAGCTACTCGGTTACGGGTGGTGAGGAAACAATCCCGTCGGAAAACTGGACCGTCGCCTATCGCGGTATCTCGATCAAGTACAAGATCGCAGATTTCAAAACCGGCAAGCTCAGCGATTGCAACGAGTTCAAGTGGAACTTGGAAACCGGCGACGTCAGCTGATTTTCACCACGATCCGGGCTTTGGCGGCGCATGTCGCCCAAGCCCTCTGTAATTATTATCCTGACGACGCGAGGCCCGCATGACGCCGGAAGACCATCTAAGAACAGGCGATCTGACTGCCACGCTTACTGCGCTGCAAGACAAAATCCGCGCCAATCCCGCAGATGCCAAACTGCGGATTTTCCTGTTTCAGCTTTTGTGCGTTATGGGCGACTGGAAACGCGCAATCACGCAGTTGAAACTGAGCGCCGAAATGGATGAGGCGGCCACGATGATGGCCAAGACCTACCGCGAGGCGATCATCTGCGAAGTGTACCGTGAAAAGGTCTTTGCAGCCGAAAAGACACCCATGGTTTTCGGCGAGCCCGAAGAGTGGCTGGCCCACCTGATCGAAGCGCAGAAACTGACGGCCGGAGGTAATTTCGAGCAAGCTGCCGAAATGCGGGCGAAAGCCTTTGATGCAGCCCCTGCAACTTCGGGAACTGTCAACGGTGAGGCATTTGAATGGATCGCTGATGCAGATATGCGTCTGGGTCCGGTTCTGGAAGTTATTGTAAACGGTCGTTATTTCTGGCTCCCGTTTTCTCAAATTGCCCGGTTAGAGATCGAAGCCCCCAGTGATCTGCGCGATGCCGTCTGGACGGCGTGCACATTGACTGTCGCCAGCGGCGGAGAAGTCGCTGCGCTGATCCCGACACGGTATCCCGGTACAACCCAGCAGGGTGATGATGCAGCACGTTTGGCGCGGGCGACAAGTTGGATGGATGCGGGCTCTGATACATTTGTGGGCGTGGGTCAGCGTCTGCTGACAACAGATCAATCCGATGTCGCCTTGTTGGATGTGCGCGAACTGGTACTGAACGTGGCCACCGAGGCCGGGGAAACGGCAGGAGATGGCTGAGAAGACCCTTGCCGAACGCCTGCAGCCTTCGCTTCTTGATCGGCTGACGGACGATGCGCCGGACCAGCAAAAAGAGGGTCGCCACGCACGTGTGATCGACGTCGGAAGGCTTAGGGAAATCATCCAGCGCGATTTGTCCTTGCTTCTTAACACCACTGATCAGTCCGATCTTATCGATGAAGACGTTTACCCGCACGCGTCGAAATCTGTCCTCAACTATGGCATTCGCGAGACGTCGGGCGCCTTTTCCACATTGCGGCAAGCGCAACGTATTCAGCGTTCGATTTCCGACTCCATCGAGGTTTTTGAGCCACGGATCGTTAAGGGTTCAGTTGCAGTGGATTTGCGTTCTGAAAAGGGCTCGGGTGAAATGCATGTTGAATATGACATCCGTGCCGTCATGTGGGCGCAACCGATGCCCTTGGAACTCTATTTGCGCAGCCGTGTAGATATAACGACCGGCGAAGTCGCAATCGAGCGGAGTTGACGTAATGGACACCCGGTTGCTTAAGCAGTACGAAACCGAACTGGCCTTTCTGCGCGAAATGGGGGCCGAGTTTGCGGCCGCTTACCCCAAGATTGCGTCGCGTCTGGGCATGGAGGGGATTGAGGTCGTCGACCCCTATGTAGAACGGTTGCTGGAAGGCAGCGCCTTTCTGGCGGCCCGGGTTCAGTTGGAACTGGACATGCAGTTCCCGGCCTTTACCTCGAACCTTCTCGAAATCGTGTATCCGCATTATCTGGCCCCTACGCCCTCGATGATGATTGCCCAATTCGAGCCTGACATTGGCAACGCTGCGCTAAAAGAAGGTTATGAAATTCCCCGTGGTACGACGCTGCGTTCGCATTTGGCCGAAGGCGAACAGACAGCTTGTGAGTTCACGACCTCAGCCGATATGACGCTGTGGCCCATCGAGATTACCGAGGCCGAGTATATCGACGGTCGAGGTGAACTGGTCGCAGCAGGGGTCGCAAAAGAAACTGACGCACGGGCTGGTATAAGGCTTCGTCTCAATCGGACCGATGGCGAGCCCATGTCAGAGCTGGCCTTGGACAGGCTTGTACTACATCTGGACACTCAAAGCGGCAAAGCTTGGGCGCTGCACGAACTTCTGGCGACACAATGTGTCGGTTTGACAGGACGGTCGACGGATCGACGTGCTGACTGGACCGTCCGCTTGACTGGAGCGGATGCGGTTCCCAAAGGGTTTGAACGGGAAGAGGCCCTATTGCCGACGCCGCGCCAATCCTTTGATGGCTACCGGTTGCTTCAAGAATATTTTTCAATGCCTGAACGGTTTCTGTTCGTAGAGCTGACAGAGTTGCAGCCAGCGTTGCGGCAATCAACGGGTACCGATGTCGACATCTACGTTCTGTTGCGCGACGGGATGCGTGATGTTGCTCCGGCGGTCGCACCTGCAGCGTTCGCGTTGAATGCTGTTCCTGCCGTCAACTTGTTCCGTCGCAGATGCGACCGGGTGCACATTACCCAAATGGATATCGAACATCACGTCGTTCCTAACCGAACAGCAGGGCTGGACTTTGAGATTTTCGCGATAGACCGGGTAACTGGAATTCAGTCTGACGAGGAAGGGGACATCCCGTTTCGTGCCTTCTACAGCGAAACTGATCTGACGGCTGCGGGCGATAATCATTCGGCCTACTACACGATCAAACGCCGTATGCGTCAGCGCAATGAAAAAGAACGTCTGCGCGGCGTGCGCACCTCGTATCTTGGATCCGAGGTGTATCTGTCTCTGGTAGACCGGGCCGAAGCACCTTATCCGGGAACGCTGGATCAGTTGGCGGTCGAGGCTTTGTGTTCGAACCGCGATCTTCCCATGCTTCTGGCAGCAGGAGGCGCGGATGTTTTCCACTTGCCCGAAGGGGGCCCAGTCAAATCCGTGCGCACTCCGGTGACGCCCACACGCCCTCATGCAACGCTGGCACAAGGCGATGCGGCCTGGAAACTGATCAGCCATCTGAGCCTGAACTACTTGTCCATCGCCGGCGACGGCAAGGAAGGCGGCGCTGGGGCGCTGCGCGAATTGTTGGGAATTTACGCCCCTCTGGGCAACCGCGTGACGGAAAAGCAACTAGAAGGTGTTGTTTCCGTTAGCAGCCGTCCGATTGTACGGCGCATGAGCGACGAAGTTCTCAGCACCGCCGTTCGCGGGCTCGAGATCACATTGGGCTTTGACGAAAGCTTTTATGAGGGCACCAGTGTTTATGTTCTGGGTGCGGTACTGGAACGGTTTTTTCGAAAGTACACAACCATCAACAGCTTTACGGAAACTGTTCTTAAGACCGAAAGGCGAGGAGAGATTGCCAGATGGCGACCAGCGGCGGGCATGGGCAGGGTCATTTGAACCTGCTTGCCGCTCTGGCGGCACATCCTGAAAGGCATCACGTCTTTCAGGCGCTTCGCGTGATCGAGGCGCATTACGCCGACGCGCCGCGTCTGGGTGAATCCCGCCGTCCGCACGAAGACAAGGTGCGACTGGGTCAGGACGTGTCGTTGGCCTTTCCGCCCACCACGCTGACCCGGTTCGAACCGGCAACGGACGGCGCACCCGGTAAGCTGAGCAATTTGTTTTTTGGCTATTTCGGCCCGCAAGGGCCTTTACCGCTGCATCTGACGGAATTCGCTCGAGACCGGTTGCGTAACCACCGAGATCCGACCTTTGTCGCCTTTACCGACATGCTGACACATCGAATGATGAGTTTGCTTTACCGGGCATGGTCGGCCGCTGAACCAGCCCCCAGTTTTGACCGTGGGGATGATCCCTTCGAACAACGCGTTGCCGCTTTGGCCGGGTTCAAGGGAGACGGGTTCGATGACCGGGACGAAATGCCTGACATGTTGCGTCGGTTTTTCGCCGGACATCTGGGATCAGGAACCAAGACCGTCGAAGGGCTTATCGCGATTCTGTCTGATTATTTCGGCGTCGAGGCTCATGTGCAGCAATTCGTCGGCAGCTGGCTTGAACTTGAACCCGACGATACATGGCAGTTGGGTGGACCCGCGCGTTTGGGGCAGTCCACAAGTATTGGCAACCGGGTCTGGTCGCGCTCTGCCAAGTTTCGCATCCGACTGGGGCCGGTCTCTTTCGAGGATTACAAACGCCTTCTGCCCGGAGGTTTATCGCAAAAACGGCTCGAGTCCATTCTTCGCACGTATGTCGGAGATACACTGGATTGGGAGGTCAATCTGGTGTTGGCCGGTGACGAAGTCCCACGCGCCTCGCTAGGCGGTACAACGCAGCTGGGCCATACAAGCTGGATCAGAACCCGCGACGACCCGGATGAAATGCGTCCGGATGTCGACGATCTGATCCTCTACGCCGGATATATGAACCAAGAATTTGAGGCCGCTGAACCGGTCCATAACGAGAGGTAATGAAGATGACGGAAATCAGCCGCGTGTCGCTGTTCGGCAAGCTGAACAAGCTGGGCTATCAGGCGATCGAAGGGGCCACCGTGTTCTGCAAGATGCGGGGCAACCCTTATGTCGAAATCCAGCACTGGCTGCACCAGATCCTGAACGGTCAGGACAGTGATATTCACCGCATCATCCAGCACTATGATTTGGACCCCGGCAAGATCGCGTCCGAACTAACCCGTTCGCTGGATATGTTGCCGCGTGGGGCGTCCTCGATCTCGGACCTAAGCGATCATCTGATGGACGCGATGGAGCGCGGCTGGGTCTGGGGCTCGCTTCTGTATTCCGACAGCAAGGTGCGCACCGGCTATCTGATCCTTGGTATGCTGAAGACGCCTGCGTTGCGCAACATTCTGGCCAGCATGTCGCCAGAACTGGCCAAGATCGGTGCCGATGATCTGGCCGACAAGTTTGCCGAAGCCACCGATGGCTCGCCCGAGGACACGCTGGGCGCGCAGGATGGTTCAAACGTCGGTGGCGGGGCCGAGCCGGGCGAGGCCAGCGGCGCGATGGCCCCCGGTGCCATGGGCAAGGGTGAGGCGCTGGAGCAGTTCTGCACCGACCTGACCGAACAGGCTCGCAACGGTGAGATTGATCCGATCGTGGGTCGTGACGAAGAAATTCGACAGATCGTCGATGTGCTGATGCGCCGCCGTCAGAACAACCCGATCCTGACGGGTGAGGCTGGAGTAGGTAAGACCGCCGTGGTCGAAGGGTTCGCTCTGCGGATTGCGCGCGGCGACGTGCCGCCCGCGTTGAAAGATGTACGCCTGTTGGTGCTGGATGTGGGCCTATTACAGGCCGGTGCCTCCATGAAAGGCGAGTTTGAAAACCGTCTGCGTCAGGTGATTGACGAGGTTCAGGCCAGCCCGACGCCCATCGTGATGTTTGTCGATGAAACCCACACTTTAGTCGGGGCAGGGGGTGCCGCAGGAACTGGCGACGCGGCCAACCTGCTGAAACCGGCACTGGCGCGCGGTACGCTGCGCACCATTGGCGCGACCACATGGGCTGAATACAAGAAATACATCGAAAAAGACCCGGCTCTGACCCGGCGATTCCAAGTTGTACACGTCGAAGAGCCCGATATCCCCAAGGCGGTTCTGATGATGCGGGGAATTGCCTCGATGCTGGAAAAACACCACCGTGTGCAGGTGTTGGATGAGGGGATCGAAGCGGCCGTTTCGCTTTCCGCCCGCTATATCCCCGCACGGCAGATGCCGGACAAATCGGTCAGCCTGCTGGATACGGCTTGTGCGCGTGTCGCGGTGTCTCAGCACGCGGTGCCGGCCGAGGTGGATGATAGCCAACGCCGGATTGAGGCCCTGACCACCGAGTTGGAGATCATCGAACGGGATGAAACCGCCGGATATGACGTGGCCGACCGGCGCGAGGCGGTGAATGTTGCGAAAGAGGCGGAAGAGGCGCGGTTGGCCGAACTCAACGGGCGTTGGGAGGCTGAGAAGAAAGTGGTCGAGGAAATCCTCGACCTGCGAGCTAAGCTGCGCGCAGGCGGGCAGGAGGTCGAAGGCACCGGCACCGCAGAGGGCGAAGCCGCGACCGAAGAAGCGCCGGATGCACAATCCATCGACCGCGATGCGCTGCTGGCGGAGCTAAAAGCCAAGAACAACGAGTTGGAAGAACTGCAGGGCGACAGCCCCCTGATCTTGCCCATCGTTGATCATCAGGCGGTGGCGAGTGTCGTTGGTGATTGGACTGGCATCCCTGTGGGTCGAATGGTCAAGGATGAGATTGAAACGATCCTGAACCTTGAAACCCGTCTGGCCCAACGCGTCATCGGTCAGGACCACGCGATGAAGATGATCGCTAAGCGTGTGCAGACCAGCCGCGCGGGGCTCGACAATCCCAACAAGCCCATCGGTGTCTTTATGCTCGCAGGTACCTCGGGCGTCGGTAAAACCGAAACCGCGTTGGCGCTGGCCGAGGTGCTTTACGGTGGTGAACAGAACGTCATCACCATCAACATGTCCGAATATCAGGAGGCCCATACGGTCAGCAGCCTGAAAGGCGCGCCTCCGGGTTATGTCGGCTATGGCGAGGGCGGTGTTTTGACCGAGGCGGTGCGGCGCAAGCCGTATTCCGTTGTGCTGTTGGATGAGGTTGAAAAGGCCCACCCCGACGTACACGAAATCTTCTTTCAGGTCTTCGATAAGGGCGTGATGGAGGATGGCGAAGGCCGCGTGATCGACTTCAAGAACACGCTGATCCTGCTGACCTCGAATGTCGGCACCGAAATGATCATGGATATGTGCGCCGATCCCGACCTGATGCCGGAACCCGAAGGCATGGCTAAGGCGCTGCGCGACCCGCTGCTGAAAGTGTTCCCACCTGCGCTGCTGGGACGTCTGGTGACGATCCCATATTATCCGCTCAGCCCCGATATGCTGGGCGAGATCACCAAGCTGCAACTGGGCCGCATTAAGAAACGCGTGCAAGAGGCGCATGGTGTGCCGTTCGAGTACACGGATGCGGTGGTCGAAGAGATCGTCAACCGCTGTCAGGAATTGGATAGCGGAGGGCGTATGATCGACGCGATTGTGACCAACACGATGCTGCCCGATATCTCGGCTGAATTCCTGAAAAGAATGATGGATGGCCAAGAAGTTAGCAAAGTCGTGATCAATGTCACAGACGGCGACTTCACTTATGGATTTGACTGAGCGAGACCGCGCTTTGACGGATCACAAACCAATAGAATTTCGCCAGTGGAGGACCCCCTAGATGGCAAAGACAACAGTCACCAAACATAAGTTTTACGTCGTTGATCTGATCCGATCGAAGCCCAAGCTGGAATACATCGAAATCCCGAAATACCGGGTCGATGTGGCGTTTGAAATCACGAAATCGGGCAAGCTCAAGAAACCCGATCCGGTGCCCTCGACGGCGTTGAAACGTTTGGAAGACGCCGGCCGGCAAGTGCTGGATGATTACGAAAAGACCATCACTCAAGAAGCTATCAAGCTGGACAAGAAGGTCGGCGAATTGATGAAGACGCCTGGGAAAAAGTCCCAGGCTGAAGCTGAAAAGCTAATTCAAGGCGTCAACCAGTCCATCAAGAATGCCATGGCTTCCGCCGAAAGCGCGGCCCAGGTGGCGATCGAAAAAAAGCTGAAAGATGAGGCCAACAAAGACAAGCTGCTGAAAGAAGCGCGCGTCAAAACCACGGTCAAAGTGACCATGGGTGTGGTCAAGATCAGCGGAGCCGTCGCGCGTTTGGTCGCAACTTCAGGCGCGGATGCGATGGCGTATAAGACCATCGCCAAGCAGGTCTATTCTCTGGGCAAAGAACTTCAGCAACAGCTGAAGGGCGAGGAAAAACTGCGTAAGGATCTGTACAAGGCTATCCAGAACTACATGAAGCTGCGCGAAAGCGTCATCATGCAGGCGGCAGAGCGTCAGGGCATTACGGATACTTCGGGTATTTCCGTGAAAAAGCCTCTGGAAGCGATTAAGAAGTTCACCGCTAAAGCGGTGGCGATGGGTGAGGAAGTCACCAAAGGCAAAGACCCCAAGACAATCGCAAAGAACATGCTGGATTTTGCGGCCAAGGCAGTCAAAGGCAAGGCGGATGACGCCAAGAAAGCCAGAGAGAAATATCGCGAACACACGACGAAGACGCGGCATAAAGTTGATGACCTGGGCGCATCTGCAGACAAGCTTATGAAGGCTGCCCGAGGTTCGAAAACCCTGAAAGAAGGCATCAAACTGGGCGCGGAGTGTATGAATGTTAAACGTTCGGCCAGTGAATTGTCGAAAAAGCTGGAAGATCGGGAAAGTTTCCTGACCGAAATGAACACTCTGATGGAAGGTAACGGACTAAAGGTGGATGACACAGCGATCATCGACAAGATCAAGGCGCTGGACAAGAAAACGATCGCGACAGAAGCCAAGAACATGTTCACCAACATCAAGACCGTGAAAGGTATGATCGACAATATCAGTGATGCTGTAGGATGATCGACATCTAAAAAGGCCGGGCGCATCACACGAGCGCTCGGCACCAGCAAGACGACAGGAGGCAAGGGTGGAAGACGGTATCGAGAAGAGCGAAACGCTCCGCGAAACCGTGCGCGCGTTCGTCGAACGCAAGGCGGTAACCAACACAATTCTGGGTGTGATCATTTTCAACGCAATCACGTTGGGACTGTCCACCTCACCTTCGGTTCAGGCCAATGTTGGCCATGTCCTTCGGGTTATCGACACTGTCGTGCTGGGAATTTTTGTGGCGGAATTGCTGCTCAAATTCTACGCTTACCGTCTGAGTTTCTTTAATAACGCCTGGAATATTTTCGATCTTGTGGTTGTAACGCTTGGCCTGCTGCCTAACCGTGATGGGTTGTCGGCGCTTCGGGGGTTGCGTGTTATTCGCGCGATGCGATTGCTGTCAGTCATTCCGCAGATGCGGTCGGTGGTGCAGGCGCTGCTGGACGCGCTGCCGGGGATGGGCGCGGTGATCATCATGATCTCGATCGTGTTCTATGTCTTTGCCGTCATGGCCACGCTGATGTACGGCCCAGACTTCCCCGATTGGTTCGGCACGCTGGGCCGGTCGCTTTACACGCTGTTCCAGGTCATGACGCTGGAAAGCTGGTCGATGGGCATCGTACGTCCGGTGATGGACGTGCATCCGACGGCCTGGATATTCTTTGTCCCCTTCATCGTCATAACTGCCTTTTCGGTATTGAACCTGTTCATTGGCCTACTGGTCAACACGATGCAGTCGGCGGTTGAAGACGAGTCAGTGGAAGAGTTTTCGCACCTTCGGGACCTTGTTCGCAGTGAAACGGATATCGTGGACGAACACGTGATGGAGCTTATGGTCGAGGTTAAAGCCCTCCGCCGCGAGGTCGCGGAATTGAAAGGACAAGGCAATGGCTGACAACTCGCAAAAGTTCATTGCGCGTAACCGGGCGCCGCGCGTTCAGATCGAATATGACGTGGAATTGTACGGGGCCGAAAAAAAGGTCCAACTTCCATTTGTGATGGGCGTGCTCAGCGACCTGTCAGGAAAATCCAACGCCGAGACCCCGTCGATTTCCGACCGCAAGTTTCTTGAGATTGACGTCGACAATTTCGACGACCGCATGAAGGCGATGGCCCCGCGCGTCGAATTCGCGGTGCCGAACACGCTGACCGGCGAGGGCAACCTGTCGGTCGATCTGACATTCGAGAAAATGGACGATTTCAACCCGGCCCAGATCGCCGCCAAGATCGAGCCATTGCAGAAGCTGCTGGATGCACGAACGCAGTTGGCTACTCTTATGGCGTATATGGATGGCAAGGCAGGTGCAGAGGCGCTGATCGAGAAGATCTTGGCTGATCCTGCGTTGTTGGCAACGTTGGCCAGTAGTCAGGTTGATCAGCAAGATACACAGACAACACTCGATGCCCTGCGCGAAATGGCGCCAGAGGAAGCTCCTGATGATCGCTCGGTCGCCGATGCTTTGGCCTCTCTGCCCGACGCTGAAATTGAAGAGCCCACATATGACACGTCAGATGTCTTATCAAATCTTTCCGCTGCTGCGCCGCAAGACGCACCGGAAGACAGGTCTGTGGATGACGCCTTAGCTTCTTTGCCCGAAACTGTCGATACTGACACTCCGCAGGATGAGTTTGCGGATGTGCTTTCAGATTTGGCGGAATCCGCTCCTGTCGACGCACAACAGGATCGGTCGGTCGAAGAGGCCTTGTCTTCGGTTCCTGAGGTGACACATGAAGACGCCGAGGATGATACCACAGGTGTTTTGTCTGATCTGGCGGATCGCGCACCGGAAGAAGTTACAGAACGTGATGCTCTCGAGGACGCATTATCGTCGTTGCCTGAGGTCGAAGACACAAGTGCGGCCGATCACTCGGATGTCTTGTCAAACCTCGCCGATGCGGCGCCAGAGGATGAGGCGTTGGACACCAGTTTGGATGATTTGCTGGGCGATCTGGCCGACATGGCTCCTGATGAGGACACAGCCGACGAAAGTTCTGCGGCAGAGGCTCTGGCGTCATTGCCCGATGTGGCGGATGTCGCGGATGCCGATGACAGTGACGATGTTCTGTCCGATTTGGCCGATGCAGTTCCTGATGACGATCCGGAAGACACCAGTTTAGATGACTTGCTGGGCGATCTTGCTGACATGGCTCCTGATGAGGACACGTCCGACGAAAGCTCTGCGGCAGAGGCTTTGGCGTCGTTGCCCGATGTGGCTGAAGTCGAGGTTTCCGATGACAGTGACGATATTCTGTCCGATTTGGCCGATGCAGTTCCTGATGACGATCCGGAAGACACCAGTTTAGATGACTTGCTGGGCGATCTTGCTGACATGGCTCCCGATGAGGACACGTCTGACGAAAGCTCTGCGGCAGAGGCTCTGGCGTCGTTGCCCGATGTGGCCGAGTTTGACGATGAGGACTCTGATCTTGATGACCTTTTGGCTGATCTTGCCGAGGCTCCCTCTGAGCAGGTTGACGCAAGTGATGACACCGATGACGTCCTGGCGTCACTGCCTGACATTGACGAGGATGAGGACGCAGACAGTTTAGATGACGTTCTCGGCGATCTTGCCGACGCTGCCCCGGATGAGGACGCAGAGGATGACGATGATCTTGACGCGCTGCTGAACGATTTGGCTGAAACCGCTACTGAGCCGGACAGCGCGGACGACATGGACCTGGATGATCTTCTGGGCGATTTGAGCGCTGATGACACCGAACGCGACGGCGAGGCGCAAGAGCCCGACTTGGATGACCTCGATTTGGACAGCTTGTTGGCAGAAGACGAGACTGGAACCGAGGAAAGCAGCGAAGTTGACCTGGATGATCTGGATCTGGACGACCTGTTGGGGGATTTGGATGACGTATCCGAATCCGAAGAACAGGGCGATGCCGATTTGGATGACTTGCTTTCAGGCGATGACGAATTGGATGACGCATCCGTTTACCAAGAGGTCAAGACGGATGGCGAACCGGTGCTGGCCTTTGGCCGCATGAGCGCCGACCGGCCCGAGCCGGAACAGTTGAAACGCAGCCGGTTCCGCATTGCCATCTTCGGTGATTTCTCGGGCCGTGCGGCGCGGGGGCAGATGGAAACTGGCGATGCGCTGGCTGCGCGCGCGCCGATCCTGCTGGACGCCGATACAGTCGAAGATGTGATCTCAAGCTTTGCCACCAACTTGGTTCTGCCCATCGGTAAGGACGGCGCGGGGATTGAGGTCAAGCTGACCGAACTGGACGATCTGCACCCCGACGAGCTGTATGAAAAGGTCGCGCTGTTTGAAGGGCTGTCGGGCCTGAAAGGCCAGCTCGGCGCCGGGGCAACCGCCGAACATGCGGCGAAGCAGTTGACCGCATGGGGCAAGGAATTCGGGCAGGCCGTGGTTCCGCCGCGCAAAACGTCGGGTGGAAATACCGTGCGGGCTGATCTGAAACTCAGTGATTTTCAGAAGCTGATCGGAGATACGAGCGGAGAGCTGGCGCAGCCTTCTCCGGTGGATGATCTACTGAAACGGGTGGTCGGGCCGCATATTCGCAAATTGCCCAGCCCGGACGTTGCGGCGATGAAAACAGCGGTGGATGAGGCGCTGAGTACGGCGATGCGCATGGTTCTGCATCATCCCGAATTCCAGTCGATCGAGGCGCAGTGGCGCAGTCTGGACCTGATCGCGCGCAGCGTTGAGGATGACGATACGCTGGACGTGATCCTCTATGATGTTTCGGCCGAGGAGATTGCGGCCGATCTGGCGTCGGAAGAGGATCTGGCCCAGACTGGGTTGGTCCGTCTTCTGACCGAGGAACCCTTGGATGAGGAAAACGGGCGCGGCGGCTATTCCGCCCTGATCGGGCTTTATACGTTTGAGGAAACCCCGCCCCATGCCGAGTTGCTGGGACGTATTGGCCGGGTCGCGGCCCATGTGGATGCGCCTTTCATTAGCGCGATCACCCCCGCCTATCTGGACATCAAGAAAGAGGATCGCCACCCGCTGGTGGTTAAAGCCTGGGATACGTTCCGCGCGATGCCCGAGGCCGGGCATGTCGGGCTTGCCTCACCCCGCTTTATGCTGCGACGGCCCTATGGGGCCAAGTCAGAGCCGATATATGAGTTCGACTTCGAGGAATTCACCGAAGCTGAAGGTCTGCGTGGGATGCTGTGGGCCAATCCGGCGGTGTTGGTGACAATCCTGTTGGCACAGTCCTTTAAGCAAAATGGCAAGGCTATGAATCTGGGGTCCGTTATGAGCCTTGGTGGGGTGCCCTATCATTTCGTCCTAGACCGATACGGTGACCAGGTGGCGCTGCCCTGTACCGAACGCAACCTGACAATGGACAAGCACGAACACTCGGTTCAGCGGGGCTATATGCCGGTGCTGTCCGTCAAGGGACGGGATGAGATCCGGCTGGGCTCGTTCAACTCGGTCGCCGGGCAAGAGATTCTGGGGCCGTGGTCCGGTGTTCCCGCCCCGGCGCCTTCGCCGGATATACCTGATGCGCCCGAACCCGATGACCCAGAGTCTGATGAAACGATAGTCGAGGATGACTTTGATCTGGATGATCTGGGGCTAGAGGACGATACCGGTTCTGGTGACTCGGACGATTTGGATGATTTCCTTGCTTCCTTCGATGACGATGCGGAAGAAGACGAGGATGACGACGAAATGGACCCGGAATTGGCCGCATTATTGGCTGATCTGTAACGGCGTATCCAACGCGATTTGGAAGGATTAGGAAATGTCTGACAGTCTGCAAAGCAAGGAATGGCCGCTTCGGATCACGGGCAGTTACAAATATAAGGAAGACGAGCTTGTCATTCGTCGCGCGATCATCACCGAGAAGATGGGTGAACTGACTGAGATCCAGGTCGAGATGCTGTCGCCCGACAAAACCATCAAGCTGGAAGAGCTGCTGGGTAAAATTCTTACTATCCATATGGCTGCGGCCGAGGGGGAAGAACGCAAGTTCACGGGTACGATTGTGCGCGTTGAACGGCTGGCGCTGCGGGACGGGTTCGTGCATCTGCTGGCCGAGCTGCGCCCGTGGTTTTGGATGCTGCAACAGACCACCAACAGCCGCATCTTCCAGAACATGACGGTCGACAAGATCATCGAGGACGTTTTCAAAGCGCACGGGTTCTCGGATTTCCAGAAGAAGCTGAGCGGAACCTATGAACAGCGGGAATATTGCGTTCAGTACCGGGAAACCGATTTCGACTTTGTCTCACGCTTGATGCAGGAAGAGGGCATCTATTACTTCTTCGACTATGCGAAGGCGAATAACAAATATGAAACGTTGGTCCTGTGTGACGGGCTGTCGGGGCACACGCCGCTGACCGGAAAGTCGGACCTGTTTTACCGGGCGGGCGACGATTATGAACAGCGCCTGCCCGACAGCGTGACCGAATGGGCCAGCGCGCAGCAAATCGTTCCCGGTGTCGTTGCTTTAGGAGATTTCAATTTTGAGACACCCAGTGCCAAAATGGCCTCGGTGTCGAAAACCACCCTCTCGCCCGATCACAAGCACAACAAGTACGAGCTGTATGACACGCCCGGTCACTACATTGACGCCAACAAGGGCAAGCCCCGCGCGCAGGTTCGGATGGAGGCTGAAGAAACCGAATATGACCGCCGCCGGGGCCGTGCCTCGGTCCGGGCGATGGAGGTGGGCAAGACCTTCACTCTGAAGGAACATCCCGACAAAGATCAGAACCAGGAATATCTGGTCACTGCGGCTACCTTCTATCTACAGACGACCGAAGGCTACGGTTTTGAAAAGAACTCCAAAGACCTGGATACAGGCGCGTTGGAATTTCCCGAAGACAATAGCGAAATGTATATGGTTGAATTCGACGTTCAGCCCAAGAAGGTCCAGTATCGCAACGCCCGTACCACGCCCTGGCCCGAGATTGCAGGGCTTCACACGGCCATCGTCACCGGCCCTTCGGGCAAGGAAATCTACACCGACAAATATGGCCGGATTAAAGTACAGTTCCATTGGGATCGTGCGGGCAAGAAGGATGAGAAGACGTCTTGCTGGGTGCGTGTTGTCACCCCGTGGTCCGGTAAGAACTGGGGCATGATCCATATCCCCCGGATCGGGCAAGAGGTCGTCATCCAGTTTGAAGAGGGCGATCCCGACAGACCCATCTGCACTGGTATGTTGTATAACGCCGAAACGATGCCGCCCTATGATCTGCCGGCAAACCAGACGCAGTCCGGGATCAGGACCCGGTCGTCCGAGAAAGGCAAACCCGACACATTTAACGAACTGATGTTCGAAGACAAAAAGGATGCGGAACTGGTGCGCTTTCAGGCGCAGAAGGATCATGAGAAGCTGGTCAAGAACAAGTCCACGGTCACGATAGGCTACGACAAGCTGGACACGGGCGGCAACGGCGGCGACGGTTGCCTGAGCCAGGTGGTGAAGAAAGACGTGAATGAAACGATCAAGGAAGGGGATCATACCTTCACGATTGAAACCGGCAGCCAGAAGGTCAGCATCAAGACTGACCAGACTGAAACGATCGAGGGCAAATCCACCCGTACCGTTACCGGCAACGACACCGAAACGATCAAGCAAGGCAACATGGTCACGTCGGTCGATTCCGGTAACAAAACGACGACTGTGAAACTGGGGAACATTCAGGTCGATGCCAAGGCGGGCAAGATCACCATGACAGCCATGCAGTCAATCGAGCTGAAAGTCGGGACCTCGTCAATTAAGCTGGATCCGACCTCGGTGACGATCAAAAGCACAATGATCAATGTGCAGGCGACCGCCAAGATGGACGCAAAAAGCCCACTGACGACGGTCAGTGGCGATGCTATGCTGACCCTTAAGGGTGGCGTGACGATGATTAACTAAGGGGCGAACGGATGAGCGAACGATTTGCCAATTTGACCAAGACACCCCAGATGCCTGCCGCCCGGATGTTGGCGGATGCCAATGCGCGGCTGGGCACCAAGCTGGATGCACCGGCCAGTGCGCCTCTGGACGTTGTTCTGGCCGAGCTTGAAGAAAAAGGCGCACCGATTGACATGTTGCGATTGCTGGGCGTGGCTCTACCGCCGCGCGAACGGGTCTGGTGGTCGTGCCTGGCTGCGCGTGACTATATCGGAGCCGCGCCCGATCACAACACGCCATCTCTGGCGGCCTCTGAGGCTTGGGTGTTTCGCCCGACGCAGGAAAATCGCGAAAAGGCCGAGCATACGATTGATCTGGCCGAGCCCGATGATGAGACCATAAATTGCGCCATGGGCGTGCTCTATGCCGACGGCACGCTTGGCACGGGCGAGCTTGCGTCGATGCCGGCCCCGCATGGCGCAGCCGAAGCGCTGGCATTTGCGATGAATGTCACAGCGATGGGCTATCATGATGGCGATTTCGACGCCTATGTGCAATTGCTGATCGACCGTGGCCTTGATATCGCTCGTGGTGGAAACGGCAATCTCGAGGCGAAGGAATAGACATGGGATTTCCACAAGCCCGCGTCGCGGATCTACACACCTGTACGTTTCTGGCCCCGCCGCCTGCGCCCCCCGCGCCGGTGCCTGCGCCGATGCCGATCCTGCCGCCCTGCTGCCCCACAGTGTTGGTGGGCAAGATGCCTGCCGCTCGCATTTTTGACATGGCCACACCCGCCTTTCCGCACCCGATCATCAAAGGCTCGGCGACGGTACTGATTGGCAAGATGCCAGCTGCGCGGGTGATGGATACCTGCGCCTGTGGCGGACCTATCGTCAAAGGTGAATTTACCGTGCTGGTCGGAGGATGAAGACAGAAGAATGACGGTCACGATCAAATTCCAATCCACCGGCATTGTGCCGGGCGACGGGCGTCCTGTGTCGATGCAGGGGGGATCGCTGACCGTAGGGCGTGGTCCGGCCAATGATCTTGTACTGCCCGACCCCGAGCGGACGCTCAGCAAGAACCATTTCGTGATCGAGGATCACAATGGCAACGTGGTGATCGTGGACCTGTCGACCAACGGGACCTTTCTGAACTATTCAAAGATTGCTTTGGGTCGAACGCCGACACCGCTGAACAATGGCGATGTGTTGACGGCGGGCGGTTATGAGATGGTGGTCGAGATCGGCGCCGATTTACCCTCGTTCGAAGAGATGATCCCGCAGCCGATGCAGCAGGGCAATGTCTCGCCCGGACAGTCGCAAAACGCGCCGGACCCGCTGGATTTGCTGGACGCGTCCTCGCCGGGAGGGGATTTTCTGGATGACCTGCTGGGCGGTGAAGCCCCTAAAGGACCGGGTCAGATCGCAACGCCTGATCCCATGGACGGACTGCTGCCACCGCTCGGTGATGATGACCCGTTCTTTGCCAAACCTGCCGATGCGCATCAGGGCTTGGGGGCGAGCGACCCCATGCACAACCCCTCGGCCACGGATGCGTTTTCAGCACCCGCCAGTGGCGGCGGCGCGAACCTGATCCCCGACGATTGGGATGACGATTTCCTGTCGCCGCAAGAGCCGTCCTCTTCGGACCCGTTTGCTGCGTCACCGCCGGAACCGGCCGCTCCACCGGCCAAGCCAACACCGGGCGGGCGTGCGGCCCCACCTCCGCCGTCGGAACCTGTGGCTCCGACGCCTGCGCCCGAGCCTGCGAATGAGCCCACAGTGGTCGAAACGCCTGCGCCTGCTGCTTCAAGCGGCGATCAATCCGCCGCCCGCGCGCTGCTTGAGGCGCTTGAGGTGGACGATCTGCGCATCGACGACGCCGATCTGCCCGCCACGATGGGCCGGATGGGGCGCGTGTTACGGGCAATGATCACGGGTCTGCGCGAAATTCTGATGACGCGTACCTCGATCAAGTCTGAATTCCGCATTGACCAGACGATGATCAGCGCAGGCGGAAACAACCCACTAAAATTCTCGATCAGCGCCGAACAGGCGATCGAGGCGTTGGTGAAACCGCGGGTCAAAGGCTACCTCGCTTCTGAGGAGGCCACCGCCGAGGCGTTGAACGATATCAAGGCCCATGAAGTTGCCATGGTCACAGGCATGGAGGCCGCGCTCAAAGGCGTTTTGTCGCGGCTCGACCCCGAGGTGCTGGCCGGGAAAATCGAAGGCTCCGGCAAACTTGGGTCACTTTTCAAGGGTAAGAAGGCCCAATATTGGGAAGTGTATGAAAAGATGTATGCGGAAATTTCGGATCAGGCCGAGAATGATTTTCACGATCTCTTCAGCCGGGAATTCGCGCGTGCGTATAAGGAACAGCTGGAAAAGCTGAAGTAACGCCCCATCGGGCGCAATAAAAAGGGAGGGCAGCCATTGTCCTGGGACAGCAAGGTGCTTTGGACCGAAGGGTTGTTTTTGCAGCCCCACCATTTCCAGCAGGCCGACCGGTATACAGAGGCGCTGGTGGCCGGGCTTGCGCGCCGGGTGACACCCTATGCCTGGGGGCTGAGTGCGTTTGAGCTGGATGACGAAGTGCTCAAGGTCGGGCAAATTGCGCTTAAATCCTGTTCAGGGCTGACGCCGGACGGGCAGGTGTTTCGCGTACCGCAAGCCGAAGACCATCCGCCCGCTTTGGAAGTGCCCGAAACGATCAAGGATTGCGTTGTTTACCTGACCGTACCGCAGCGGCGGCAAGGCGCGTCTGAGGTGGATCTGAGCGGGGCGGAACAATCCGTCAGCCGCCTGCGTCCCGCCGAACAGGAAATCACCGACGTGATGAGCCAGCAGAAAAAGCCGGTGACGCTGGGCGTTGGCAAGCTACGGCTGCAATTTGCGCTGGCGGTAGACGATCTGGCCGACAAGCTGGCCATTCCGATTGCCCGCATCATCGAAGTGCGTCCGGACAAAGAGATTGTCCTGGATCGCGGCTTTGTGCCCTCGGTCTTGGATGTGCGCGCAGCCCCGGCATTGGCGGGGTTCATGAACGAGCTTGAGGGGATGCTGTCGCACCGGATGCAGGCATTAGCCGGGCGGCTGTCCGAAGGTGGACCTGCCAAGGGTGCTGCCGAGATTTCGGATTTCCTGCTGTTGATGGTGATCAACCGCAACCTGCCGCTGGTGCGTCATTTCGCCAATATCGAAAACGTGCATCCAGAACACGCCTACCGCGTTTGCGCAGCCCTTGCCGGTGAATTGGCCACGTTCATGAGCGCCGAGAAAGAAGCCGTGCAATTCCCCGCCTATCAGCACGACAACCTGACCGAAAGCTTTGCCCCGGTGATCCGAGTGCTGCGCCAATATCTCAGCTCGGTGCTGGAGCAGACGGCGATCTCGATCCCGTTGGAGCCGCGCAAATACGGCATCAGCGTCGGTGTGATTGCTGATCGCAAGCTGATCGGCTCGGCCGGATTTGTGCTGGCAGTTAATGCGGATATCCCCGCCGAAGACGTGCGGCGGCACTTCGCGGGTCAGGCCAAGACCGGCCCGGTTGAGGAAATCCGCCAATTGGTGAACTCGGCCCTGCCGGGCATCACTTTGCGCCCGCTGCCGGTCGCGCCGCGCCAGATCCCGTACCATTCGGGCGTGGTCTATTTCGAACTGGACGCAGCCAGCCCGTATTGGAGCAAGATGACCACTTCGGGCGGGATCGCGGTGCATGTGTCGGGGCAATATCCCGGATTGCAGATGGAGCTTTGGGCGATCCGCAATCAGTAGCCGTCCGGGCCGTTGATTGGTACGAAACAAATTGATGGGGCTGCCTGCGTGGACCACTGGACCATGCGGGCGCTGTGAGGAAGCAGGTAGATCATGTCCGACAACGATCCTTTTGCCGAACCGGACGATACAGATAAGACGGTCATTCGCCCCAACCCGGGTGGGCGACGTCAGGCCGGGACCATGCCGCAACAACCCGCCGCGCCTCAGCAACCGGCGGGTTACCCCGAGCCGATGGAAGCGCCTCAGCCGCAGCCCGCTGCGGCAGGGGACGGATATGGCGTACCTCCGGCGCAGGCCCCACAGTCGCGCCCGCCACAAGGCGGTGGGGAACAGGTGGCCGCAACCGGGATGAACCGGTTGAACGCCTGCGCCGCACCGCTGTTTTCGCTGATCAGCCGTATTCGCAACCGCGCCCAGCACATGGACCCCGACAAGCTGCGCCAAAGCGTGGTGGCTGAAGTGCGCAGCTTTGAAAATGCCGCCCTACAGGCGGGCATCCCGGCGCAATCGGTCAAAGTGGCGCGTTATGCCCTATGTGCGACGCTGGATGATGTCGTGCTGAACACTCCGTGGGGCGGCCAGTCCAGTTGGGCGACGCAATCACTTGTTGGCACCTTCCACCGCGAGACGGTGGGCGGGGATCGTTTCTACGACCTTCTGGCGCGGCTGGAACAGGAGCCTGCGAACAATATCGAGCTGCTGGAATTCGTCTACATGTGCCTGTCGCTGGGCTTTGAAGGTCGCTTGCGGGTCGAACAAGGCGGACCGGACAAGCATCTGCAAATCCGGCAGGGTCTGGCTCGGGTCATCCGAGCGCAACGTGGCCCTGTCGAACGTGATCTGGCCCCGCATTGGGAAGGCGTGGACAAGCCTTACCGCGCGCTCAGCATGTGGAAACCGGTCTGGATTGCGCTTGGCGTGACGGCGCTTTTGCTGGTGATTGAATTCAGCGGTCTGTCCTATGTCCTGTCGAACAAGACGGAAAATCTTGTGGGTCAGATGTCGGTGATTGACGCGGGCCCCGTGACCGAGTTGCAGCGCCGCGCGCCCCCGCCTCCGCCGCCACCTCTGCAACAGCAACCTCAGATCGCGAAGGTCGTCGAATTCCTTCAGCCCGAGATTGATGAGGGGCTGGTCGAGGTTTTTGAGAAAGGCAATACGCTGGTTATCCGCATCAAGGGGTCGGGCATGTTCGGGTCAGGCTCGGACAGTCTGCAAGAAAAATTCCAAGAGCCGGTGCGCCGGGTTGCCGTGGCGTTGAATGCCGAGCCGGGCACGGTGATCGTGACCGGACATTCGGACAATGTGCCAATCCGGTCAGCGCGCTTTCCATCCAACCTCGCCTTGTCGCTGGCGCGCGCAAAATCGGTGATGAATAAGATGTCACCCGAATTGACCGACCCCAATCGCCTCAGCGCGGAGGGCCGGGCCGACAGTGACCCGATTGCCGACAATTCCACCCGTGAAGGCCGCGCCACCAACCGCCGGATCGAAGTCCTGTTGGTGCAGGAGGATACTCAATGACCGCCCGTAGAATCCTGAGATTCATCTTCTTGTCGATTTACACCGTGCTGTTTTTTACAGCGACGGCGTTGTCCTTGTGCCTTTATTTTTTCGGACCACTTATTGGGTCGGATGAATGGCGTCCTTTGGATGGGATGACGGCGCGGTTGATCTGGTGCGGTGTGATTTATGCGTTTTTCCTGATCATTGCGCTAACCATCTTCTTTGTTCGTCGTCGTCGCGAAAAGAAGCTGACCGAAGAAATCACCGAAGCCGTCAGCGACGGCGGCGACATGATCGACAGCGAAATCTCGGAACTGCGCGGCAAGTTGAAAACTGCTATGGCAGAGCTGCGCAAGTCCAAGAACGGACGGCGGCATCTGAATGAGCTGCCGTGGTATGTGATGATCGGCCCGCCGGGCGCGGGCAAGACCACTGCCATTGTGAATTCCGGCCTGAACTTTCCGCTGGCCGATGAGATGGGTAAAACCGCGATTGGCGGTGTTGGCGGCACGCGCAACTGCGATTGGTGGTTCACCGAAAACGCCGTTCTGATCGATACGGCCGGGCGATACACGACGCAGGAAAGCGACGCTCAGGTCGATAACGCGGCGTGGATTGGGTTCCTTGGGCTGCTCAAGAAATACCGTAAGCGCCAGCCGATCAACGGGGCGATGATCGCGATCTCGTTGTCGGATCTGTCTTTGCAGGATGAGATCACCCAGAAAGAACACGCCAAGGCCGTGCGTCGTCGTCTGGAAGAGTTGCGCGAAAAACTGGGCGTGCGCTTTCCAGTCTATATCCTGTTCACCAAGGCCGACCTGATTGCCGGGTTTGCCGAGTTCTATGACAATCTGGGTAAGGAAGATCGCGAACAGGTTTGGGGTTTTACCTTGCCATTGGACAAGTCCCGGTCTGAACAATCCCCGGTTGCCGCCTTTGACGAGGAATTCGCCTTGCTGCTGGGCCGTCTGAACGCCCAATCGCTGGAGCGGATGCAGACCGAGACCGACCCCCAGCGCCGCGCCTTGGTTGCGGGCTTCCCGATGCAGGTGGCCTCGTTCCGCAAGGTGGCGCATGAATTCCTGACCGAGGTGTTTCAGGACAGCCGCTATCAACACCGCCACATGCTGCGCGGGGTCTATTTCACATCCGGCACGCAAGAAGGCACTCCGATTGACCGGCTGATGTTGGGCATGGCGCGTACCTTCGGGATCGGACGTCAGGCGATTGGTTCGGGTCAGGGCTCGGGCCGGTCGTATTTCCTGACCCGCCTGTTTGATCAGGTGATCTTCCGCGAGGCCGGTCTGGTCAGCGCCGATGACAAGGTTGAGCGGCGCTATAAGATCACCAAATGGGCCTCGGTCGCGGCGACGCTGATTGCCGCTGTTGCAGTGGGTGCCCTGCTGGTTCGCAGCTTTTCGGGCAACTCCGAACTGATCTCTGAGGCGCAAGAGGGCGTATCCGCCTATCAGGCTGCAGCGGCGACGCTGCCACCCAGCCCGGTGGGCGATACCGATCTGGTGCCGGTGGTGCAGGCGTTGAACACGCTGCGCGATCTGCCCGCGAACCCGACCCTGTCCGACCCGGACCCTGAAACGCGCCTGACCTATGGCCTGTATCAGGGGGATGTGATTGGCACGCAGGCGGCGCAAACCTACCGCGCGGCGCTGAACCAGCGCCTTCTGCCACGTCTGCTATTGCGGCTCGAAGAACAGATGAGCGCCAATATCAACAACCCCGATGTGCTGTATGAGGCGCTGAAGGTTTATCTGATGTTGGGTCTGCAAGGTCCGATGAACCAGAATCTGGTCAAGGAATGGATGAATATCGACTGGACGGTATCCTTCCCCGGCCCCTCGCGCGAGGAATTCCGCGCTGATCTGAACGACCATCTTGAGGCATTGCTGAGCCAGCCGATGCAGACCGTTGCGTTGAACGGGCCCATGGTCGAGCAGATACAGGGCCTGCTGTCGGAACTGCCGCTGGCGCAGCGCGTGTACAATGGGATCATCTCAAGTCCATCCGCGACGGCTCTGCCTGAATGGCGGATCACCGAAGTCGGCGGCCCTGCTGTTGCGCGCGTTTTGGTGCGGTCCTCGGGCAAACCGTTGAATGACGGGATCGAGGGGATCTTTACCTACCGCGGTTTCAACGACGTATTTGTCGGCGAAGCAGTTGGCGTAGCCAAACGGGTGCAAAAGGAAAGCTGGGTTCTGGGTCCGCGCGGCGAGGCGGAACAGACCGAACTGGCGCTGGCCGCGCTCAGCCGCGATGTGCTGGACCTGTATTACAACGACTACATTGCGCGCTATGACGCGATGCTGGGCGATATCGACATCGTGCCGATGGAAAGCCTCAGCCACGCTGTCGAAGTGACCAATGTGCTGTCCGGTCCAACCTCGCCTATCGTGAATATCCTGAACTCGATCTCGGACGAGACGAAGCTGACCGAAAGCCGATCGGTTCTACCCAATTCGGATGCTCTGGGTGAAGGGCTGTCCAGCGCGGCCAGCCTCGAGTTGCAGTCGGCGACCTCGGTCCAGACGCAAATCCTGCTGGAGGCCTTGGCCAAATCCAGCGGCGCGACCGCATCGCAGCCGGTGCAAGAGCCGGGCCAATATGTCGAGGATCGGTTTGCCTGGCTGCACCAGCTTGTTGACCGGCCCGAGGGGCAGCCCTCGCAATTGGATCAGTTGATGGGGTCGTTGACGGGCGTCTATCAGGAACTGAACAAGATGTCCTTCAGCGGAACCTCGGGCGGCGAGTCAGGGCAGGCGCTGCAGCAGTTTCAGCAAGAAGCGGCTCGCATTCCCGGCCCAATGGAACGCTGGGCGGTGCAGATCATCGACGGATCGTCGGGGATCACGTCTGACAGTACACGGGCCTCGCTGAACGCACGCTGGCAGGCCAATGTGCTGCCCTTCTGCGAGCAGGTCGTCACTGACCGCTATCCGTTCAGTCGTAGATCCGGGGCAGATGTGGCGATGGGCGATTTCAGCCGGTTGTTCGGCCCGCAAGGTCTGATCGACACCTTCTTTACCGACAACCTCGCCAAACACGTGGACATGCGCACGCGCCCTTGGAGTTGGAAAAGCAGCGTAAACGAGGCCGATCTGGGCATTAGTCAGGCCGTTCTGACCCAATTCCAGAACGCCGCCGAAATCCGCGAGGCTTTCTTTGCCGCGGGCCCGCAACCCCAGATTCAGTTCCAGATCATGCCCGAGGCGCTGGACCCCAAGGCAAAGGGCGTCACGCTTGAAATTGACGGACAATCGCTGGAATTCCGCCATCGCGGCGGGCTGCCTTCGCCGATGGCGGTCACGTGGCCGGGGCAGGTTGGATTGGCGCGGGTCACGTTCCAGCCCGATAAACGCAACATCGAAAGTGTGTTGTCCAAGGACGGGCCATGGGCGTGGTTCCGCCTTCTGGACGCGGCCGAGGTGCGGCGGACCAACGTATCGGACCGCAAGAAGGTGATCTTCAATGTCGGCGGCCGGATTGCGATCTTCCAGTTGCAATCTGGCTCGGTCATCAATCCCTTTGCCCTTCCGGCGCTGCAAAAGTTCAGCTGCCCTAAATCGTTCTGATGCAGCGGACTGGGTTTGGCGCGTTTGGTAAGATGCCTTCGGTCGGAGATTTTTTTCGGCTGGGGGTTTCACAGGATTTCGTCCAGCCATGGGATACCTGGATTCAGCACAGCATGTTAAACGCTGCTGAAGCTCTGGGACCTGTGTGGGACGCGCATTACATGTCCGCACCCATTTGGCGGTTTTGTCTGGCGCCGGGATTGGCAGGCCCGCAAAAGATGTTGGGCGTTTTGATGCCATCAGTGGATCGGGTCGGACGACGGTTTCCCCTGACTTTGGTATCGGGCGTATCTAATGAAGGTTCGGCAATTCTGTCTCACTTCCGGGCCGAGGCGACATACCGCCAGCTTGAAGACTTGGCTTTGGCTGCGCTTGAGGATGACATGACGCGGGACAAACTGGCCGAGGGATTGGAGGCGCTGGTGGTTCCATTACAAGAGCCGACTTCTCCGGTTCGGGCCGAGGGAAACACGCTGGTTCTGACGCGCGGGGAAGTCGCTGACAGTCTGTTGCCCGACCTCGCGGCGGGGTTGGTCGCGCATCGCTATCGGTCTCCGACAATCTGGAGCACTGACATCGGCGGCGTCCCTCGGATGATGGTCTGCGAAGGTTTACCGCAAGGATCAAACATGCAAGGTTTGTTTAATCTTCACGCTGCAGTCTGGACCGAGGCAAGGCCACTATGAATTCAAGTCACCGCGTTCGGTACAGCGCCCGCAGCCATGTCGGCCTCAAGCGCAAGCTCAATGAAGATGCCGTTTTGGCCCTTCCCGAGGAAAGCCTTTGGATGGTCGCGGACGGTATGGGCGGCCACGAAGGGGGCGATTACGCCAGCCGTCTTGTCGCTGACATGGTCGCGGCAATCCCCCCGGGACTGCCACCAGCGGATCGACTGGTGAAGTTGCGGGATGTGTTACAGCAAGCGCATTCGGCAATCCGTCAAGAGGCTGAGACCCGTGGCGGTAAAACCATGGGCACGACCGTTGCCTGTATGATGCTGGCCAACGGCCATTTCGTCGGTTTGTGGGCGGGCGACAGCCGCATCTATTTGCTGCGTGACAACCAGATTCAAATGCTGACCACCGATCACTCGGTTGTGGCCGATCTGGTGTTGGCGGGCCAGATGAGCTGGGATGAAGCGGAACAGCATCCCCAATCAAATGCGATCAATCGTGCGGTTGGTGTCGGGGATGTGCTGGAACTGGACAAGATCCGGGGCGAGGTTCAGCCGGGCGACCGGTTCCTGATCTGCTCGGACGGGCTGAGCAAATACGCGACATTCCCGATGCTGGAAAAGGCGCTGTCCGAGATGCCGATTGAAACCGTCGCCGATCAGTTGATCCAGATCGCGCTGGACGGGGGCGGGGCCGATAATATCTCGGTTATCGTGGTCGATATTCCCTGAACCCCGCGCTATTGCGCGAGGGTGGTCAGGATACGGCTGTCCAGCGACAAAATCTGCGTTTCCACATTGCGATCCTGTTCGCGCAGCGCCTCGGCATATCCGGCGGCGGATTCCGTGGTGGGGCGCAGTGTGTCGAACAGTTGATTGTCGGTATGCAGCACGATTACCTTGCTTTTGCCCAAGGTGCTGTCATCAACCTGAAAGGCAATGCCGCCGTTTTCCTGACTTTCGGCGATGGAATACGCCACGCGAACCGACAATGGCCCACTTTCTCCATCCCGCAGCGCGGCAATCCCGTTTTCTTGCCGTGTCACGTTTGGCAGTAAGTGGAACACGTTACCAGACACATCGAGAACCGAGACAGACAGGAACCCGTCTTGCACATCCTGCGGTAAGTCCACGTCAATCACCGGGTTCTGTCCTACGACAAAATCTCCGGTTGGGTTCGGGGCGTCGTTTTGTTCACCGTTGAAAAACGCGATAGAGATGTCGCTGGTCGGAGCACTGGGTAGGTAGTTCTCTATCAGGCATAATGTCGGGTTCAACACGTTCACACCGTCCAGATCAATTGGCCGCTCACCGACCAGGGCGGTCAAAGCGGTATTCAGCCCAACCAGACTGTCCTGAGACGCCAGAGTGCCACTGACCCGAACTGCGGTCTCAGGGCCATACCCGGCGGTGGGGGCGTTTTCCAGTTTCAGCGCACCGCAATCGGCCAGGCCAGCCAAGATCGGGCGGATATCGGCAGCGGGCAGGAACAGTGGCTCAAGCTCTAGTTCGACTGAGCCCTGCAACCCGGCGGGCAGTCCTGCTGAATAAAGCTGTTCCAGCTTGTCATGCAGCGCCTGATCCGTGGTTTGTCCGGTCAATTGAGCATCGTTTCCGTTCACGACCAGCCGCCATTCATCCAGCTCCATCACTGTTTCGATGACGTCACTGACCGCAGCGCCCCAGCTTTCCGAGATTTCCCCAGACGCCAACGTCAGATCAACCGTCCCACCCTGATCGGTGATCTCGCGTGTCATCGTGTCCCGTGTGTCTTCCGAAGGAACAAAACCGACGGCGCGTGGCGGCAGGCCCTCGCGCTTGTCCGCCACCAACGTATAGGGTGCGGCTACGGGATATTGGGGCCCAGTAAAGCTGTCGAATGCGCCGCTGAAATAGGCACCTGCGCCACCGCCGACAATGACCAGCGCGCCAAGGGCGGCAACCAGCCCGGTGCGCGATTTCTCGGGCGTTTCGACCGGAGGTGCAGCGGGTGCTGCGACGGCCGGGGTAGGCTGCGCAGGGGCCGCAGGTTTGCTTTTGGGTACGATTATGGTTGCGTCGTCATCGGTTTCGGCAGGGGGGGATTCCGCCTGTCCCGACCGGGCCGAGGACAAAGCCCTCAATACATCGCTGGTCGACTGATACCGGTCATCGGGGTCCGGCGCTGTCATCTTGTCCAGCACGGTTTTCAGAGGTTCGGGCACATCTGCAGTGTCCAGCGGTTGTTTTTTACTTTCCACAACCTCCAGCAAGTTACGCCCGGAATTGGCCTTTTCGCCCCGGAAGTTCGCCAGCAGCAGCGCGCCCAGGGAATAGATGTCGGTACGCTGGTCGGTCTTTCCCGACAGCTGCTCGGGTGCAGCATAGGCGTATTTGCCAGCGAACTCTCCGCCCACGATGGTTTCTGCGCCGGGGTTGGTATCCTTGGCGATGCCAAAGTCGATGATTACTGCCTGCGCAGGATCACCGTCACGCAGGATGATGTTGTCGGGGCTCAGGTCACGGTGGACGATGTTGCGCGCATGCGCGGCCTCGAGCCCCTCGCAGACGCGTTTGCATATGGTCAGAATGTCGTCTGCCGACATAGGACCATCAGCCAGTTTCCGGTCCAACCCCGGCCCGTCGACATAGTCCATCACCAGATAGACATGTCCGTCGGCAGTACGGTTGTTTTCGGAATAGCGCACCACCGCGTCATGGCGGATGTCGCGGATCTCTTCCTCACGGGTTAACAGAACGAGGTAATCGTCGTTGCTGGAAAATTCGGCCTTCAGAACCTTAAGCGCCGCCAGACGCCCCGATATCTCGGAGCGCGCGCGATAAACGTCAGAGGTACCACCCCGCCCAAGGATTGCCTCGATCCGATATGTATTGTTCACCAGATCGCCCGGCTGAAACAGGTCGCCTGCGCGGGATTCAGTCATGCTGCCCTCGAAATTGTGTTTTATGAGGAGACTAAATCAGCCGAGCGCCTGAAATTCAACGCGGCGGTTTTCGTCGGCGCGCGGATCGTCCTTGTTCAGAGGTTCGGCTTCACCTACGCCCAGTACTTCCAGTCGCCCTTCGGCGATACCGCAATCGCTGACCAGAAAGCGTTTGACTTCTTTCGCGCGCAGCAGAGACAGATTTTGGTTGTAGTCCGCAGATCCTGCGCTGTCAGTGTGGCCGATGATCTGAAAGACGTTAACGTCGACGTTTTTCATCGCTTGGCACAAGGAGGACAGCTTGGGTTTTTGATCATCGCGCAAGGCGGCCGAGGCGAAGTCGAACCGAACCTGAATATTAACCTGATCTTCCGAGGCCACCGGTTGATATTCGGCCGGGGCCGCAGCAACTGTGGTTTCCACAGCGTCGTCGGTTGCTTCAGTCGCGGCTGTTGAGGGGATGATCACCAAGCCGCGCGTTTTTTGCTTGTTGAATGCATCGGTGATTTCGTCGGCTGTTAGTTCATTGGATTGGGCCAAAGCGAATTGCGTCGTGCAAACGAGGGCCATGGCCGAAGCCCCGAAAAATTTAAGTCGAGAAAAAGTAATCATTACCGGAGTCCTTCCCTGTTTGGGACAAAGAGTACCCGTGCCTCAGGTGTGCGACAATGAAGAAAGTCACATTTGTGATTAAGAAATAAAGCCGAGCACGTGACATCTTGCGCGACGACTTTTAGATTTGGGCGCAATTGAATTGAGATACAGGTAAACACATCAGATGCGCATAGTTCCGGCAGTAATTCTTGGAGTTTCGATTATTTTGGCCCCTGTTATCTGGTATGTTTTTCCACTGATTGTTCCTATGGAAAGTAATTTTGAGGGGCCGGCAATCGATTCAGGCGCGCGGATCGAAATCGAAATGCTGAGCCAACAGGTTGAAGATATGCGCAACGAGATTGAGAGGCTGTCGCTCGAGATATCGCGATCCCAAAGCGACGGTTCGGCCGTGTTGCAAGGCGCAGACGGGGCGGACGACTATGGATATGACAGCACCAGCCCAAACGAGATCATTGATGCTTACGCTCAGGTTGTCCTTATCGCCAACCGCAACGAAGTTAATCAAGAACTCAAACTGGCGAGTTCGTCGTTTCTGAAAGAGAAATTCGGGCTGCCGCGCGAAGACTTAACAGATAATTGTCAGTCCATGACCAACCCGCGGTTAGAAGAAAACCTTGTATTAGAAGAAGTCGGCCCGGTTCGGGTACGCATGTTGAAACCGGCAATAGACTCTCTGCGCGTTGTTTTCGAAAACATCCGTCGCACGGACCCCGACCTCTTTGCACGTATTAATACAGCCGGGTCCTTATGTGTGCGGCGGATTCGTGGCGCGACCTCATCCGCATCGGCCCATGCCTATGGCCTGGCTGTTGACTTGAATATCGACGGAGTGTTGGACACGCTGGGCGATGGTAAAACCCAGCTGGGCCTGACTATTCTGGCCGACTTCTTCCGGCAGGAGGGCTGGGTATGGGGTGCGGCCTGGGGTCGAGAAGACTCGATGCATTTCGAGGTTAGCCGCAACAAGATCGAAGAATGGTTGGAGCAGGGACTTTTGTAAAATCGTCGAATGATACGATGCTCTGTGAACTAGGACACGGACAGTCTCGGAATCAATCGTGATATGGATAACCTCAATCCAGACGGGTATCCTGTATTGGGAAATACAATCTTGCTTTGGCCTGCGGGCTAGGCTTTGCTAGGTTCTGTTTTAAGGTTTCACTAAGGGTTACGAATGCCAAAGACTCTACCTCAGGCGATCATGCGGATTCCGCGTCTCAGCATGATATTTGCTCTTGCAACCGGTGGCAGTCTTGTCCTTTCGGACGCGGTGCTGGCCCAAAGCGCGTCGAATTTGGCACCGTCAACATTTCAGCCGCAAAATCAACGCAATACGGGCCCTGTTACTGTCGCCAGAGACCCTGGCGCGCCGGTTCCCGAAGGTGCGGACAAATTGTTTGTGACAGTCGGGCGCGTGGATATTGAAGGCGCTCTGCCGCAAATGGAGGCTGCCAATGCCGCCTTTATTGAACGACTGACGGGAAAGCGTGTTGCTGCCTCTGAAATTTTTGCGGCCACAAATCGCCTTGAAAGCGCGTATAGCAATGCCGGTTTTGTTCTAAGTCGGGTAGTTCTGCCGCAGCAAACTTTGCGAGATGGTGGAACGTTACGGATCGTTGTAGTCGACGGGTTCGTCGAGCGTATTGACGCAACAAAAGTTCCGGAAGAGGTCCGGGACCGCGTGGTCAAGATTACCCAGCCGTTAATCAACAAGCGTGGCATCAAACTGCAGCAGATCGAGCGCGCCTTGCTACTTGCAGGTGATACGTTCGGAGTTCGCTTGGCGTCGACTTTGTCGGCAGGTGACAGTAATGGCGGCACCGTTCTGACTTTGGACGGAGAGTTCAAGGAATTTACCGGTTCATATGGGTTCGACAATACACTTTCAGACGATCTTGGTCCGTTGAATCTGAGCCTTGGACTTGAGTTCAATGGCCTGCTGGATCTGGGTGAGACATTCTATTTTAACCTGGGTGGGTCTCCGACGCGGTTTTTCTCGGGTGACCCTGAGTATCGGATTTTGGCTGCAGGTGCGGTATTCCCGATCGGGTATGATGGCTTTACGATTAACGCCGAGGTGACCTCTAGCGAAGCGCGCCCCGACACGGATTTTTTACCTAACGAAAGCGAGTTCGAACGGTTTTCGCTGCGGTTCTATTATCCGTGGATTAGATCCAGGAAAGTTAATCTTTCGTCGCAACTGATCCTGGATCGTATCAGCGATACGCAGAACCTGTTGGTCGGTCCCTTTGAGATTCCGGTCTTTGACGACGATATCAGCGTGCTGCGCGCCACTTTGGATGGCACACGCGCCTATGATAATGGTGGCTTCCTGCGCGGGAGTGTTGTGCTTTCAAGGGGTTTGGACATCCTCGGCGCGCGAACCTCGGTCGGCCCCGGAGAAACTCCATTCTCGCGACAGGACGCTGAACCGGAATTTACGAAACTCGTACTGTCTGGCCAGTATCAGCGTCCTTTGAATGCCAACTGGTCGTTGGCTTTGAACGGCCGAATTCAAACCAGCTTCGGGGACGCTCTGGTGACGTCCGAACAATTCAGTATCGCAAGCACCAGCGAATTGTCGACCTTTGATGCGGGTTCGTTGCGTGGCGATGACGGATGGGTCGTGCGGTCCGAAGTGGGTCGATCGCAGCGGGTCGAAGTGGCTGGGTTGCCGCTGATCCTGAAGCCTTATGTATTTGGTGCTTACGGCGAATTGGGAATAGAACAACCTACGGTTTTTGAGCAAAGCACGACTACGGCCTACGCCTATGGGATCGGTGCTGATTTGATTGCAATTGAAGACTCGACCTACAAGTCGGGATCGTTACGAGTTGAATATGGGAGAGGTGAACGCGATGACCTGGGGGCAGACGAAAACCGCTTCACTATTGTTGCAAGCCGCAGATTTTAGGGCTCGCGCCACAGTGATCCGCGGCGCAATTTTGACAGCCACGGCAACGCTATGGGGCACGACAGCTCTGGCACAAACGCTGCCCAATGGCGGAACCGTGGCGGCGGGAACTGTTACGATTGCGCAACCCAGCGGCAACCAGCTGGACATTACGCAGGGGTCGGGCGCGGCCGTAGTGAATTGGAACGGGTTTTCGATCGGTTCTGGCTCGACAGTTAATTTCTTCCAGCCCGGGCAAGAAAGCGTGATTTTGAACCGGGTGACAGGGGATACTACCAGCGCAATTCTCGGCCAGTTGAATGCCAATGGTCAGGTGTTTCTGGTTAACCCTAACGGTATCTTTATTGGCCCCAACGGCGCAGTCAATGCGGGTGGCTTCGTGGCCTCGACTCTGGATGTAACGGATGAAGATTTCCTTAACGGGCGCTATCGCTTTGCCGGAAATGGTAGTTCAGCCGCAGTGGAAAACGCGGGAACAATCTCGATTGTTCCGGGCGGGTATGCAGCGCTAATTGGTGGGCAAGTTTCCAATTCGGGCTTGATCCGTGTGCCTCTTGGCAAGGTAGGGCTTGGTGCGGGTGAACAAGTAACACTGGATATTTCTGGCGATGGCTTTTTGCAGGTCGCTGTTCCTTCGGATAGCGATGACGCCATGCTGGAGGCGTTGATTACCAATTCAGGGCGGATCGAAGCCAATGGCGGTTCTGTTCACCTCAAAGCGGCCAGTGCTCGGAATGCGGCGCGACAGGTAATCAACATGTCTGGCGTGATCGAGGCCCAATCGGTTGGCGGAGTATCCGGAGCTGTCGTTTTGGGTGGCAGCGGCGGCGGCGTTCGGGTCAGTGGCACGATCGATACGTCGGCTCAGGAAACACTTGTCGAAACGTCGCTGCGGCCAAAGGTGCGTACTCAGAACGGTGGGTCTATAACCATAACTGGTGAAGCGATCACGCTGGCAGGGGCCACGCTGACGTCCGACGGGGCGGGTGGTGGAGATGGTGGAACCATTCTGGTCGGTGGCGATTTTCAGGGTGGTGGCACACTCCCGACGGCGCAGACAACCTTCGTAGATGCGAGCACCAGTATCTCAGCCGACGGCGGAGACGAAGGTAATGGCGGTCGCGTTATTATCTGGTCCGATGACCTGACCGAGTTCCACGGCCAGATATCGGCCCGTGGCGGGGATACTGCGGGCGATGGCGGCTTTGTCGAGGTCTCGGGGCAGATCGATCTGGTGTATCGCGGTTTTACCGACCTGCGCGCTCCAAATGGGGAAACCGGAGATCTGTTGATCGATCCGGTGAACATAACGATTCCGGGTACGTTTACCGAAGCGGGTCTGGAAGCCCAGCTTGAATCTGCGGATGTGTTTCTGACTACGTCTGTGACCGGCACAGATGACGGCAATATCACGATCAACGCTGATATCGACTGGATGGCGGCAAATACGTTGTTCCTGATCGCGGATAACATGATCACGATCAACGGTGCGATCAACGCGGTCAACGGTGGGTTGTTGCTGAATGCAATGGGGGCGGTCGACGGAGTAGGCCGGATCACCACCGGCCCCGGCGGTAGCATAAGTGTAGCCACGTTCAACTTGGTTGCAGGGTTCTGGGATCAGGTTTCGGCCACGCTGCCCAGCTTTTTCGCGGGCGATTTCATCGTCTCGCCAAACGCCACATTCCTGCGCGCCACGGGCGGCAACGGGTCGGGCGCGAACCCGTTCCAGTTAACCGATATCTATGGTTTGCAGGGTCTCAACGGCTCTAGCCAAGCCTTTGCGCTGGTCAACGACATCGATGCCTCGCCCACGTCCAGCTGGTCATTTGGTTTTGTCCCTACAGATTTTTCAGGCACGCTTGAAGGTAACAGGTTTTCGATCAACAACCTGTTCATAGACAACGACTTCACCTTCGGCGGCCTTTTCGGCACTCTGGACGGTACCGTGCGTAACCTGAGTATCACGAATGCGGATATTACCGCTCAGGGTGGTGGCATACTTGCCGGTGAAAACCTTGGTACAATCTCGGGCGTTAGTGTGTCGGGCAGCTTCACCGGCAGTGACGACGTGACCGGCGGGCTGGTTGGCATTAACGATGGCGGTACAATCAGTGACAGTTTTTCGACTGCCAGTGTGACGGTTGATCCGATCGAGGCTGATTTCGTTTTGGTCGGTGGCTTGGTTGGAGAGAATTCTGGGGTCATTCAGCGTTCGTTCAGTAGTGGTTCGGTGACCGGACTTGGCTTTGGCGAGTTTATCATGGGCGGATTGGTCGGCGAGAACTTCGGTTCGATCGTTGACTCGAATTCCAACTCGGATGTCCGGGGGGTAAGCCAGTTTTCCAGCCCGATGGATACCGTAGCCGTCGGTGGTCTGGTCGGAATAAACAACGGTGGTTCGGTCACACGCAGCTATTCGAACGGCAGCGTGGATTTCTCCGGCAGCGACACTCCGATGTTGGGCGGATTGATTGGCAGTAATTCCGGGACCGTTACCGCATCTTTCTGGGACACGCAGAGTTCCGGGCAGAATAACAGCGCCGGTGGCACGGGACTGTCCACGTTCCAACTGAACGACACAGTGACGTTCTTCAACCTTGCTTCGGCACAAGGCTGGGACTTTGAAAACACCTGGGCTCCGGGATCGGGTGAGACAGGCCCGGCAAATTACACGACCTCGCCGGTTGTGTTTGCTATTCCCGACGATATCGCGGTTGTTGAGGGCGAACAGCCGCCCAATGCGACGACGGGCACGATTTTTGGTGGGCCTTCCGTTTACCTGTTTGGTCCCCCATCTGATTCTTTGGATACGTCCACAGTATTTGAGGGGTTGAACTTCATCGAAAACGACGATGGCACCACGACATTTACGCTGTCGACCTCGTTTTTGCTCAGCTCAGCCGAAATAGGATATCAAGTTGTGTCTTTGCCCGGTTCGGTTGTGACAGTAGTGGAGCCGATACCCGTTCCGCCCACACCCGAGGTAGAAGTTACTCCGACCGTTGATACCACTATAACCGGAGGCGGCGGAGGTGGTGGCACTGCCGTGACAACAGTCGCCGAGGCTGAAGCAACACTTGGGACTGTTGAAAACGTATCCGAGGAATTCGGAGGCGAGATCGCATCCTGTGCCAGCAGTGGTGAGAATGTCAGTGAATACCTGGCCTGTCTTGCCGAAGCGATGGATGACTATGCGTCCGAACTTGACGGTATCGTGAAGGGTTTGCCACCGGGGCTCGAATCCGTCGGTGACATCATTCGCGGCGCCAGCGCGGGTATCCGCGAGGCAGGTGACGAAGCCAATCGCCGCCTGTCGCTGGCCACTACCGCAGAAGAGCGCAACGCGATCCGCCGCGAGGCGGTACAGCAGGCGCGGCGGCAAATCCGTCAGGCCCAGCGTGAGATCCGCAAGGCCATCACGTTGATAAGAGCAACCGATCCCGAGCTTGCCATAGTTCAGAACCAACAGGTAGAAACGATTGTGGCAGCGGTCGGTCAGGCGGATATCGGACTGACCCGCGCCATCGGCCTTTGATACGTCGGAGAGTAGACCATTGGCTCTGAAACGGTGCTTCGCAGCGCTTTTCCTGATGCTGTTCAGTGCGACCATCGCTCTGGCGGACAAGCGGGTTGCGCTGATTATCGGCAATTCCGACTACGTGTCGGTTAGCCCGTTGGACAATCCGATCAATGATGCCTCTGATCTCGCCATCGCTTTGGAGGGGTTGGGGTTCGAGGTGTTTCTGGGCACCGACCTGACACGGGACGAGATGCTGTCGCTGGCGGAATCCTATGGCACGACTGCTGCGGATTCCGACGTATCGCTGCTGTTTTATGCCGGGCACGGGTTTCAGGTGAACGGGCGCAACTATTTGGTTCCTGTCGATGCGCAGATCACCAAGCCCGAAGACATCCCCGAGCAGACAATCCAGATGGAGGAATTCGTCAACCGGATGGAACGCTCGGATGGCATCCGTCTGGTGTTTCTGGATGCCTGCCGCGACAACCCATTCGAAGGAACGGGTTTGGAGGTCGGCGGCGAGGGGTTGGCTCGGGTCGGCAGCGCGGCGGATTTCATGTTCGCCTATGCGACGCAGCCGGACAACGTGGCCTATGACGGCACCGGCCGGAACAGCTTTTTCACCGAGGCGCTGCTGAGCCATATCTATACGCCGGGTCAGGACATTTCGGACCTGATGATCTCGGTGCGTAAGGACGTGCTGGCTTCGACAGGGGGACGTCAGATTCCGTGGGACAACTCATCCCTGACGCGGCAGTTCCGGTTCGACAACAGCCCTGTCACGGCGTCTGAGGAGACGCTGCTGTGGCAGGTTGCCGCCAATGCGCAGGATGCGTCCCTGATGCAGCTCTATATGGATCGCTACCCGCAAGGCGCGCATGTGAATGAGGTCGTGGCCTTTCTGGATCGGGCCGGGCAGGGGCAGACACTGACCCGCGCGGTAACGGTTGAGGACGCAGACGAACAGGCCGAACGCCTTTGGAAACTGGCACAGCGCAGCCGGATGCGCCCGCTGCTGGAGTTCTACCTTGAGCAATATCCCGACGGCGCCCATGCGGCACAGGCGCAGCGTCTGATCGCATCCATCCCGCGCCCCGAGGACAGCACACCCGGCGGCATATGTGAACGTTTGGCTACCCACCCGCGCGACCGCACGGCCAGCATCCCCGGCGTGCCCTTCAGCCGTCTTCAGGAAAACGCCCTGACCGCCATTCAGGCGTGCAGCGCTGCAGCGGCGCAGACGCCAGACCTGTCCCACTACGTGGCCCTGCTGGCGCGGGCTACGATTGCGGCAGGGGATGTGGACCGAGCGGTGACGCTTTACAAGCAGGCAGCCGAAGCGGGGGACTTGAGGGCCATGGTTTCTCTGGCGCAATTGCACGAGGGCGGCACCGGTGTTCCGCAAGATCAGGCCGCTGCGCTATCTCTGTATGAACAAGCCGCCCAAGGGGGCAGCTTTGATGCGATGATCAATCTTGCAGTGACACTGTTCGAGGGACAGATCGTTCCAAAGGATCAAGCGCGCGCAATTGCGCTGTTGCAACAGGCTGCGGATGGTGGGTCAGCCAAGGCGACTTTCAATCTGGGCGTTCTGGCTCAGGATGGGATAGCAGGCACTCCGGATCAGGCGCTTGGCTATTTCCAGCGCGCCGCACGTGAAGGCGAATATCAGGGCTATCTGGCAGCGGCGATCCTGCTGGACGAAGGGCGCGGCGTGCCCCGCGATCCGCTCGAAGCCGCGCGTATGCTTCTGCGTGGTGCTGCCGAGGATGACGGAGCGATCGTGAACCAACTGTCGCTGGCCTCGGACCAGTGGACGCGCGAGACGTTGATGGAAGTGCAAAAGCTGCTGCAAAAGGCCGGGTACTACAACAGTGCCATCGACGGTGTGCCGGGGCCGAATTTCATCTCGGCCCTGCAACAATGGCGCAGCGGCGGGTTCGATCCGATCATCCTGGCGGCGAACTGACGCCTCTAGTTCACCGGCACAAATTCGATCCGGCGGTTGCGGCGTTTGCCCTCAGCCGTGTCGTTCGAGGTCACGGGGCGGCTTTCGCCATAGCCTACGGTCACAAGACGTTCCGGCGCGATCCCCTGATTTACCAAATAGGCGTTCACCGCCTGCGCCCGCCGTTCGCTGAGCACACGGTTGGCGGTGTCTGAGCCATCGCTGTCAGTATGCCCGCCGATCTCGATTGTTAGTTCCGGGCAGCGGTTCACGATGTCATGCAGGTTCGTCAGCAGTGGGATAGAGTCTTCGGACAAGCGCGCGCTGCCCGATGAGAAATAGATGTTTCCGGTGCGGGACAGGATCTCCATCCGACCTTCACAGGCTTCGCGGTCCAGATTGCCCTTGGTCTCAAGCGCCGCAGCGCCGGGGGTGGCCGAGGCCGCGACCAGTTGCGGGGGCGTGCCCGCCTTCGCGCGGTCGAACACGAAGCCAAAGCTGACAAAACCGAAGGGCAGGATGTCAACGCCCGCGGCCTCTTGAAGCTTGCCGCGGCCTTCTTCCAAGTTGAAATCGGGCAGGGCGATGGCAATCGGTGTGGTGTTGGCCACGGCCACGCGGTCGTTGTCGACCAGAGTGATCGCAACCTGCGCAACGCCGTCCTTGGTCACACCGTGTAGCGACAGAGAATAGGGAAGGTCGATAATCTTGTGCCGCGCCTGATGCAGGTCGACCAGTTTTTCGGGAGGAAGCTGGGTGGTGATGATGGCCTCGGGGTATTTGAAGGTTTCAAAGAACAAAAACCGCATCCGCACGTTTCGCAGGTCGATCTTGGTGTCCACGCTGTCCATCTGCACCCGTATCTCGGCGGCACCATCGGGGCCGATCACGCCCGACAGGCTGGCGAAACCGCTGTTCTCTGCGACCGAGCTTTTCTTGACGGATAGAAATTGCAATTCCGAGGCGCCTGCATCCAACGTCCAGCCATGTTCAAACGGATCCGCGATTTGCGCCCATGCTGCGTTAGACAGCAAAATGATGGCTACAGCACAAATGCTTCGCATCAAGTTTGAGCCTGGCATGTGTGAACCTCTTCCTATGCTTGCTGGTCAATTCGGGATATGTCAGGCGATGGCCACAATAAAGTCAAATGACATATTTAAATATAATCAGGCTTACGTGATGCCATGGCGTCACGGGCGTGATAAAGGACCCGAAACAAAGGACCCGACGTGCTTCGCATTTTTTACTTTCTGATTGCGATGATTTCGATCTCGTGGGCCGCGCCGGCGATGGCCGAGCCGCGGATCGCATTGGTTATTGGCAATTCGGCTTATGCGTCGGTGTCGCCATTGGACAATCCGGTTAATGACGCCACGCTGATCTCGGCAAAACTTAAGGGCCTTGGGTTCGACGTTCGCAATTTGACTGACAGCACGCAGATCGAGATGAAGCGCGCCATTGCCCAGTTTGGTCGCGATCTGCGGCAGGGTGGCGAGGATGCGGTTGGGTTGTTCTACTATGCGGGCCACGGGGTGCAGTCCTTTGGATCGAACTATTTGCTGCCTGTCGATATCTCGCTGAGCGACCCCGCTGATCTTGATTTAATGGCGGTCGAGGCGCGTTCGGTCCTGCACCAGATGGCCTCGGCGCATAACAAGACCAATATCGTCATTCTGGATGCCTGCCGGAACAACCCGTTCGAAAATCTGGCCGATATGGATGACAACGGCCTGGCCGAGATGAAAGCCCCCACAGGCACATTTCTAGCCTATGCTACCGATCCCGGCGGCGTCGCACTGGATGGTGAGAAGGGTAACAGCCCGTTTACGTTGAGCTTGGCCGAACACATTGAAACGCCGGGTATGGCTATTGAGCACTTGTTCAAGAAAGTCCGCGTGGATGTTCTGGATCAGACCCGAGGGTTGCAAACGCCTTGGGATACCTCGTCCCTGACACAGGATTTTGCCTTCTCATCGCAGGTTCAGACGCCCACCGTCCAGACCCGAAGCGAAGAGGAGCTTTGGCAGGAGGCAACGACTTCGCGTGATCCGGTTCAGATCATGCTGTTTATGCGCGCCTATCCAGACAGCGCTTATGCTGCCGAAGCAAGCGATCTTTTGCAGACCGTTCTAGCCGAATCCTTTGGAACCGCGCCGCAACCCAAAGTGCCAGAGCAAACGGTGATCGAGGCAAATGAAACCGAACGCCTGATGTACGAACTGGCGTTGGCTGATGACACAGTCCACGCATATGAGGTCTATCTGCAGAGTTTCCCTGAAGGGGTGTTCTCGGGCAAAGCAGCCGATCGTTTGGCTGCCTTGAAATACGGTGAGGAAACCGTGACCCGTAAGACCGAGGCGGATGGTGAGTTGTCAGAAACAGGACCACCGGGCAACACCCCGATGACGCTCGATTCTGTACTGGATTTCGGCAACGACCATGTGCGCGGGCAAACGATTAACCAACTGGTGGCAGGCGCGCCACTGTTCCCTCCGATCGAGGGTTTGCCGGATGAGTTGTGGAAAGACCAGTCCTGTTCGAATTGCCACCAGTGGACGCCCGAGGACCTGTGCAATCAGGCCCAGACCTATGTCAACCGCCCCGAAGCCGGGAATGTCGCCAAGCAACACCCCTTTGGCGGCGGTTTGAAAGTCAACCTGCGCCGTTGGGCATTGGGCGGATGTCAGGGCTAAACGTTTAACCCGACAGTTTAGCTAAATCGGCGCTGAGTGCGCGCGCGTCCGAGATGCTTTTTTGCAGGGCCGTCAGTCTGGCTTCCGGCGTAGCCCCCCCAGGCGTGTCGTTCAAAACACGGTCGATGCGAGCCGCCGTTGCTGCGTCGCCTCCGCCAGTTGCGTCGCGTTGTTGTAGAATTTTGAGCTTGAGATTGGCCAGTTCAGATTCCGACGATCGAATTTGCGCAGCAAGCGCATCATTTCGTGCCTGCGCCGTGGCCACTTCCCCTTCGGCTGCGGTGATACGATCGTCGTAGGCACCGGTAGTAATTCCAGAAACACCGGCGAAGAACCCACCGTCTGCAGGATCAGTCGTGGTTTGGCACGCGGTAAGAAACAGGCAGGCTAGGGCGGTAAAGCGGATCATTCGTGCATCCGTCACAACGACGACGCCAGATCACTGGCGATCCCGCGCATCTGCATGATCTGGTTCGACAAAGCCGTAAGATCCGCATCTATTGGTGAAGTTGCCTGTCCGCGGGCAATTGTAAGAGAGCGGGCCTCGGTGAATTCGGCCTGTCGTTTGGCGGCACCGTCAATGGCCAGTTCCATCTGGGTCAAGTTTACGTTGGCTTCGGCCAGTTCTCTTTCGATCTGCGATGGGTCGGCCGTGCCTGCGGCGATGCTTGCGTTCAGTGCATCCAGTTCGGCTTTCTGTGCAGCCAGAACCTGGTTCATAACGGTTAATGTCGTCTGCATTTCAGTTGTGTTGCGATCCAGGTCTTTCTTGATCTGTCGCAAACGCGCCTCACGCCCTGCATAGCTGCGCTGGACGAAGGCGACGTAAGTCCCTGCTAAAGCCCCGGCGCCAAAACCGATCGAGATGCCTGTGCCCACATCATCACTTCCACCCAGACCAAAGCCGATCCCTCCGCCTACCGCGCCTCCGGCGACTGCGCCCTGCAGGATTGTCTTTTGCATGGCTGCCGCCTGTTTGACCAAATTGGCCTCGGCTTGTGTCATGCCCGAGGGGGTGGTTGCTGGAGCCGACGTCTGAGTGCTGTCGCCACAGGCCGCCAGGACTAAGGTCGCAACAACAAGGCTTGCACCTATTCGGGAGGGATAAGATCGGCCAGCCATTGGTAACTTCCTTTTCTGCTATCATCTGCTTGCGATACATGCCGTAGGAACAAGCCCGCGTCCTGCGTCAGTTGCGCATTGGCAAAATCGAGATTACGTGACCCTGATGCAGGATTGACAATCGAAGCATCAATGTCGGGTGGAAAAAAAATAACAGCACGGGCCAGTACCTCATCATAATAACTGCGGCTCTGGTCCAGACGGCGCAGGATAATCCCGCGCGACCGGTAGATGTCGTAGATATCACTGCGTGCCTGTTGCAAAACCGGCAATGCGTCTGCATTTGAACGGGCGATGTCTTCTATTTGCTTCAAAGCATCTTCGGCAATGGTCAGTGTGCGCTCGACGCTGCGAAGGGCTATAATGTCGGTGCGCAGCCTTTGCATCGTTGTGACCGCCAGATACACCGAAACCTGTGCCGCGTCTTCAAATAGCCGCTCCGGCGTGGCTGTTTCCGCAGCTGGCAAACCCCTCCTATAGCTGTCCAGTGCAGGGCCAAGGTCAGAAGACTGCGGTTCTTTGAGATGCCCCAATGCCATCAAGGCGGTCGCAAGCTTCTGAGGATCGGCTTGTGTGAATGTGGCACTGACCGGTGTCAGCGGAGTCGCCGCCGGCGTTTCAAGGGATGCCAGCTGTTCTCGGGCAAATGTGGCAAACAACCCATCGGGATAGGTTTTCAAGTAAGTTTTGAATTCCCGGCTGTCCGAACTGGAAGAGATACGTCTCCAATGTTCCAGATCGGCAGTGATTTCGTCTTTGGGCGAACTGTTGGGCAGGCCGGGTGCAAAACTGTGTTCGTCCAGCACAGATTCCTCGACCCAAGGGATCTGGCGCCCATCGGTTTCCAAAACCACTTGCTGGCGGACACGACCCAACATCAGTCGAACGTCCAGGTCCGGCGTCGCAATATGGTCCAGTAGCCCATTGGTGAAAACGCTGTTCTTTCCTTGCCCGTCATACGCCACGTTTCCTGGGTCTGTCGCGTAGGCTATCAACAAACCCGCTCCGCCACGCATTCTGACAAGGCCATGTTCGACGAGGCCCTTGTCGGAAAACGGATTGTTACGGCAGGCATCCAAAAGCAGGACGCCGACATCGGGCCCGGCCTTGGTCATAACGTCCCGCACTCGGTCCAGCGTGATCGAACTTCGTTTTAGTGCCTGCAGGCTATTTCCGTTGAAATCGGTGCCGATCAGGTAATTTGCCCCGCCGATCTGTACCCCATGCCCGGCATAGAAGAACACGGCCATCTTAGCGCCCTTTGAGATAGCACCAAACTTGTCTACCGCCTCTTGCATGGTTCGTGCGTTTTGGTTTGTGGCCTGAATGACCGTGAAACCAAGCTCTTGCAACGTGTTGCCCAAAGCTTCGACATCGTTGCCGGGATTGCGCAGTGACATTTCCTGCGTGGCATAGTCCGAATTGCCAATCAATAATGCGACGCGATCGGCTGCGTAGGATTGTGCCGCACTCAAAGCCAAACACAGTAGAATGATGGGTATTCCGATGGTCATGCGGGTCTGGCACATGATTTCACGATAGCCCAACAGATGAACAGATAACAATCTGATTTGGGACGCTCAGTCACCGGGGTTCGGTTAGGCGTTTTTGTCCGGGCAGTGTTTGTTGAGAGCAGCCGAGAGGGTTTGCTGAAAGCCGTGCGTCAATAATATGCGCGCGTCCTGTTGCATCATTTTATTGGCCGGCATTTAGGGCTGTAGCGGCAGGCTTGTTAAACATAGACTAGGTCGACTTGTACAGACATTGATCCTGCGGAAAAGTTATGTTTTCCGATAGTAGTGTTGGGAACCACTATCCAGTCCTTAGTCGGTTTCTGGAGCGAGGGCATCGTAGATTTTCTGACCTTCTTCGGATTGAAAAAAACCCTTGCGACCCAAAAGCCAATATCCACTGGAGGAGGTAGCCTCGTACTGGGAAAGTTGAACAAGACTGCCGGCGTTCAGGTGGCCTTGTAAAACGCCGTGCCACCCCAGTGCGATCCCTGATCCTGCCAGCGCCAGATGTAGCGCCATACCATGATCGTTTACGATGATCCGGTTGTCCAAGAAGTTCCAGTTCTCGGAACTGGCCCCAAGCCAGGATTGCCAGTCCAACCAGCGGTGCTCGGTGTCTTCCAGTTCGATGAAGGGAACGCCTCCGGTTTCGATCCGGTCCTTCAATTTAAGAATCTGCCGGGCGACGCTGGGCGACGCGACCGGGAAAACACGTTCCCGGATCAACAGGCGGGACTCGAACCCGGGCCAGTATCCGTCTCCGAATGCAATCCAGCAATTTGCCTCTTCTCGAAACAAGTCAGCATCCGTTACTAGCGTTACGACTTTGGTGCGCACGTTTAGGTGTTTGGAAAGTGCCGGTAGGCGGGGTGACACCCAATGCGCGGCGACACCGGCATACGTTGCGATCGTCCAGACCTGCTTTTGATCGGCACGTCGAATCCGGGCCGATGTCTCGCGGATTCCATCAAAAGCTCGTGAAACCGAGTGAAACAAATCATGCGCTGGCGGTGTGGGCTCAAGCTTGCCGTTTTTTCGCAGGAAAAGACGAGTCCCCAAGTCTTCTTCTAACTGTTTGATTTGATAACTTATTGCTGGCTGTTGGACGTTCAGGGCATCGGCGGCCCTAGTAAAGTTACCCAGAATGTAGACTTCTTCGAAGGCGCGCAGGCCTTTGAGTGTCGGTGTACGTCGTGACATTGAAAAATTCGATACCCCTTAAAAATTTTTCCATATTTTACAGAATCCGCATTCTAATTAAACAACGCGGACCAGAAATTAGTCAGACAGAAAAAGACACAATGCGCCAGAAGTGATCCGGGTTGGTTTCCAAAAAGTTAACTACGTCTTCTCGTGGCGTGTGGTGGCTTGACGGGTTCCTGTTTCGGCGCTGACAGTGCCACTGAGCTTTCTTCCTGAACGTTCTGAGCCGCCAACAGTTGGCGGCAAGCTAAAAAACTGATCTGGTCGTTTGGGAGGAAAGGCCATGCAGCACAACTATGACGCATTGGCGCAAAATGCAGCGAACTTTGTACCGCTTTCACCGCTTTCGTTTTTGTCGCGGGCAAACTCGGTCCATCGAGACCGTGTCGCGGTTATCTATGGGGATGTTCGCCGCAATTGGAGCGATATAGCCACTCGGGCGAGTGCTGTTGCAAGCGGCTTGAAGGCGTTGGGTTTGTCCAAGGGCGACACGATTTCTATCCTAAGCCCGAACATCCCGGAATTGTTCGAGCTTCATTTCGCCATCCCGCTGATGGGCGCGGTTCTCAACACGCTCAATACACGGTTGGAAGCCGAAACGATCGCTTACATTCTGGATCATGCAGATACCAAACTGGTGATTGTTGATCGTGAGTTCGTTCCCCTCCTGTCGCAGGCTTTCGAGCGGCTTGGCCGCACGGTCCCAGTGGTCGAGATCAACGATGTGAATGCGCCAAGGTCCGACACGTTGGGTGGCAGAAACTACGAGGACCTCGCCGCTGCTCCTGTCGATCCTGATCTGTTGGTCTCGCCAGCCAGTGAATGGGATGCGATCGCTCTGAATTACACGTCGGGCACATCGGGGCGCCCGAAGGGCGTCGTGTATCACCACCGCGGTGCGTATCTGATGGCTTTAGGTACTGTTGCCGCTTGGGAAATGCCGCACTATCCGATCTATCTGTCTGTGGTCCCGATGTTCCATTGTAATGGCTGGGGCCATCCGTGGATGATGGCTATTCTGGGCGGAACCAAGGTTTTCACGCGGACGCCCGCAGCAGACAAAGTTCTGGACGCGATCCGGACCCATGGTGTCACCCACTTAGGAGCAGCGCCTATCGTACTTCAGATGATCGCGGAGCACGAAGATACCGATGCCGCGCCGTTTGATCCCTCAATTCGTGTCCTTACCGCTGGTGCGCCGCCGCCGCCTTCTGTCTTGGAAAAGACCAAGGCGATGGGTCTGGACGTCATGCAGGTATACGGCCTGACCGAAACATATGGCCATATCTCGCAGTGCTTGTGGCAGGATGACTGGGATCACAAGCACCCCGAGGAGCAAGCCCAGCTGCAAGCCCAGCAGGGTATCGCTTTCCCAATGGTCGAAGATGTGACGGTTCTGGATAGCGAGACCGGGCAAGAAGTTCCGCGCGACGGCGAAACGCAAGGCGAGATTGCCATTCGGGGCAACACGGTGATGAAGGGGTATTACAAAGATCCCGAAGCCACGGCCAAGGCGTTCAAGGATGGATGGTTCTGGTCTGGTGATGCCGCCGTTATTCAACCGGACGGCTATATCCAAATACGCGACCGGTTGAAGGATGTGATTATCTCGGGGGGCGAAAACATCTCGTCGGTCGAGGTTGAGGCCGTGTTGTTCCGCCACCCGGCAGTTCAAGCAGCGGCGGTTGTTGCCAAGGCTGACCCGAAATGGGGGGAAGTGCCATGTGCATTTGTTGAACTGCGCTCGGGTCACGAGGCTGACGAAGCAGAAATCATCAGCTTTTGTCGCGCAAATCTGGCTGGGTTCAAGACTCCTAAATCGGTGATCTTCGCTGAGTTGCCCAAGACATCGACCGGAAAGATCCAGAAATTCCAGCTGCGGGAAACCGCCAAAGCCGCAAAGGAGTAGATGGATACAGTCACACCGGAAGCACGTTTGCGCGATCAACGCTCTGAGGCGCGAAAAACGGGTTTAGGGTGAGAGACACTCGAACACAAAACACCGCTCGATACACAAGACGGAGACCTAGGTGCCGGGCGGATCGTGCTTAATGACCACCTAATTTAAGTGCGAACTTTACGAAATCACGGAGGAGAAACATAAATGGCAAAAGAACCACCACTGATGGAGTTGCCCATCGAAGTCAGCGAAGGCGGCTTTTATGATGGCTTCAGCAAAGACGTCACCATCGCGTCAAAAATCCTAGTCGGTGCGCTGATCTTCTGGGCGATTGCCTTCCCAGAGAACGCATCGAGTGTTTTGGGCGCAATGAACAGCTTCCTGCTGTCGAACTTTGCGGCCTGGTACACGTGGGTCGTGGCGTTCTTCATCATCGTCTGTGTGGTGCTGGCGCTGATCCCGTCGACTGGCCGTCTGAAAATGGGCCTGCCCGGTGACAAACCCGAGTTTTCAAGCTTTTCCTGGTTCTCGATGATGTTCGGGGCGGGGATTGGCATCGGAATGCTGACGTTTGCAACCGCAGAGCCTATGTACCACTTTGCCAATAACCCCGAGGTTATTCAGGGTCTGGCAGAAGGGTCGTCGGCTGATAACGTTCGCAATGCCTATAAGTGGTCGTTCCTGCATTGGGGCTTCTCGGCTTGGGCGTGCTATGCGCTGGTTGGCTTGTCGCTGGGGTATTTCTCGTACCGCCGCAACCTGCCGCTGACCATTCGCTCGGGTCTGGCACCGCTGTTCGGCAGTGCGCTGTCGGGTAAGCTGGGCCACGCGATCGACATCGTTGCCGTTGTTGCCACCATTCTGGGCGTCGCGCAGACGCTGGGCTTTGGCGTTGAACAGTTCGTCGCCGGTCTGCACCGGATTGGTGTTGGCGATTGGTTGTTGAATGAAGATGGGAAAGCCACCACTGCTGCCATCGTTGTTGCTCTGCTGGTCATCATGGGTGCGTCCACCTTGTCTGCTCTGTCGGGCGTCGGCAAAGGCATCAAATGGCTGTCGAACATCAACATGGGCCTCAGCTTCTTCCTGCTGGCCTTCTTCTTGATCTTCGGCTCGGCTCTGTTCGGCCTGCAAGCACTGTTTGTCGGCTTGTTCGACTATATCGTGGCGTTGCCGGGTATGCTGTTCAACGTCTGGAAAGCTGATGGTACCGAAACTGGCGATGCGCTGGCCAGCTGGCAGGGAGGATGGTCCGTCTTCTACTGGGCCTGGTGGATCGCATTTGCACCATTCGTGGGTGTGTTCCTGGCGCGTATCTCGCGCGGGCGGACCGTTCGTGAATACGTGCTGGGTGCGATCATCATCCCCTCGATGATGTGCTTCGTCTGGTTCACCATCGTTGGTGGCACCGCCATCGACCTGACCCTGAACGGCACCGCTGGTGATGCGATTTCGGGTGCCGGTCAGCAGGCACAGCTGTTTGCGATGCTGGACGTGATCCTGTCGTCTGGCTTTGCCTGGGTAATGGCGGTAATTGTTGTGATCCTGCTGCTGACCTATCTGGTCACTTCGGCAGACTCGGCTGTTCTGATCGTGAACACCATCAACTCGGGCGGTGACGAAGGCCCCAAAGGCCGTCCGCACATCATCTTCTGGGGCACGGCTCTGGCGTTGGTTGTGGGTGCCTTGTTGATCATCGGTGGACTGGGCGCGATCCAAACCGCGATGGTGATTGGGGCGCTGCCGTTCAGCCTGGTGATGGCGCTGATGGGTGTTGCACTGATTAAGGGCATCATCCGTGACAGTCGCCGTGAAAAGCTGGGCGTGACCAGCGTTCACGCCGCTGAACCGGCCGAGTAAGGTCTGAAAAATCGGGGCGGGCGCGTAAAAACGCCCGCCCTTTTTTTGTGCCCGCCCTTTCGCGGGCCCCAGAATTCGTTAGATGTTTGACCCAGACAAAAAGCCATAGGATAGACGATGCTGACCCTCGACCAACTGAGTGAACTGAAGAATCTGGTCGTTGAGCGACACGAAGATGGCGTCTGGATTGTGCGACTGAACCGCCCGAACAAACGCAACGCGTTGGATATTGCCACGATTGATGAACTGGTTGACCTGTTCAGCAGCGCGCCTCGACTTGGCGCCGCGGCGATTGTCCTGAAGGGTGAAGGCGATCACTTTTGCGCTGGCCTCGATCTGGTCGAGCACCATCAGGCCGATCGCAGTCCTGCTGATTTCATGCATGTCTGCCTGCGTTGGCATGAAGCGTTCAATAAAATGGAATATGGCGGCGTTCCCGTGATCGCCGCCCTTACTGGCGCTGTTGTGGGCGGCGGATTGGAATTGGCCAGTGCGGCGCATATCCGTGTCGCCGACGCCAGCACCTATTTCGCTCTACCCGAGGGCCAGCGTGGGCTGTTCACCGGCGGAGGGGCCACTATTCGGGTGGCTGATCTTGTTGGCAAGGCCCGCATGGTCGACATGATGCTGACGGGCCGCGTTTATCAGGGGCAGGAGGCAGTTGAAATCGGCCTAGCGCAATACCGTGTCGAGGGGTCCAGCTTTGACAAAGCGTTGGACCTTGCGCGCCGCGCGGCTGAGAACCTGCCGTTGACCAACTTTGCCATCTGCTCTGCGATCAGCCACATGCAGAACATGTCTCCTTTGGACGCGGCCTATGCCGAATCGGTCGTTGCCGGCGTGGTGAATACTCAAACTGATGCCCGCGCGCGACTTGAGGCGTTTGCCAACAAGACGGCCGCGCGTATTCGACCCGACAGTTAGTTCATCGAGAGTCCCCTTTGGGCGCTGAGGGAGTCGTAATCTACTCGTTTTCCGGAGAATTAATTTATTAAAAACAACTTATTATACGTTTCCGGTCGGTGATATATTAACGCTGCTTATATCACTTGGTATGATTAGTCATTGGATTTGTTTTGTTTGGATTTGGCAGATTGAGGTCAACCCAAGGAGGAGGCATCCATGACGACGACTGCAATCGGCCACTATATCAATGGCGAGGTTTATGGTGGTGCGCGCACCAACACTCAGGACGTGTTCAACCCGGCGACGGGGGCTCTGACGGGGCAGGTTGATCTGGCCTCGGTTGGGGATGTGGACAAGGCGGTTGCGGCGGCCAAGGCGGCGTTTCCGGCGTGGTCGAACATGCCTCCGATCCGCCGCGCGCGGTTGATGAACAAGTTTCTGAACCTGCTGAACGAGCACAAGGACGAGCTGGCCCGCGCCATCACTGCCGAGCATGGCAAGGTTTTCACCGACGCCCGCGGCGAGGTTGAGCGCGGCATCGATATCGTCGAGTTCGCCTGCGGTATCCCGCAGCTGCTCAAGGGCGATTTCACCGATCAGGTTTCGACCGGCATCGACAACTGGACCCTGCGCCAGCCGCTGGGCGTGGTGGCGGGTGTGACCCCGTTCAACTTCCCGGTGATGGTGCCGATGTGGATGTTCCCGGTCGCCATCGCGGCAGGCAACACCTTTGTCCTGAAGCCCTCGCCGACTGACCCGACTCCGTCGCTGATGTATGCCGAGCTGATGAAAGAGGCCGGCTTCCCCGATGGCGTTTTCAACGTGGTGCAGGGCGACAAGGTGGCCGTGGACGCGCTGCTGGAGCACCCCGACGTGCAGGCGATTTCCTTCGTCGGTTCGACCCCGATTGCGAATTACATCTACGAGACCGGCGCCCGTCACGGCAAGCGCGTGCAGGCGTTGGGTGGGGCCAAGAACCACATGCTGGTGATGCCCGATGCCGATCTGGACAAGGCCGTCGATGCGCTGATGGGCGCGGCTTATGGCTCGGCCGGCGAGCGCTGCATGGCGATCTCGGTGGCCACGCTGGTAGGCGACGTGGCCGACAAGATCGTGCCGATGATCGCGGAGCGTCTGAAAAGCCTCAAGGTCAAGAACGGGGTCGAGATGGATGCCGAGATGGGTCCGATCGTCACCAAGGCGGCGCATGAGCGGATCACCGGCTACATTGCCAAAGGTGTCGAAGAAGGCGCTGATCTGGTGGTCGATGGCCGTGGCTACACGGTTGAGGGTCACGAGGATGGCTATTGGATGGGCGGCACGCTGTTCGACAATGTGACCAAGGACATGACGATCTACAAAGAGGAAATCTTTGGCCCGGTTCTGTCCTGCATCCGCGTCGACAGCTTTGCCGAGGGTGTACAGCTGATCAACGACCACGAGTTCGGCAACGGCGTCAGCATCTTCACCCGCGACGGCAACGCCGCGCGCGAGTTCGGGCGTCAGATTCAGGTGGGCATGGTTGGTGTGAACGTGCCGATCCCAGTGCCGATGGCCTGGCACGGTTTTGGCGGCTGGAAGAAGAGCCTGTTCGGCGACACCCACGCCTATGGCGAAGAGGGCGTCCGCTTCTACACCAAGCAGAAGTCCATCATGCAGCGCTGGCCTGAAAGCATCTCAAAAGGCGCTGAGTTCACTATGCCCGTCGCGCGCTGAGATCGGAGCACTGACCATGGAAACCTTTGACTATATCGTCGTGGGGGCCGGCACCGCCGGCTGCCTGCTGGCCAATCGTCTCAGCAAGGATCCGTCGAAACGTGTCCTGCTGCTGGAAGCTGGTAAGAAAGACAATTACCCGTGGATTCACATCCCCGTCGGGTATCTGTACTGCATTGGCAACCCCCGCACCGACTGGTTGTACCAGACCGAGCCCGACAAGGGCCTGAACGGTCGAACGCTGCGCTATCCACGTGGCAAGACGCTGGGAGGCTGCTCGTCGATCAACGGCATGATCTACATGCGGGGTCAAGCGCGTGACTTTGACAATTGGGCAAAGCTGAGCGGCGAAGAGGATTGGAGCTGGCAGAACTCTTTGCTCGACTTCAAGGCGCATGAAAACCACTACAAGCTGGATGGCGGGGCGGACCCGGCGACTGGCGACAACAGCCGCTTTTCTGACCTGCATGGCCATGGCGGCGAGTGGCGCGTTGAAAAGCAGCGCCTGCAATGGGACGTGCTGGATTCCTTTGCTAAGGCCGCAAATGAGGCGGGCATTGAATCGACCGACGATTTCAACTCGGGCGACAATGCCGGGGTAGGTTACTTTGACGTTAACCAGAAGTCGGGCTGGCGCTGGAATACCTCGAAAGGGTTCCTGCGTCCGGCGAAGGACCGTCAGAACCTGACCATCTGGACCGAAGCGCAGGTCGAGCGTCTGACCTTTGACACCACTGATGACGGCGCGATCCGCTGTTCCGGTGCAATTGTCCGCCGTGCGGGCCAGCCGGTGACCGTCAAGGCGCAGGCCGAGGTCATTCTGTCCGCCGGGGCTATCAACTCGCCGCAGATTCTGCAGCTGTCGGGCATCGGGGATGGTGAATTCCTGAAATCGCAGGGCATCGACGTGGTGCTGGACGCGCCCGCCGTGGGTGAGAACCTGCAGGATCACCTGCAGATCCGCGCCGTGTTCAAAGTGGACGGGGCCAAAACCCTGAACACCCTGGCCAACAGCCTGGTGGGCAAGGCCAAGATCGGCCTGCAATATGCGCTGCAGCGCTCGGGCCCGATGAGCATGTCGCCCAGCCAGCTGGGTGCCTTCACCCGGTCGGACCCCAGCCGCACCCATGCCAATCTGGAATATCATGTCCAGCCGCTGAGCCTTGAGGCCTTTGGCGAAGACCTGCATGATTTCCCGGCGATCACGGTCAGTGTGTGCAACCTGAACCCCACCAGCCGTGGCCATGTGCGCATCCGGTCGGGCAAATATACCGACGCACCGATGATCGCGCCAAACTATCTGGACACCGAGGATGACCGCAAGGTCGCCGCTGACAGCCTGCGTCAGGTGCGTGAAATTATGGCGAAACCGGCCATGAAGCGCTATAACCCGCAGGAATGGAAACCGGGGACCCAGTACCAGTCCGATGAGGAACTGGCCAAGCTGGCGGGCGATATCGCCAACACAATCTTCCACCCCGTCGGCACCGCCAAGATGGGCAGCGCGGATGATCCGACGGCCGTGGTTGACCCTCAGCTCAAGGTCAAGGGGATCAAGGGATTGCGCGTGGTCGATGCCTCGATCATGCCCGAGATCACTAGCGGCAATACCAACGCTCCGACCCTGATGATCGCGGAAAAGGCGGCGCGGTGGATTCAGGCGGGCCGCTAACGCGGCGATCAGAAAAATCTGGCCTCGGGTTCATGGGCGGACCCGGGGCTTTTCACGTCATATCGGGCTGCGGGTCCGACATTTTGCAGGGATAATGCACATGACACGTCACACGTCCACGGAGCTGCCGCTTGCCGGTGTCAAGGTGATCGATTTTGGTCAATATATCGCTGGCCCGGCCGTTGCCATGGTGCTGGCCGATTTCGGCGCGACCGTGATCCGGGTGGAAATCCCCGGTGGTCCGCTGTGGGAGAGCCCGGCCAATGCGACGCTGAACCGCAACAAACAGATTGTGACGCTGGACCTGAAAACCGACGAAGGTATGGATCAGGTCCGCCAGTTGATCGCCGAGGCTGATATTTTGGTCGAAAGCTTCCGTCCTGGCACCATGACCCGCATGGGTCTGGAGTTCGCCGAGATGCGCAAAGCCCGCCCTGAACTGATCACTCTGTCGATCCCCGGTTTTGCCTCGAATGACGAGCTGCGCCGCGAATGGCGGGCCTATGAAAGCGTCATCGCCGCGTCTTCGGGCGTGTTCACCGATATGGGCCTGAACCGGGTGCTGATGGGGATCAACCCCTCCTTTTCGCCGCTGCCGCTGGCTTCGGCCTATGGCACGATGCTGGCCGCGTCTTCGGTGGTGCTGGCGCTGCAATCGCGCAAGCGTACCGGGTACGGCGACCAGATCGAGGTGCCGCTGGCCTCGGCCGTGATGGAAGGGCTCAGCTACAACTCGATCAAGATCGAGGACTATCCCGACCGCTATAAGACCCAGCGCGAGCTTGAGATCGAGCGGCGCCGAGTCGAAGGTCTGCCGATGAATGTCAGCTACGAAGACCTGCAGGAATTGCTGGACCCGTTCTACCGGTCCTACAAGTGTAAAGACGGGCGGATGTTCTATGTGGTCTGCCCTAGCCACAAGGACCACGCCAAGCGCTGCCTCAAGAAGCTTGGCATCTATGATGAGCTGGTCGAGGAAGGGCTGACCGAGGAAGAAGACACCTATCTGCCCATGTCCGAGTGGAAGAACGACGTTTCGCTGGGCGTTTATCCCCTGCCAAAGGAATGGGCCGACAAGATCGCCGAGCGGATGAAAGAGGTGTTCCTGACACGGACCTCAAAGGAATGGGAGCGGATTTTCGGCCGCGGCAAATTCCCCGGCGCGCCTCAGCGCTGGTTGCAGGAGTGGATTCACGATGATCACGCCGAAACCGCCGGTCTGATGGTCGAGGTCGAAGACCCCGAGTTTGGCACCATGATCCAGCCCGGCCCGATGGTCTGGCTTGAGGAAAGCGGCGAAGAAATGCTCGAACCGCGCGGCCGGGAATGGGTGGATTTCGACACGGCTCTGGCCTCGTTGCGCGCGCATGAAACCGCGGTGCCCGACCCGGTGCCTGAAGAAGAGAAAACCGGCTGGCTGGACGGCGTCCGCATTCTGGACCTGTGCAACGTGATTGCCGGGCCGCATTCCGTGTCCTATCTGGCCCGTTTCGGGGCCGAGGTGATCAAGCTGGACCCGGCCAAGCCGTTTTATGACTGCTGGAACACGGTGATTTTCAGCCTGACACATGGTTCGGGCAAACGCTCGGTTCTGGCGGATATGAAATCGCCCGAAGGTCGCGAGATCTTTGAGAAACTGGTGAAATCCGTCGATGTCATCGTCTGGAACGCAACCGACGCGCAGGTGCAGTCGATGGGTCTGGACCGCGAAAACCTAGCGAAACTGAACCCTGATGCGATCTTCTGTAAGATGGATTGCTTTGGCGGCGTCCGCCGGGGCCCGCGGTCGAACTATCTGGGCTATGACGATCTGGTGCAGGCCACCACAGGCATCATGCTGCGCTTTGGCGGCTCGATGGAGACGCCCGAGGAACACGCGCATGTGGGCACCATTGACGTCATGTGCGGCTTTGGCGGCTCGCTTGGTGTGGCGACGGCGCTGTACCAAAAGCTTAAAACCGGTCAGGTCGGGCGTCCGCGCACCTCGCTGGCGGCGCTCAGCGGTCTGGCGCAGATCCCCTACTGCTATGACCATGAACGCCGGGGGCTGTTTGACGAACCGGCGGGCCGTGAGTTCAACGGCTATGACGCGCTGACGCGCTTTTACTACACCTCGTCCGACCGTTTCATCCTGCTGAGCGCCTATGAACACGATGTGCCCCGTCTGGCTTCGGTCGAGGGTCTGGAAGGGTTAGAAGAGGTCGCCCCCGAGGATCGCGACGCCTTTTTGGCCAACGCCTTTTATCAGGCTCGCGCCAGCGACTGGGCGGAACGTCTGCAGGCGGCGGATGTGGGCGGAACGATCTGCGAAAACATCGAATCGCTGCGCTATTACAACGCGCGGCCCGCGGATGGCACGCCGGGGATCGACCGGGGCAGCTATTCCTTCTCGGTGCGCGAAGATCACCCCAGCGGCCACACGGTCACGCAGCTGGACCCTTTGCCATCCGCCCTGTGCGCGGAACGGTCTATGCGCTGGACCCGGCCGAGAAATTCGGCACGTCCACGCGGGCGGTTCTGCAGGAGCTGGGCTATGACGACGCAGCCATTGACGGAATGTTAAACGATGGCACGGTCAGCGAGAGCTGGAGCAGGGAATACCTGCCCAGTTAATAAAAAGACCTAAGCGGTATCTTGATCCCAAGGTGCCGCTTAGGTTCGCGCGCCGATGTTCGGTTATTCCTTAGCGTCACTGACCGGTGATCGTCTATCGAACGAAAACCATAACCCAAACCATGGATGCTGAAGGTTCCGTTCATGTCTGGGACTGCTCTTGTTTTTGGAGGAACCGGACTTGTCGGCAGAGCACTGGTCGACTTGCCAATACGTGACGAACGCTGGGAACGCGTTGTTTGTGTCGATCGCAAGCCAATTAAGTACGAAGGACATAAGGTTGTCCAGGTTCTGGCGGACAAGGGTTCTATCGAAGCGGTCGCCGCGAGCCTTTGTGCGGACACAGTGTTTTGTTGCCTTGGAACAACTCAGAAAGTGGCCGGGAGTCGTGAGGCATTCCGCGAGATCGACCATGACTATGTCCTGCAATGCGCCCGAATTGCGTATCGAAAGGGGGCCACGCGGTTTCTTTTAGTGTCTTCAATGGGAGCAAGGATCGGGTCTACCAGTTACTATGCAAATGTCAAAGGCGAGACAGAACGTGACCTCGCTAGGATTGGGTATCCTTCTGTCGATATACTTAGACCATCTTTGTTGCTGGGTGATCGCTAGGACCATCGGTTCAAAGAAAAATGGGCCGGTCGCATTATGCCTCACTTTAATTTTCTTCTATGTGGTCCACTCAAAAAATATCGACCCATCAAGACCAGCCAGGTCGCGCGGGCAGTGGGTACAATCGCCCATACCGCCGCGAACGGAGTCACCGTGTACACCAGTGACAAGCTAGAAAGTATCTGAAGCCTGTGTCAGCTCGCAGCCATTTTCAACATCTGCCGCGTGTTTATCAGCGCCGCGTCGAAGGCGTCTTGCTCGCGTGAGATTTTGACCATGATGCTCGCGCCGACCCAAAGAGCGTACAGATTGGCGGCGGCATCTTCACTGGACGATGGAGGCCGCAGCGAACCATCTTCCCTTCCAGTTTCGATTACATTTGCAAGGCGCGAGATAATGCCGTCCGTTCCTTGCTTTAACGCATGACGCATGGTCTCTGAGAAGTCTGAAACCTCTGCTCCCAATTTGACGGCCAGGCATCTGCCCTGACAGTCGTTAAGCCTCTGGTGTTCGCGCCAGTTGGCAAAATAGAGCATGAGTTTTTCGCCCGGCGTGAGCCCTTGCATGCCAAACATCTCGTCCATTTCGGCATGATAGGCATCAAAGTAATCGTCTAATACGGCGGCGCCGAATGCGTCCTTAGACGCAAAGAAATGATAGAATGACCCCTTGGGAACGCCGGCTGACTTCAGGATTTCGGCAAGCCCTACGGCGCTGAAACCTTTTTGGCCGATCAGGGTCTGGCCCGCTGCAACGATATTAGACCGTGTGTTCATGTGTTTACTTCAGGCGAATTTGATTTCACTAGACGAACAGTCTAATATTAATCTTCTCTGTTCGCAATATCTCAGTTGAGCACAAAATATTCTTTGCCAGTATGGTTGGGGCCAGAAAGATATGACTAAACGACCGGTCTAATACAGGATAGTTGAAGTGCTCACCGACCTTACCCTGTGGCGACTCACTCCTCTCGTTGCTGCAGGCCAAGGAAGGGCGGACACACATATAAGCAACATTTATGGATCATAATCATGAAAATCCTGATGGTTCTCACATCGCATGACAAACTCGGTGATACCGGGCTGAAAACCGGGTTTTGGCTCGAAGAGCTGGCGGCTCCTTATTACGTTTTCAAAAACGCAGGAGCTCAGATCACACTGGCGTCTCCCAAGGGCGGATTGCCGCCTCTTGACCCCAAAAGCGCAGATGAAGGTTTCCAGACAGATGCCACACGGGCATTTGAGGCAGATGCAGAGGCAATGGCTCAATTGGCGACGACTGAAAAGTTGGCGGACGTCAATGCAGAAGACTATGACGCGCTCTTCTATCCTGGCGGCCACGGCCCATTGTGGGATCTCGCCGAAGACGCGAAGTCGATTGCCCTGATCGAAGCCTTCCATGGTGCTGGTAAACCTGTGTCGTTGGTTTGCCATGCCCCCGGCGTCTTGAAAAACGTCAAAGGCTGTCCGTCGTCAGGGATTTTGGGACAGATGGCGGCGTGAGCTAAGAGAGGGTCTGGCTCATCTGGTTCATGTGATTATGCGGCGGATTTGCGGTGAAGCAAGCGTCGCGTTTCGATGGTCTTTCGTTTGATCCTTTCTCGTTGATTTAGAATGGTCTGCCCGCGTCCGAAGTAGACATCGGCCGGGGTGAGGTTTTGTAGGCTCTCGTGATAGCGTCGATGGTTGTAATGATTGACAGATTGGTGCTGATGACTATTTGCACAAACCCGTCAACCTGCGCGAATTATTGGTGCGGACAAAGAACATACTGCACAGGGTCGCAATGCCGGCCGTTCCTCATTCGGAACAGGATGAGGTGCTCGAGTTCAACGGGCTTACTCTTGATCGCGGCGCACGCACGTTGACAGCAACAAATGGAGAAGACGTTCACCTCACGCGAGGCGAGTTTGAACTGCTCAGCTATCTCGCCCAACGCCCCAAGCGCGTGCTGCTACGAGATCAGTTGCTGGACTGTCTATCAGGTCGCGACTGGCAACCCTTTGATCGCACCGTAGATGTGATAATTGGACGGCTGCGGAACAAAATTGAAGTGAACTCAAAAGCGCCCGAAATTCTGGTGACCGTTCACGGGGTAGGTTACGTGTTCATGGGGGCTTAGCCATTAGCCTACCGCGAAACGCGGAAAGGCGCCCGTTTGGGCGCCTTTTTTTGTGTTTTATGTGCCTTGGATCAGTCGATCATG